>NZ_JBHINS010000083.1:0-220117 GCF_042195095.1 Bartonella sp. CL435QHHD
TATATGCTCTGTCGCAATACTCTCTTTAGATTTAATCGCATAGGTCCATAAAGCTGCATTCTTTTTACTTTTATCTAGAATCCCTCTTCCCGCACGCACTGTTTGCATTTCGTTGTGAAACACCATCGCTGGAGCTACAGACATAGACAATACTGCATCTGTAGAGGGCGTAGTCAAAAAGTGAGAAACTGAAAGCGTCTCACTCAATTGTGGAGAAGGTTGTTCTTTATGAACTGGACGCACAATCATCTGATCGGCTAAAGAGTGAGAAGATTCTGAAACAGCAGTTTGTTGCTCTTCAGCAGAAAGAGGATGAGAACTCGCTGGACCTGAGACTTCAATAACGTGACTTCCAAGAGAGGAAACAGTTGAAGAAACAAAAACTGGAGATCTTTGACTCAAGTTTTGGCGGTTTTTTCTTCGACGTGGCAATTTAATAACATGTGCTTGTGGTGCTGCAATCGTTGAAAGAGAAGAAACTGATTGATTTTGATTTAAATGCCGCACAGATCTGCTTCTACTACGTGGTAAACTGTTGAGAAATGAAACATTATCAATAAATACTGCAGATAAATACCAAACTTTTTCACCCCCATCCTCATCAATTCTCTGTTTTAAACCATACGTATAGGTTCCGCCATCAATAGTTTTAACATTTGCACCAGAAAAGCTTCTCAGGGTAAAATGTGCGCCACCACTTTGATCAAAAATTAAATCAAGTCCTGCTGAAGAAGGATCAACAATTTCAATACCAGAATCTACGACACTTATTGTATGAAAACCACTCCCATTCTCAATAAAGAGGTAATCACCTTTTTCTTCTGCAAGGCTAACATTAAAGTTAAAATGTAGACTCCCTGCTAGATTATCAATGTAAAGCTGAGAGTAATATAAATCATCTTCAAAAGAGGTAAAAATGACTTTTCCTACACCGCTTAACTGCTGAATGCGTGTACTTTTGTCGTCAAACCCACGAGCAACGGAGTATAATTGAGCGTCTTCTCCATTTAATTCAATGTTTTCTACTATAGTTTGTTGACCATCGTCTCCAGCATCAAGATGGAGCCCACCAAAATCCTGAACTTTTATTTCTCCTCCTAATATTGCACCAGGAGAAATCCATGAATTAGCATTACCTTCAATCGTTAGATTCTTTACAATTCCACCTGCATAGACTTCTTGAACACCACCAGTGCGTAAAATGACTGTATTTGCTTCACCTCCTGCTAAAACACGCTGCACACCCTCTGAAAAGATTTCAGCATTTACAGCTAAACCGCCGGCTTTTTCTGCAAAGTTATCATCATTAGGAAACCACTTAGCAAGAGTTTGTACTCCTCCACTCATCACTTTTGTTCCCACAGCCATCCCATCATCATATACATTCTGCTGTCCCGGCGTATCACCTTGACCATAAAGTGTCGTGTTATAAGCACTGCTCCCCACAATTCCACCATTTACATAACCATTTCCGAAAACAAGCTGCTCCCCACCATAAACTTCAACTCTCAATGCAGAGCCTCCCCCCTCCACTTTTTGTTTTCCACCCTCGTAAATAATCGTAGATTCTGAGACCCCCTGTTCCCCTACAATCTCAGTACCACCATTTTCAATGGTTGTATTTTTACTGAAACCACCAGCTTCAACATAAAGTCTTCCTGATCCCTGAATTGTATTATTAATAGACTTCTTAAGAACACCTTGCTCTCCATCATCAGAGACATAAACTACGTTATCATCACCGAGCAAAGAGCTTTGTAGAATTCCTCCTCCTTCCCCAATGCTGTAATGAATTACATCAGAGATACTAAAATCTTTTGACGATGTCATATTTTCTTCTTTTTCAGGAAGCTTATCTATAGGCGACTCCACATGAGGTGAAGGAATTACAGGAGCAGAAGTTATTTGTGATGTAGCCAAAGACCAAGTCTTTCCCCCATTATCATCTTTTGTCTTTAAGCCATATATGTAGGCTCCACCATCAATCGTACTCGTCTCTTCACCAGAAAAATCTGTCAGAGTAAAATGCGCATTTCCGCTTTGAACATGAATTAAATCAAGCTCCAAAACTAAATTCTGATCTTGTAGAGGAGAATTGGTCATTTCAACACCAGAATCGATAACACTTATGGTGTGATTACCTGATCCTTGTTTTATCAGAAGATAATCACCGCGCTGTTCTGCAAAATTAGTATGCAACCTAAAATGTAAACTCCCTGAAAGATCATTGATCTCAAGTTTAGAGTAATGTGGATTAAACACGGTAGAAGTAAAAATAACACGACCATTCCCACTCAGATTCTCAATCAAAGAACTTTCACCATCTATATTAGAGGCAATCGCGTACAATTTTGTATCTCTGCCATTTAAGACAATTTTTTCTACTTCAGTACGAGATCGCTCAGCACCAGCATAAAGATAAATCCGTCCAGAATCATGAATCATAGTGCTTCCTTCTAATGTTGCACCAAAATGTAACCACGATTGTGCTTGATCTTTAATTATTAAATCCTTTACATAGCCTCCTAAATCTATTGCTTGGAAAGCATTCCCTTGTAAAAGAACGCCAATCGCGATTCCCCCCGCTAAAATGTGTTGCTCTCCACCAGAAAAGACCTTCGTATCAAATGCAAAACTGCTATAATCGTTTAGATCCTCTTCTACATAAAGATTTTGTATCCCTCCTTCCATGATCTTTGTGTTAAAAACCTCTCCATCATCGTACACATTCTGGTATCCTAGCACTCCATTTTTACCAGAAACGATAGTGTCATAGGCACTGCTTCTTACCATCTCACCTTTGATATCAGACTTTCCTGAAACAAACTGCTCACCACCGTAAATTTTAGCCCCTTCAGCTTTTCCCCCATCTTCAACCTTTTGTTGCCCACCTTTATGAACAATAGTATCCTGTGAAAGACCCTGTGTTTTAATAAGCTCAGTGCCACCTCTTTGAATTGTCGTATACAAGCTAAAACCACCGCTATAAACGGAAAGCTTTCCACCATCTTTAACTGTATTACTAATTGAAGTTTCTCCATTGCTATCAACTTCCTTGCTACTCGTGTCAAAGCTAGGATCTGCAATAGAAACAGTTGTTCCTTGATCAATTGTGAGTTCTGTAAGTAAATCACTTGATGAACCAGTATATGGTTTCAATACACTATCAAAAACTTGAGAAGTTGTCTCATCAATGGTGTGGTTTGCATCTAAGTACCAAACTTTACCAGTACCCTTATTGTTTCTATGTTTCAAACTGTACCGATAGGTTCCGGCATCAATAGTTCCGATTTTTTCACCAAAAGTGTTTGTCAGAGTAAAATGGGCATTTCCGCTGCGATCAGTAATTAATTTAAGCTTTTTGTAAGAAGAATTTGTAATTTCACGCCCAGAATCAGCCACACTTATTGTGTGAGAACCAGAGCCCCTTTTTTTAATCACAAGATAATCACTAAGCTGCTTGGCAAAATTGACATTAAAATCGAAATGTAAAGAACCTGAAAGATCATCAATATTAAGTTGAGAATAGAGCTTATTCGTCCCTAAAGACGTAAAAATAACTCTGCCACTTCCTTTTAAATTCTTAACATTAATCTCAGGTTTTTTGCCGTTATCTTCAGACGCAATAATGTATAGTTTGCTATCTTCTCCATTTAAATTAAGATTTTCTACTTCCGTAACAGCTTCACCATTCCCAGCATAAAGATAAAGACTACCAAAATCATGAACATTTGTATTTTCACCTAATATCGCACCAGCAAAACCCCATGACCTTGCTTGATGATTAATAGTTAGATTATCCGCATATCCAGAATCATATATATTCTGAATAGCTCTATCGTATAAAGTAACTTCACTCGCATTCCCTCCTGCAAAGATATTCTGCATACCATTTTTAAAAAGTTCGCTACTCAGTGCAAAAGCCCCCTCATTAATTGTAAAATCTTCATCTTCTGTATCGGCTGTATCAGCATCTTCTGAGAAGCCGTTATGAAAATTCTCTTCACCATAAAGATTCTGGACACCGCCTCTCATAATCTTTGTGTCAACAGCCATCCCCCCACTATAGACACTTTGTAGTCCTAGTATTCCATCTTCAGCATAAATTTCGGTGTTATAAGCACTACTTGCCTTATCTTTACGCAACAAACCAGATCCAAGACTTCCCTTACCAAAAATAATCTGCTCGCCACCATAAATTTTAGTACCTTCTGCATTTGCACCACTCTCAACAATTTGTTTACCCCCTTTTTTAACAGCGGCATATTCTGAAATGCTCAAGTTTTGGACAAACTCAATCCCACCATGCTCAATTGTCGTATCCCTGCTAACACTTGCTGCATCAATGTAAAGTTTTCCACCCTCCTGAACCGTATTATTGATAGAATATCCAGCGTCTTCATAATTAAAGCTATTTACTTTTTTACCAGAGTCCTCAGAATCACGGTCAGTAATATAAACGGCAATATCATCATAAATTATTGAATTTGTGAGTACTTCAAAGAATAGGTTTTCTAATCTCTTCCTCCCCTCTTCTGAAGGATTACTTCCTTCTGCTCTCTGTTTATTCTCTATCCTTTTTGATCCCCCCTTTTTTTCTTTTAATCCCCTTACTTCCGATAACAACTTTCTTGTCTCTTCTAGATGTTCACTGATACTTACTGGTGTTAATAACTTTTCTCTTGGTGTAGCTACTCCATCTGCACTCGCAATCTTGACAAAAAAACCACTGGTCATTAATGCATAAAAACTTAATTTCATTTTGCGGTGCATTATTCACACTCCATAATTTCAAATTTAAATTCCCCCATTTAGAAAAAAGTGCATAGACAAAAACAACACAACGTAATTGCTCAACCTCATGTCTTTTAAGATAGCAAAGCATACGATGGATTAAGCTCTGATAGACGAAATATACACCTTGTGCTTTAAAATGCATACACAACTAAAAGATTTAATTTATTTTAGATACACTTTAAAAGTGTTGCAATTGCATCCATAAAAAATATTTTTAATATTTTGAGACACTAAATACTGATCTACGAATAAGATTGATCCCTTAATAGATAAAAATGGCATTAAACTTTAAAGGAAACAGCAATGTGAATGAGAGCTGCGTTTATAGCCACCTATTGCCATCTTCTACAGCATTTAAAGCAGCGTCTTTATTTTATTCATTTTGGATAATATCTAGAGCACTTATTCATACTCATCAGTCCATAATCATTGTTCTAATATATAACGAAGTGTCATAATATTGACTCGACACTGATTTGAAATTTCTATACTTATAGTCAGTTAACTCGTTATTTGATTTGTCATATACTGAAAGGGACATTCTATTCATGTCTATAAACTCAGAAATGAAAGCTACAAGCAACAGAAACTCCCCTCGTCGAATTTTATTTGCAAGCCTTATTGGACCAACAATTGAATTCTTCGATTTCTATGTCTTTGGCACTGCCGCAGCTCTTATATTTCCTCATGTGTTTTTTCCAACACAAAATGATCAGACTGCCATTTTACAATCTTTCCTCATATTTGGAGCAGCCTTTTTTGCCCGCCCTTTTGGATCAGTTGTTTTTGGACATTTTGGGGATAAAATTGGAAGAAAAGCAACACTTATTGCTTCTCTTCTCACAATGGGTCTTTCAACAGTCATTATTGGTTTTCTTCCTACTTATGAAATAGCAGGGTGGTTTGCCCCTTTCCTCTTAACCTTGTGCCGTATTGGACAGGGAATGGGATTAGGAGGAGAATGGGGAGGCGCTGTTTTACTCGCAACAGAAAATGCCCCTCCAGAAAAGCGCGGCTGGTATGCGATGTTCCCCCAATTAGGCGTTTCAATAGGTTTGTTTTTATCTATTGCTGTTTATTTAGCTCTGTTGCATTTCCTTGATCGTGCGGAACTTTTAGCTTGGGGATGGCGTATTCCTTTTATTGCTTCAGTTGTTTTTATGATTATAGGATTATGGGTCCGTCTTTCAATTAATGAAACTGTTCAATTCAAAAAAACTCTTGAAAGTAAAGAACATGTCAAAGTTCCTATCATAGATGTCTTTTTAAAATGTCCACGAATCCTATTTCTTGGAGTATTTTCTGGTATGGCAACTTTTGTTTTGTTTTACTTGGTTACTACATATTTGTTAAGCTATTCAACAAACCATCTGCAATTGCCATTTCATCAAGCTCTTCAAATCGAAATTGTCGGTGCTATTTTTTGTGGGATTTTTACTGTCATCACTGGAAAACTCGCTGACCGTATTAGACGTAGAACTTTGATGATTTGGATTACAATCATCACCGGTATTTATTCTTTCGCAATTCCTTATTTCTTAAATTCTGGAGTTATAGGAGTCCTTGCAATGTCTGTTATTGGTTTGTCTCTCATGGGAATGATATACAGTCCTCTTGGTGCTGTTTTGGCTTCACCATACCCAACAGCAATCCGATATACCGGTTCTTCTATCACTTTCAATTTATCTGCTATCATAGGAGCTTCTCTCGCGCCTTATATTGCAGAATATCTGGTGCAACATTTCGATACATCTTATATCGGTTATTATTTGCTTCTTGCTTCTTTTATTTCACTGATTTGCTTCGTCGGATTTACAGATGATGAAATATCCAACTAAAATATAATAACGAAGAATAAAATAAGGACTGGCGGCAAAAATGCTGCCAGTTTTGTTTTTAAAGACAGGGGTTGAGGTATTTTCCACCACAATATTCCCGCAAACAATGCACTCAAAAAGAAAAATAAAAAATCTGCAATATTACTCATATAAGCAACAGCAAACATTTTTGATAAGATATGCGTTGTCCCCAACCACGACACGCAAAAGAAGGACAACATCACAGCCCATAAAATAAGCAAAATTCGATCAATAATCATCATCATGGCGTTTCGTTTTTTTAATTATAGGCCATATCTTTAGCATGCCTAAAAGAAAAATCACAATAAAAACCCAACGCCCTCCCCCTGAACCTTCCGTAATAAAAAGTGCTGGATTTACTATTCCCAGCAATCCTATAAAAATCAGAGCAATAGATACGAGACGCATTAAACCTGTTTTTCCCAGCGACGATCTTCAGTCTGTTGCCAATACGTTAAATTATGATTTTCCATTTTATATTTTTTCCACTGTGCACGAACGAGATTCAACTGCTCTTCACTTCTACCATCAAATATCACGACAAGCCGTTGATAAGCATCAATATCCGAACAAACAGCTCCCTCTATGAGAAAACGAACCTTTGAATCATTCGGATTTTCTTGTCCTGTCGTCAGAAATACAGGCTGAAAGTTTGAATATTGATCACACTCCGTTCCATGTCCAATAAATGATTCATCAGCATAAACCCATAAATGTATATCTATAGAATCGCGTTGTTCTTTACTCACACATTGTATTGTTACTTTACCAAAACGAGCCAATGCACGCTCCACAAGCGTCGGCAAAATATCCTTCAGCGTTGACTGCGTCAAATGATAGAATAAAATATCCAATCTCTTAAGCCTTCATCATTCTTTATAAAAAAGCTAACATCTTTTTAAAAAAACTTCTATATCTCTAATACAAAGGAAACGGTTCAAGATATAAACCCTCTTTTTTGATGGAGATGCATCATCTTTTTGCACGTGTCTTTAAAAGACAATAATTTTTATTTTCAACGTTAATAAAAAAGTTTTTTAAGTTATTTTCTAGATTCTTTGTAGACTATAGTTGAAAATAAAATATAATGTACGGAAAATTTAAAGAGGACCTCATAGGCAATTTTATATTATTTATTTGGTAAAAATATCCAATTCATGAAAGGATATTTTTTCAAACTTTATTACATTTTAACCGAAAGCAGTAAAAATATTTGCTATCGAATTAAAGACTGAGGATTTTCCCCAATTTATGCGTATTATTGAGTTCTACATCCTGAAACGTGTCCTTGTTTTGTTTAGTTCTGTCATGATTGCAGCAGTGGGCGTTAGTTGGACTATACAAATTCTTGCACGGATAAACTTTCTCACAACAAGTAAACAAACACTCCTCACAGTCTTACAATTTTCACTTTCATTGGTTCCTTCTGTTATTTTTCTTGTCATTCCATTTGCATTAGTGATCGCAGTTACAACCATCCTCTCAGCAATGCATCAAGACTCAGAATTTGCTGTCATCAATGCCTCTGGTTTTCCTAAAAGTACTGTTTGGAAACCTATCCTTCTTCTTGCTATTGTTGCATCCTGTATCTCCTTTTCTATAGCTAATTTTGTTGTTCCTCAAGCGCGTCTTCATATGCGACAAATGCTAGCAAGCGCTCATTTTGATCTTATTAATCTATTCATTAGTGAAGGGAGCTTTCAAAAACTCGCCAATAACCTTTACATAGAAATTGGCGAACGAAATCCAAACGGAACACTTGAACGCCTTTTCATTGCCGACCAGCGTGATCCTAAGACTGATCTTTTTTATTATGCAACAGACGCATCCATTGTGAGCAATAAAAACGGCAGTTTTCTGGTTCTCAATAACGGTGAAATAGAAAGAGTCAATCATCAAAATAACAGTGTTTCAATCGTGCAATTTAGCTCATATACTTTTAGCCTAGGAGAGTTTATCCCCAGTGATAAAACACCTACTCTTTATCCAAAAGATCAGTCTCTTTCTTATTTACAAAACCCTGACCCAAAAGATCCCTACTATCAACGAAAACCACTCCAATATAAAGCTGAATTTCACCGCAGATTAACACAATGGCTCTACCCTATTGTTTTTTCACTTATTGCATTAGCAGCGGCAGGAGATGTACGCTCCCATCGACAAGCTCGTCATTCCGCAAATCTCTCGGCAATTGCCCTTTCTTTTCTGGTGTATTGGATAGGATATTTTTTCGCAGAAAAATCAAAAAGCGATCTTGCATACGTTCCTCTCCTTTATATTATACCCATAGGAACAAGTGCATTTGTCTTTTTTATGCTTTTAACGAATCATAAAATTGGGCTTCCCACAAAAGTTAATGAGATACTTCAAATCGCTTTTCAAAAAATAATGAACAAATTTGAACAGCGAAAATCTCAAGATTCCTCGGATAAAATATCATGATTGGGTGGACACTTGGACGATATTTTTTTATACGGTATCTTAAAATAACTTGTTATTTCTGGGGAAGCATTTTTGTTCTTGCTCTTTTAATCGATTTCACAGAGAATTCCGGTAGGCTATCTTCCCTTCCGCATTATACAGCAAAAGATGCATTTTTCCTCTCTGCTTTACGCATCCCTTTTATCATGCAACAACTTATCCCTTTCATTGCACTCTTTTCTGCAATGGCAACGCTTATCTCGCTCAACAAAAAACTTGAACTTGTAGTGACTCGTTCAATCGGTGTTTCTGCATGGCAATTTCTTATGCCAGCTTGTTTTGGAGCTTTTCTTTTGGGATTATTTTCAATTCTTCTCATTAATCCACTTGCTGCATGGGGATTTTCTCAAGCAGAAAAAAAGATGACTGAATGGCGCAATCACAATGTACTAACACCTCTTCACAATACAAGTATCCACTGGTTAACACAACGTACAAATTTAGGCAGAACAACCATTGGCGCCAAATCTATCACCGATCAAGGACTTTCTCTTCTCGATGCAACCTTTGTACAATACAATGACAACGCAACCGTCAAAAATTGGATTAACGCCCCAAAAGCAACCTTGACTAATGGATTTTGGCTATTAACAAATGGAACAATCTATAAAATAGGGCATCCTCCTGAAAAATTTACCGTGTTGCAAATAAAAACCAATCTAAAACCTGAATTTTTAACGGAACGTTTAGTGAATCCCGCAACTATTCCATTTTACCAATTGCCAAAAAAAATTATGATTGCACGTTCATTTGGCTATTCTGCTAATAATTTTGATATGTATTTTCAATCTTTGATTGCATTACCGGCATTGCTTGTGGCAATGACCCTCATTGCAGCAACTGTATCTTTAAATTTTACACGTTTTGGGCAATCTAGAATGTTGATTCTTGGTGGCGTAATAGCTGGGTTTATGCTTTATGTTATTTCCGTACTTGTTCAAGCTTTTGGTAATGCTGGATATATTCCACCAATTATTGCAGCTTGGACACCCGTTGTTATTGCGTTATTCTTAGGAATCTCTTTTTTACTTCATAAAGAGGATGGCTAAGTGAAAGCATTAACACTTAAAAAAACTATTTTAACAAAATTAAGTGCTCTCGCTTTTAAAAGTGTTATAGGGGTTATTTTAGGAAGTGCTTTGTCTTATTGTGCGCACGCTCAAAGCCTTCTATCTCCTTCTCAAAGTCGCATTCAAAATCCGGAACCTCCTCTTTTGCTCTCTGCGGATGAACTCATCTACAATCGTGATGAAAACACTGTTTCTGCACACGGTAATGTTCAAATCGAATATGATGGCAATAAAGTTGTCGCTCAAAAAATTATTTACAATCAAAAAACAGGACGGCTTATAGCACAAGGGAACGTTGAAATTACTCAAAAGGATGGTAATAAAATTTATTCCAACCAAATTGATATGACCAAAGATCTTGGCGAGGGTTTTGTAAACGCCTTACGTATTGATACAGCCAACAATGTTCACTTTTCAGCCCAAAATGCTACACGCAAACACAACCACATAACAGTCTTTGAAAATGCAACCTATACAGCCTGTGAACCTTGCTCTTATAAACCAGATCGAGACGTCCTATGGAAAATTAAAGCAAGAAAGATCATATGGAATAATAGCATCAAAAAAATTCGGTTTGAAAATAGCAGTTTTGAAGTTTTTGGTGTACCGATTATAAAATTTCCAAATTTTGAGATCTATGATCCAACTGTTAGGCGTGCTAGCGGTCTGCTTACTCCTCATTTTTTTTATACTGATTATCTCGGTATGGGGATAAAGAATTCTTATTTCTGGAATCTCGCCCCCCATTATGATTTTACCCTTTCTTCTACGGTTTATACCCAACAAGGGCTTTTAACCGAAGGGGAATGGCGTCAGCGTTTAAAAACGGGACGTTATAACATTCGCTTTGCTCATATATATCAAATGAAACCGCATAGATTTGATAATGATACGATTGATGCCCAACATAAAAACCGTTATATGCTGGCGACAAAGGGGGATTTTCGTATTAATTCACACTGGACTTATGGATGGGATATTCTTGCACAATCAGATCGGCATTTTAGTCGTGCCTATAAACTTGAAAACTATAACAATCCTACACAACTTTCTCAGATCTATCTGAATGGTCTTGCAGGAAAAAATTATTTTGATATGCGTTTTTATCATTTTAAAGTTCAAGATTCAATATTGAATGATCCTCATTATGAACGTCACTCTCGGCAAGCGTGGGTCTTACCACGCATCGATTATTTTTTCACACCAGATGAACCCATTTATAATGGAGAGCTTACCTTCCATAGTAATATGCAATCAGTTTATCGTCGCCATGCTGACTTCAGTTCACCCGACCAGAACGGAAACCCTCTCAACACAGTAAAACTTTCTGGTATGGCTGGAAATAGTTTGCGTTTAACAAACGAGCTTCAGTGGAAAAAGCGCTTCAACACGCACAACGGACTCATCTTAACCCCTCTTCTCTCTCTACGAGCTGATATCATTACAACCAATGCAAGAGAAAATCACACAGATTCTATAGAAAACAATGCCTTATCCGCAATTCATGGTTCAGCAATTCGTGGCATGGCAACAGCAGGGTTGGAACTACGCTATCCCTTCCTCATTACAGCTGATCATTCTACACATATTATAGAACCAACTGCACAAATTTTTATACGCAATAATGAACAATATATTGGACAAATTCCTAATGAAGATGCTCAAAGCTTTGTCTTTGATGCAACCACTCTCTTTCAACGAGACAAATTTTCTGGTTATGATCGTGTAGAAGGTGGTACAAGAGCCAATATAGGTATAAGATATTCTGGAAGCCTTAATGATAATTGGTCTCTTTATGGTCTCATTGGACAATCCTTTCATCTAGCAGGAAAGAATTCTTTTGCAGAAAAGGACTTTATCAATGTCGGTACTCATTCTAGCTTAGAGGCAAAACGTTCAGACTATGTTGCAATGTTTGGTACAACCCATAAAAGTGGTTTTTCCTTAGAAACGCGTGGACGCTTTGACAAAAAAACAGGAAAAATCCGCCGTAGTGAAATCGAAGCATCACAAAAATGGCAAAATTTTTGGGCAGCTCTACAATATGCCTATATCGCAAAGCAACCAGATTATGAATATTCTCAAGAGCGCCAAGAAATTTCTTTTCAAACAGGACTTAAATTGGCAGATTATTGGTCCATTAATAGCAACGCCGGTTATGATTTAGTATCTGGTACATTTATAAAGCGAGGAATTAGCTTGAGTTATATGGATGAATGTTTCGGGTTAACATTCGGTTATCAACAGGTAACGAATCCAGGCAGGAAAGCACCCTTGCAAAACTTTAATTTCTCTCTTTCATTGCGTACGATTGCAGATATCGGAAAAAAGATAGATTAATTTATAAAGGGAATGTATCAGTCATTTAACTTATCATTGTTTTTATGAAAGAAAGCGTGTATTTTAAGTTGTTGATGAGAATTAATAAACAATGCGAAAGCCTATTTACATGAATAAATTGAAAAAGCGTTTTCTTGCTTTATTTTATATTGCGTCTTTGAGCGTAAGTAGCCTGTTAATAAATGGATTTTTGATTCCGACAGTCTTTGCGCAGACTTCTATTGTTGTTACAGTTAATGGCAACCCCATCACAAATTATGATATACAAAGACGCCTTGCTTTTCTCAGATTACAACAAAAGCAAGGCAATTTGGTGGCACAGGCTAAAAAAGAGCTTATTGACGAAAAGCTAAAAAATATTGAAATAAAACGTCTTAATATTGAAGTAAGCAATGATGAAGTTGATAGAGCTTTTGAGAATTTTGCGACACAAAATAATATGACGATTGATCAGCTCAACCAGATTCTGATCCAAACTGAGATCACAGTGCAACACTTTAAAGATTACATCCGTGGACAAATAGGATGGGGGCGTCTTGTTAGCGCACGCTATCAAGCTGAAACAGGTATGATTAGCGAACAAGAAGCTGTACGCAGAATATTAAAAAATGGTGGTGTAAAACCTTCAACCAACGAATATACATTACAGCGAATTGTTTTTGTCATTCCTGCACATCGTCGTTCAGAGATCTTTGAAAGACGTCAAAGAGAAGCAAGTAATTTTCGCGCACATTTCCGTGGATGTGCCAATGCTCACAATCAAGCAAGAGGTATTTTAGACGTTACTATCCGCCACTTAGGAAAGTTTCTGGAGCCACAACTTCCTAATGCATGGGAACAAGCTATTCTTGAAACGCCTGCTGGAAAAATGACAAAATTACAAGAGACATCTGATGGAATTGAAGCAATTGCTGTCTGCAAAATAAAAAGAGTTTCTGATGATTATGTCGCTCGACTGATATTTTCTCTTCAAGATAGTAAAAAAAGAAGCCCGCAAAAACTTGAAGAATTAAGCGACAAATATTTAGGAGAACTGCGGCGAGTGGCACGCATTCAAAATTCATAATGGCTGCTCTTATTGTTAGTGGTGGTGATCCTGCCGGTATTGGTCCTGAAATAGTATTAAAAGCGTGGAATTTGCGTGTTACGCGCCAAATTCCACCTTTTGTACTTCTTGCTGATCCAGATGTTATTCGTTCGCGCGCTCGTTTTTTACAGATTGATGTTGAGGTGCAATCTGTTTTAATCAATAATCCTGCAAAAAATTTTCAAAACGCTCTTCCTATCATCCCGTTAAAAAACAAACAAAGTGATCAATTAGGTATACCTTCATCGAATAATGCCGCTGGAATTATTGAAGCAATTAAACGCTGTGTTCAATTGATTCAAAATGGCCATGCATGTGCACTTATCACTTGTCCTATTGCAAAAAAGAATCTTTATGATGCCGGTTTTCAATTTCCAGGTCATACAGAATTTTTAGCTGATTTAGCCCATAAAGCTTTTCATAAATACTATCATCCAGTTATGATGTTAGCAGGACCTCGATTAAAAACAGTACCAATAACTGTTCATATTCCATTTAAAAATGTTCCTTCACAGCTTACCCGTGATTTAATTATTCAAACGGTACTTATTACTGAATGTGACTTAAAAACACGGTTTAAAATAACGTCACCCCGACTAGCTGTTGCTGGTCTTAATCCTCATGCTGGAGAAGGAGGTGCAATGGGCAAAGAAGATATTGAAGTTATCACTCCTGCTATTGAATATCTTAAAAAGAAAGGACTCAATATTGCAGGCCCGCTACCTGCCGACACAATGTTCCATGAATGTGCAAGAAAGGCATATGACGTTGCCATTTGTATGTATCATGATCAAGCCCTTATCCCTGTTAAGACATTAGACTTTGACAGCACTGTTAATGTCACGTTAGGTCTACCTTTTATTCGCACGTCTCCAGATCACGGAACTGCTTTTGACATTGCTGATAAAGGGATAGCCTCTCCCGAAAGCTTTATTGCTGCTCTTAAACTTGCAAATCAACTTGCAAAAAATAGTTTAATACCATGCCAATAGATAATCTCCCTCCTCTGCGTGAGGTCATTGATATATATGGATTGCAAGCGCATAAATCTTTGGGGCAGAATTTTCTTTTTGATCTTAATTTAACATCTAAAATTGCTCATCAAGCAGGCAATATAGAAGGAAAACCTGTTCTTGAAATTGGTCCTGGTCCTGGAGGTCTCACACGTGCCTTGCTAGCAAAGGGTGCCATTGTAACAGCAATAGAACGCGATGAGCGCTGCATACCGGCTCTCTTAGAAATAGAAAAACACTACCCTAAAAAATTAAAAGTTATTTGTAATGATGCACTAAAGCAAGACTTCTCAAAACTCTTTGAAACAAGCCCAGAAAAACCTCGTATTATTGCAAATCTTCCCTATAATATTGGGACAAAACTCTTATTAAATTGGCTTTTGACTGAACCATGGCCTCCTTTTTATGAATCAATGACATTGATGTTTCAACGTGAAGTTGCCAAACGGATTACAGCTAAACCTCAATCTACTCATTATGGACGTCTTAGTGTCTTAACTGGCTGGCGTACTACTGCTAAAATTGCTTTCGATGTACCCCCTCAAGCCTTCATACCAATACCTAAAGTAACGTCTTCCGTTGTTCATATTATTCCACGAACACAACCTCTTGCCTGCTCTGCACAAAAACTAAGCCTTGTCACAAAAACCGCCTTTGGGCAAAGACGAAAAATGCTTCGTCAAAATCTCAAAACACTTGGAGGTGAAGTGCTATTAGAAAAAGCTGGAATTGATGGAATGCGCCGTGCTGAAACGCTCTCGGTTTCTGAATTTGTAACTTTAGCGCATCTAGTGCTCTAAAAAATGCACTTTGTGTTATGAAACCTTTTTTAATCACAACATTTATCGATTTTTTCAGCAATAAGCCCATCAACAAAAGAGCCAAGATAAGAACAACGCTCACGTTTTACGGTTTCAGCTAAATAAATTGATTTAATAAAAGATAAAGACTGATCTAAATCTTTGTTAATCACAACATAATCATAAGAACGCCAATGCTTTAACTCCGTTCGTGCATTTTCCAATCGCAAATTGATGATATCTTGACTATCTTCTGCTCGACGATGTAAACGCGAAACAAGCTCTTTCATTGATGGTGGAAGGATAAAAACAGATACAGTGTCTCCTAGCATCTTTTTTTGCAGCTGCTCGGTACCTTGATAATCAATATCAAATAACATATCATGGCCAGCATTCAATGCGTTTTCAACAGTTTCACGCAAAGTGCCATAATAATTTCCGTGAACTTCTGCCCATTCAATAAATTCATCTCTATCACGCTTATATTCAAACTCTTCCTTTGAAATAAAGTGATAATGTAGCCCATCTACTTCACTAGGACGCCTTTTCCTTGTGGTCATACTTACGGAAAGCTCTAATTGTCCATCTTTTAGAAGTAATCGAGAAATTGTTGATTTACCAGCACCTGAAGGTGAAGAGAGAATAAATAAAAAACCGCGGCGTTGATTTATTTTTATAGCACTCAATTTACTTTCAAAGACTGTCATTACATCACTCTACTTTGTTCATAAATGTTTCTCCAAAATTTGAATTATACATTATCTCAACCTCTCCCCTAATCAATGTGTTTTCTTAGCAATTCTCAATGTTATTTTGCTCTTTTTTGAGATAAGGTATTAGCAGTATATTCACTTCTTTCTTAAATATTTTTATCCATACGCCAATCCCACTTGTGACAGACAAGAAAATGATTTTTTATCATTCTCATAAAAAGTTTAAATAGAAAAATTTTACTATATTTGGGATTCTCATTTACGATGCAAAAAGATGTGTTATCACTATAAATTCAATGTTTTGCCTTTAATTCTCGCCACTTGCGAACATTCATATTATGTTCCTCTAAAGTTCGAGAAAAAACATGCCCTCCTGAACCATCAGCAACAAAATAAAGTGCATCACTGCTTGGTGGATGTGCCACCGCTTTTAAAGAATCCCGACCTGGATTTGCAATAGCCGTTGGGGGCAAACCATTAATTTTATAAGTATTATATGGTGTTTCCTTCTCAAGATCTGAACGATAAATTGCACGACCGGATGGTTTTCCTTTTCCTCCGAAGAGACCATAAATTACTGTTGGATCCGATTGAAGACGCATATGCTTTGTAAGGCGGTTATAAAATACCGCAGCAACCATTGGTCTTTCTGCTGCAATTCCCGTTTCTTTCTCAACAATTGAGGCTAATATAACAAATTCATCAATTGATTTAATGGGTAAATCAGGTGAACGCGTAGCCCATATAGCATGAATTAATTTTGTCTGTCCTTCACGCAACCTGTTTACAATCTCTTTACGCGTTGTTCCCCGAATAAAACGAACAGTATCCGTCATTAAATAACCTTCTGGAGGCAAAATTTTTGGAAGGTCTCCAATCAAAATTTCATTCGCAGCTAATCGATCGAAAACTTGCTGAACCGTTAAACCTTCAGGTACTGTAAATGTATACTCTATAGATTTTCCTTTCACAAGAATATCCATAATATCCTGCATCGAAGCATGAGCTGGAATTAAATATTCACCAGCCTTCAGATGCGTTGTTTTTTGGTGATAACCAACCCCATAAACAAAAATATCTGATGATCGAATGAAACCACGTTTTTCTAGCAATGAAGCAATTTCACGAATTCCGGTACCAGGATGGATAAGAACAATTTGTTCTTCCTCAATTTTTCCCTTTTCTTCAAAAATACTTTTTCCAATATAAAGAGGAATACTTATGGCAAAAAGAATAATCACAATCAGCATAAGAAAAAAATGACCGAGAATGACCAACGGATTACGGACGATAGATGATTTCTTTCGTTTTTTATGTATTAACATGTCATAACTATCTGCTAAATGATTCGAAGAGGAATCACTTACGTCCTTTAATGATTTCCATTTTTCACATCGGACATAACCCCTCAATAGCGATTAAGGATAATATTATAATTTCTCATTCACCTTATAATAAAATAGAAAACTCAAAAGCAAAAATTAAATAAAAATACTTATTATCCCCTAAAACGTCGCATCACCAACGATGCATTTGTCCCACCAAATCCAAAAGAATTAGAAAGAATCGTATCAATCTTTCGTTCACGCGGTTTGTGTGGTACAAGATCGATTTTCGTTTCAATCGATGGATTGTCAAGATTAAGTGTCGCTGGGGCTATATTATCCCGTATAGCTAAAATAGAAAAAATAGCCTCAGCAGCACCGGCTGCACCAAGTAAATGCCCGATAGATGATTTCGTTGATGACATAGAAACTTGTGGTGCATAACTCCCTAAAACACGCTCAACAGCCGCTAGCTCTATGGAATCAGCCATCGTAGATGTACCATGAGCATTAATATAATCAAGTTCACTCACATTCACTTGTGCACGCTTAAGAGCAGCTATCATACTACGCTGAGCCCCTTCACCACTTTCTGAAGGCGCTGTAATGTGGTAAGCGTCACCAGATAAACCATAGCCAATAACCTCAGCATAAATACGCGCTCCTCGTTTTTTGGCATGTTCCAGCTCTTCTAAAACAACAACTGCCGCTCCTTCTCCCATCACAAAACCATCACGATCAGTATCATAAGGACGTGACGCCCGTTCAGGATCATCATTGCGACAAGTGGAAAGAGCTCTACAAGCTGCAAAACCTGCAAGAGATATCCGATTTATCGGAGATTCAGCCCCCCCTGCCACCATGACATCTGCATCACCAAACATAATCAAACGTGCCGCATCACCAATCGCATGCGCCCCTGTTGAACAAGCCGTTACAACAGAATGATTAGGCCCCCGTAAACCATATTGAATAGACACATAACCAGAAGCAAGATTAATCAAACGACCTGGAATAAAAAAAGGAGAAACACGACGTGGGCCCTTATCACGAAGCGTATAACCAGCTTCAACAATACCCTCAACTCCCCCAATTCCCGAACCAATTAACACACCTGTACAAATCTGATCTTCATCACTCTTAGGAAACCATTCGGCATCTGCAAGCGCTTGGTTAGCAGCAGCCATTGCATAAACAATAAATGCATCAACTTTACGTTGCTCTTTAGGTTCCATATACAAATCAGCATTATAAGTCCCCTCTGTTCCATCCCCTAAGGGGATACGCGCAGCAATCTGGCATGGCAAATCTGACACATCAAACTCTGTGATACGTCGGACACCACTTCTTCCTTCAAGAAGTCGTTTCCAACTATATTCAGTATTACCAGCTAATGGAGATACCAACCCTAAACCAGTAACAACAACACGTCTCATAACTTCTAACCTTGAACTAAACTTCACCTCTCAAAGCTCTCTTTTCAAAAGAGCTCCGAAGAATATAGGCAAAAGCAATTCATGCCTTTGCCCTTTAGTAATCACGCAGAAGCTTTATCAATGAACTTGACTGCATCGCCAACTGTGAAAATCGTTTCAGCAGCTTCATCTGGAATTTCTACCCCAAACTCTTCTTCAAAAGCCATAACGAGTTCAACCGTATCAAGGCTATCAGCCCCTAGATCATCGATAAAGCTTGCATTTTCTACAACTTTATCAGCATTAACCCCAAGATGTTCCACGATAATTTTCTTAACGCGCTCTACTGTATCACTCATGTTGAAATCCTCGAATTTATATTTTCCTATAATTTGGTTAACTATATCGGTTCATCTAATCAAGCAATAGATGCATTACTTTAAAAGATTTTAGTAATGATTTAAAACATCCTGTGGATATCCCCTACAAAATGAACCAATCTGACATTCCGACATCAATTGATCAACGACCATATTAAAGAAATAGATGCATCTATCCATTTCAATCGTTACTATCTAAAATAATACAACTCATAAATCAATGTGGAATAAAACAAATACTCAAATCATTGCCATTCCACCATTGATATGGAGTGTTTGACCTGTCGTATAGGCTGCTTCATCGCTTGCTAAATAAACAGCAGCAGCGGCTATTTCTTGCCCACTTCCCATACGCTTCATCGGAATCGCAGCCATAATGGCTTCTTTTTGCTTTTCATTAAGCTTGTCTGTCATCGCGGATTTAATAAATCCTGGAGCAATACAATTGACAGTGATGTTTCGCGAAGCAATTTCTTGTGCCAATGCTTTAGAAAAACCTATCAAGCCTGCTTTTGCAGCACAATAATTTGTTTGTCCAGGGTTTCCCACAACACCAACAACAGATGTAATGTTAATAATCCTTCCATAACGGCGGCGCATCATAGAATGTATTAATTCACGCGTCAAAAGAGAAGCAGCTGTTAGGTTAACTTCTAAAACATCATCCCAGTCTTTATCTTGCATACGCACAAAAAGACCATCCCTAGTGATTCCCGCATTGTTAACCAAAATATCGACGCCATCCATTTCTCTTTCTGCAACTTCAGCCAATTGTTTAATCGATTGGCGTTCAGAAAGATTAGCGGGAAATACAAAAACATTCTGCCCTAATTCTGCCGCCACTTCTCTAAGCTTTTCTTCGCGTGTTCCATGAAGTCCAACAATGGCTCCTTGTGCATGAAAGCAGCGTGCAATTGCCTCACCAATTCCTCCCGAAGCCCCCGTTACAAGAGCTTTACGTCCTGTTAATCTAAACATCTTTTAACTCCTTATAGATTAAACGCCGAGCATACCTAGCGCTGATTCTATTTCATCAACTGTTCCAATGGTTACCCCCTTTATATCTTTATTAATACGACGCGTTAAACCTGTTAATACTTTTCCAGAACCAACTTCAAAAAGCGTATCAACTCCATTAGCAGCGATCCATTCTATTGTTTCACGCCATCGCACCCTCCCAGTCACTTGTTGGACAAGAAGAGTAGTAATACGCTCTGGATTGCTCTCAGGTGCAACAGAAACATTGGCAATCAAAGGAACAATAGGGGACATTTTGTTAACAGTCAAAAGTGCTTTCTTCATGGCATCAGCAGCAGGTTGCATTAAAGATGAATGAAAAGGTGCAGAAACAGGAAGAAGAAGTGCACGTTTTGCACCTTTTGTTGATGCAATCTCTACCGCTGCCTCAACTGCTTTTGCTTTACCGGAAATAACAATTTGCCCACCACCATTATCATTAGCAATCTGACATAATCCTTCTCCAGAAACAGTTTCGCAAATTTCTTCCACAATGTGCTCTTCTAAACCAATTAATGCTGCCATAGAACCTTCACCAACCGCGACAGCAGCCTGCATAGCATTGCCACGAATACGCAAAAGTCTTGCCGTATCTGTGAGAGTAAATGTACCAGCAGCACAAAGAGCCGAGTATTCGCCTAAAGAATGACCAGCAACAAATCTTACCTTTTCTTCTATACGAAGCCCTAATTGTTTCATCACACGAATGACAGCCATAGATACAGCCATTAATGCCGGTTGTGCATTTGCTGTTAACGTTAAAACATCTGCTGGTCCTTCAAAAATGATCTTTGATAATTTCTCACCCAAAGCATCATCAACTTCCTCGAAAACCATCCGTGCGGCAATAAATTGCTCTGTAAGCGCCTTCCCCATACCAACAAGTTGACTCCCCTGCCCTGGAAAAATAAAAGCTGCACCCATTTATCAACTCCTAAAACTGTACAATTAAATTATTTTCTTTTGACCTTATTCATCCGCACAAATCAAGATAAAGCCCTTTATTTAAAACGAATACCACACTTAAAATTATATTTTAAGGGCGGAATTTGATATAAAAACTTAGGGAAATAGGGTGCTATAAACTGAATAACACCCAAACTTATGAGACTTCCTAAAATTGCACCTGCTAAAATATCAAAGGGATAATGTACACCCACAAAGATGCGCGCCCAACAGATCAAACATAAAAATACCGAAGCAAATTTAAAAGCAACTTTGTATCGGTAAAAATAAAAGTTAGCTGCATAAGATGCAATGGTCAAGGCATGATTACTAGGAAAAGAAGCTGTCGCACGATGTTGAATAAGCGGTGTCGTCAGCCCTACCACGAATGGGCGAGGATGAAAATAAAAAAGAGAAATGAGATAACCTATGAAAAGAGCCGCACAAATACTCATGCAAATGCTTAGCACGACACATCGTTCCCTCTCCCCACCACAAAACCACAACGCACAAAGATGGAGAGGAATAATATAAATTAAAAACTTTGCACAAAAAATACTAAAAAAAACTACAATCGACCAAGCGTGATGATTGCCGACAAACATTTCAAAGAGTGTAACATCAATCTGGTTTAAAAAGTCCATTTTTCCCTCCTTTACCTTTATATTACAGTATTATCTTTTTGTAGAAGAAGGAAATATATCAAGATTTAACAAATCAATTTTTTTATGTGCATAAACTTGCTATTTTAAAAGATAACCTGTAAATGTGAAATGTTCGTTGCCGGCACTTTAGCTGGAGGTTGAACGGAGGGCTGTAAAATATCAGTAGGAAATACAATGTTTCCGGCCTCCCGTGTCTCCGCTCTGAGATGTCTCGAATTGTAAACGCGTCCTTTCTTCTTTGGATTTCCAAAAAAGACAAGTCGCAGAGGCTTTGCGCTAAAGCCGGTGAAATTTAATTGAAGAAAGGCAAAACAATGGCTCTTTATGAACATATGTTCCTTGCCCGACAAGACATCGCACCGCAGCAAGTTGATGAACTTTTGAGTCTCTACAAAGGTGTCATTGAAGCGCATGGTGGAAAAGTTGGGCGTATAGAAAATTGGGGACTTCGTCCTCTTGCTTACCGTATTCGTAAAAACCGTAAAGCTTATTATGTCTTGGTCAATATTGATGCACCAGCTTCAGCAATTGCTGAAGTGGAGCGTCAGATGCGCATCAATGAGGATATTTTGCGTTATATGACCATTCGTGTAGAAAAACACGAAAAAGAAAAATCTGCTATGCTCTCACACCTTGATCGCAATAGTCACATTGGACACGATGAAGAGCGTCCTCGTTTTCCACGTCGTCAACGTGAAAATGCTATAGAAGAGGTAGAATGATGACTGATACTAATCAAAACTCTGCACGTCGCCCCTTTCATCGTCGTCGTAAAACATGTCCTTTTTCAGGGACCAATGCTCCCAAAATTGATTATAAAGACATCAAGTTGTTACAACGTTATATTTCCGAACGTGGGAAAATTGTTCCTTCACGGATTACTGCTGTTAGTCAGAAAAAACAGCGTGAATTAGCTAATGCTATCAAACGTGCTCGCTTTTTAGGCTTACTTCCGTACGTTATAAAGTAAGCGATCAATACGCTATGCAACTGGAGATTTTCTCCAGTTGCTTTTCTTATATGGTTAAAAATAGCTTGTTGTATCCTATGTTAAGCTATTAAATGTCAAAGTTGGGGTATTGACACGCCTCTAACTGCAGAAAGCAGGACAGCAATAAATGAAAAAAAATCGTACTTATGAGATATTAACCGGTATTTTGGCAGGATTATTTGCTGTTGTGATAGGAATGGCAATCATCAGTGTTGCAAATATCGCGCCCTTTTTTTCTCTTCTTCTTGGCTGCTTTCTTTCATTGCCAATTTTTATTGTTGCGTTCGGTCAAGGAACATTAGCCAGTCTCATCGCCCTCATAAGTGCCACTGTTGTTCTTATCATAACCACTAATACCTATATTGCTCTTGGCTCTATGTTCTTATTTTTCCTTCCTGCTGTCTATGCTTCTTGGCTTCTTGGGCTTGCACGACCAGCGCAAAAAGAAAACGAACTGATATGGTATCCATTATCATCGGTTATTTTTCATTTAACTAATTTTATCGCTCTTATAGCAACTTTCATTGGGCTCTATGTTCAAACCCGTCCATCCACACCCGTCATTGCAAAAAAAATCACCGAAAACATAGCACAAACTCTGCAACAATCACAGTCAATAAAAGAAGCCGATATACGCGCTTTTAGTGAGCTTTTAATGACGCATACAGCAACTTTTACTGCTTTTTCTTTGACTATTTATAGTTTGGTTTTTCTCATTGGTAACCTTTACTTTTCCATGATAGCAGCACAACATATGAAATGGCTGAAAAGACCCCGTGATGATTGGAGCCAAACTCTCCGCCTTCCAATTTCTGGAATTATTATTTTCATTATTGTTTGCATAGCATCGATGATTGAGCTGAGCGCTTCTCTTAACTTGAGTACCCGTGTCTTTAGCACTGCATACATTGTCATCATATTAATTAGCGGTCTAGCATATCTGCACAATATTACAAAAGGGGTAAACGGTCGAATTATTATACTTTCTCTTGTTTATATTGCTATTTTTACAATCGTTTTTACTCCACCTATTGTTTTCATGATGCTTTTGATGGGAATTTGGGCTGCTATTCAATACAATTTTCAATCACGCAAAAAACTCCACTAAATTTATTTGTTCGAAAGGAAAAACTATGGATATTATTTTACTTGAGCGCATTCCTCGTCTTGGTCAGATGGGTGATATTGTCTCAGTTAAAGATGGTTATGCGCGTAATTTTCTCTTGCCTCAAGGTAAAGCTTTACGCGCAAATGAAGCTAATAAAAAACATTTTGAGGTACAACGTGCACAACTTGAAGCACGTAATCTTGAACGCAAAAGTGAAGCTCAAAAAATTGCTGAAAAACTTGATGGACAATCATTCATTGTTGTTCGTTCTGCTGGTGAAACGGGACAACTTTATGGTTCTGTGTCAACACGTGATATTGCTGAAATCATAACAGATGAAGGCTTTTCTATTGGAAGAAATCAAATCGAACTTAATCATCCAATAAAAATGATCGGTCTTCACACTATCACTCTTAGCTTACATCCAGAGGTTCAAATTTCTGTGATTATTAACGTTGCCCGTTCTACCAGTGAAGCACAACGCCAAGCAGAAGGTGAAACTCTCACTTCGGCTAAAGAAATATATAATATTCAAGAAGAATTATTAGAAGAAAGTCAGGAAGAATTATTGGCAGAAGAAATTAATGACAACGATATAAACAGTTCTCATCAAGAAGCTTAATTGCTATTTTTTCTTTGTGTTTTATATTTTTTATTCCATTTTAAATATTGTTCATAAAATACTCACACTTTAAAAGTGAGTATTTTATGGCTATCGTACATAAATAATCTAATTTTTATGAAAGAATTAGAAATATATTATTTAAAGGCATTATATGCCGAGAATGATAATATCACTAAGAGGAAATGTCTTTTGTCTTCCAGCATATAAAGCAAAAATAATTTAAAGTCCTACCCTTAAGGCTAAAGTTTGTATGAGCGTTAAGTTGATTATATCCTCACATGATCTGAAATAATTTCAGTTATAAAAAAATAATTCTACTTACACAGATATTGGAATTTTAAGGTTAAGTAACTTAAAAATACTTAAATTTAGAGTAGCAAAACTTCCACTTTAAAATCACATATTATAAAATAAAATAGATAGACGTTATATAAATAATACACAAATGATAAATGAGGAACGAAAAGAGAGTTTTAAAAAATTATATAATTTTAACTTAAAATGAAGATTTGTCGCTCTATTCTTTTAATTATACGATTTTCAATTTATCGCCTAAAGTAGCTAGACTTAGAATTTTAGTGGAAAAATATTATGGAAGAAACTAACGTTGTTAATGTCAGCTCTTCAAAGAAAGAGGATTCTCCTTCTTTTCGGCAACTTCCGCATAATATTGAAGCTGAACAGGCATTGCTTGGTGCCATCTTTATCAACAATGATTCTCTTGACCGCGTTTCAGATTTTCTAAAACCAGAACATTTTTTTGAACCATTGCATCAAAAAATTTATCATGTTTTATCTCACCTTATTAAAACAGGGAAACGTGTAGATCCAGTTACAATCAAGCCCTATATCCAAATGGAAGAAAAAATTGGAGATATTACTGTATACCAATATGTTGTTCGCTTAGCCACAGAGGCAGTCACTATTATTAACGCTGAAGATTATGGACGCGTCATTTACGATCTTTTTATCCGACGGTCTTTGATTAACCTTGGAACTCAAGTTGTCAATACAGCCTTTGATGCTCCTGTAGAGCTTACGCCGACCCAACAAATTGAAACTGTTGAAAATCAGTTATTTGAGCTAGCAGAAAAAGGGAAATATGGGGGTGGATTTGAAAATTTTAATGAGGCTATCAAAAAAGCTATCGATATGGCAAGTGCTGCGAAAAAGCGCTCTTCACAATTATCAGGGATAGCCACCCATATTAAAACACTTGATGAAAAAATGGGAGGATTACAAGCATCTGACTTAATTATCCTTGCGGGCCGCCCTGGTATGGGTAAAACCTCACTGGCTACCAATATTGCCTTTAATATTGCTAATGCTTATAATCGTAATGCCAATATCCAAGAAAATGAAGGCGGCATTGTGGGATTCTTCTCACTTGAGATGTCATCCGAACAGCTTGCAACACGTATTATTTCTGAACAAACAGAAGTCTCTTCTTCTGATATTCGGCGTGGTAATATTTCAGATGAACAATTTTCAAAAATTATTCGTGCGGTGAACCAACTACAAAAGGCACCACTTTATATTGATCAAACTGGGGGAATATCAATTACGCAATTAGCTGCTCGTGCGCGGCGTCTCAAGCGGCAACATGGTTTAGATATCTTGTTTATTGACTATATCCAACTCATGACAAGCAGTTCAAAGCGTTCATCAGAAAATCGTGTCCAAGAGATCACAGAAATTACCACAGGATTAAAAGCATTAGCGAAAGAATTGAATATTCCTATTATCGCTCTCTCTCAACTTTCACGTCAAGTAGAAAATAGAACAGATAAACGTCCACAGCTCTCAGATTTACGTGAATCTGGTTCAATTGAGCAAGATGCAGACATCGTTCTGTTTGTCTATCGCGAAGAATATTATCTCAAAAATGAAGAACCAAAACTAGGTAGCTTGGAACATACAAAATGGCAAGAAATAATGGATAAAGCTTTTGGAAAAGCTGATGTTATTATTGCAAAACAGCGCCATGGACCGACAGGAATCGTGCCCCTTGCCTTTCAATCTGATTTCACACGATTCAGTGATCTTGCCGATAGCAATTATCTTCCAGAGCAAATTGGTTAAATCAACATGGTACGTAATCGTATTCAATTTATCTGTCAAAATTGTGGCACTGTTCATTCTCGTTGGGCAGGAAAATGTAGTGCTTGTGGAGAATGGAATTCCCTTATCGAAGAAAATATAAATGGCGGCATAGGAAGTGGTCCTAAGCAGAATACGCGTAAAGGACGCATCGTTGCCCTTACATCTCTTTCTGGAGATATCCAAGATGCTCCACGTATTTATTCTGGTATTGCGGAACTTGATCGTGTTACCGGTGGGGGCTTTGTCCGTGGATCGGCACTCCTTGTTGGAGGTGATCCGGGTATTGGTAAATCAACATTGCTGACACAAACAGCTGCTGCTTTATCACGTAAAGGATATAATGTCATCTATGTTTCAGGTGAAGAGGCTATTGCGCAAATTTGTCTGCGCGCACAAAGGCTTGAAGCTAACAATACAGAGGTGAAACTTGCTGCTGAAACCAATGTTGAAGATATTCTGGCAACCTTAAGCGAACATAAAAACCTTGATATGGTGATTATCGATTCGATTCAAACCCTATGGTCAGATACAGCAGATTCAGCACCTGGCACTGTCACACAAGTACGTATCGGTGCTCAGGCAATGATCCGCTTTGCCAAGAAAACAGGAGCCGCCGTTGTTCTTGTTGGGCATGTTACAAAAGATGGACAAATTGCTGGTCCTCGGGTCGTTGAACATATGGTTGATGGCGTTCTCTATTTTGAGGGTGAAGGAGGACATCATTATCGCATTCTTAGAACTGTAAAAAATCGCTTCGGACCAACAGATGAAATTGGTGTCTTTGAAATGTCTGATAAAGGATTACGCGAAGTGATAAATCCATCCGAATTGTTTTTAGGAGAACGTAATGAAAAAGCCCCAGGCGCTGCTGTTTTCGCCGGTATGGAAGGAACACGCCCGATACTCGTAGAAATTCAAGCGCTTGTTGCTCCTTCTTCCCTTGGGACACCAAGACGTGCGGTTGTCGGATGGGATGGAAATCGTCTTTCTATGATTCTTGCCGTTTTAGAAGCCCATTGTGGCATTCGTTTTGGACAGCATGATGTCTATCTGAACGTGGCAGGTGGCTATCGCATATCAGAACCCGCTGCTGATTTAGCTGTAGCCGCTGCTTTGGTATCTTCTCTTGCCAATATCGCATTGCCAACGGATTATGTCTATTTTGGTGAAGTCAGTCTTTCAGGAGCTACCCGCGCTGTTGCACATTCAGCACAGCGCATAAATGAAGCCAAAAAACTCGGCTTTCAAGGAGCCTTTCATCCCACAACAACAACCGAAATGATGAAGTCGCTCAACTTTAAACAAAAAACTTTCTCCGACCTTCCCGAACTCGTTGCTACTCTTACCGTAAGTAAAAAATGATCTGCACCACAGATATGATAATATAGAAAAAACTCTATAACATACAAAAGATCCTTGCTATAAGAACAAAAAATGGCATAACAAAAAATATATTTGCACACAGACTTAAAAGAACGCAACTTTATGTATAAGGAACAAACAAATGATCATAACAATCCTTGATGGAATTGTCGTAGTAATCATCCTGTTGTCCGCTTTTCTTGCTATGCTTCGAGGATTTTCACGTGAAGTGTTATCGTTGATTTCTTGGGCAGTTGCAGCTGTTACGACACTGTTTTTATTCAAACCTGTCTTACCTTTCTTTGAACAATATCTCTCTAATAAAATGATTGCATTGATCACAACATTGGTCACAATTTTTATTATTGTTCTCATTATTACTTCAATTATTACAATGAAGATCTCTGATTTTATTATTGATAGTCGAATTGGTATCCTTGACCGTGCTATTGGTTTTATTTTTGGAGCACTTCGTGGTTTACTTATCATGGTCATCGGTATGTTGCTGATTAATGCACTGATTAAACCCGAGCTTCAAGCGAATTGGTTAAAAAATGCAAAAACAAGACCCATTTTAGATTCATTGGGACAAAAAGTTTGGGAAATACTCCCAAAAGATATTGGATCTGTTCTCGAAAAGGCTGAAAATTTGTTTAAAGACAGCAATAAACATACGTATGAGCAACACTCTCATGAAAAGATAATTTTAAAAAATAGAGAATAGTTTTTCATGAGGAAAGAGAACTAAATGATGTACAATGTGATATTAATGATTCCTCCATATCACAACTGAAAGAATATGATGATAAAAAGCGATGTTTTCTGTCAAGAATTTTCATTAGATGATGATACCCTTCATGAAGAATGTGGAGTTTTTGGTATTCTTGGGCATGAAGATGCCGCAACATTAACAGCTCTTGGACTCCACGCACTTCAGCATCGTGGGCAAGAAGCAGCTGGGATTGTTTCTTACCACAATAAAATATTTCATCAAGAAAAGCATTTAGGTCTTGTTGGTGATCACTATACAAACCCTGCAACACTTGCGCGCTTACCAGGAAATCGTGCTATTGGACATACCCGTTATTCAACAACTGGAGAAGTGGCATTACGCAATGTTCAACCCCTTTTTGCTGAATTGAAAGTTGGAGGTATTGCTATTGCACATAATGGTAATCTTACCAATGGTCTCACATTACGCCGTGAACTCATCGCTTCTGGTGCTATCTGTCAATCAACGTCAGATTCAGAAGTTTTTCTCCATCTTATTGCCCGCTCACGTTATGAATCGTCCTCTGATCGTTTTGTTGATGCGATTCGGCAAGTAGAAGGTGGGTATGCTATGTTAGCGCTCACACGTACAAAGCTTATTGCGGCACGCGATCCAACAGGAATTAGACCTCTCGTGATGGGGGAACTTGATGGTAAGCCTATCTTTTGTTCTGAAACTTGTGCTCTTGATATTATTGGAGCAAAATATGTCCGTGATGTTAAAAATGGAGAAATCATCATATGTGAAATACAAAAAAATGGGGAAATTACGAAAAAAATTATAAAACCAGAAAATACAAAACCAGAAAAACTTTGCTTGTTTGAATATGTTTATTTTGCCCGCCCAGACTCAATCGTTGGAGGACGTAGTGTTTATACAACACGCAAAAATATGGGAATCCATTTAGCACAGGAAGCCCCTTGTGAGGGTGATGTTGTGGTTCCTGTTCCTGATGGAGGAACGCCTGCCGCAATTGGCTATGCACAAGAAATTGGAATTCCCTTCGAGCTTGGTATTATTCGTAATCACTATGTTGGCCGCACTTTTATCGAACCAACACAACAAATTCGTGCTTTTGGCGTCAAGTTAAAACATTCGGCAAACCGTCCTGTGATTGAAGGAAAACGTGTTATTCTGGTTGATGACTCTATTGTACGTGGAACAACATCCCTTAAAATTGTACGAATGCTTCGCGATGCAGGAGCAAAAGAAGTTCATATGCGCATTTCTAGCCCTATGATTTTTTATCCTGACTTTTATGGTATTGATACACCTAAAGCTGAAAATCTTTTAGCAAATCAATATCCAGATTTAAAATCTATGTGTGATTTTATTGGAGCGGATTCATTAGAATTTCTTTCAACGGATGGATTATATCTTGCTGTAGCAGGGGAAAAACGGAATAACGCCGATCCACAATTTACTGACCATTATTTTACTGGATATTATCCTACGCATCTGGTTGATCAAGAAAATCTCTCCAAAATTCATCAATCATCTGTTCTTAAAACAAGAGATTAATGATGGCAAAATGTGATTTTAGTCTCCATGGGCGTGTGGCACTTGTTACTGGCGCATCAAGAGGGATTGGCTATTATTTGGCACTCGAGCTTGCTGCACGCGGGGCTCATATTATTGCTCTTGCACGAACAGTCAGTGGACTTACTGAATTAGATAATCAAATCCGAGAAAAAGGAGCTCATGCAACCCTTGTTCCCCTTGACTTGCATCATATGGAAAACATCGATACTCTTGCTATCTCAATTGCCAAACGCTGGAAAAAACTTGATATTATCGTTGCAAACGCAGGAATTCTTGGAACACTCTCACCAATAGCGCATATAGAAAACACGGTATTTGAAGATGTTTTTCAAATAAATCTTTTCAGCCAATGGCGCTTAATGAAAGCCGTTGAGCCTTTATTACGTGAATCTGATGCTGGACGAGCCATCCTGTTATCCTCAAGCGTTGCGCATGCTGCGCGCCCTTTCTGGGGAGCTTATGCAGCCTCTAAAGCGGCTTTAGAGGTGATTGCCCGTTGTTGGGCAGAAGAACTCAAACAAACCCCTATTAAGATTAATTGTGTCAACCCTGGTGCCACACGCACTGCCATGCGCGCTGAAGCTATGCCTGGTGAAGATCCACAAACTCTGCCTTCACCACAAGAGGTCGCAAAAAAGATCGTACATTTGTTATCACCTGATTTAAAGGAAACTGGAAAACTCTTTAATGTCCATAAAAATCGGTTTGTAAATTATCACATACCTGATTGATCATCATATGAGAAGTAAATCGTTTGACTCTCTCTTTTTTCTGTGCTCTTCGACAGAAGCATGAAGCACTTTATGATTCTTGGATAGCTTTAGCATCAGCCTTTTTCTCTTCTAAAGTAGCACGTTTATTATAAGCGATAAAACTACAGGGGAGAAAAATAATATAGCTAACAGCTGTAATCAATAAAGTTTCCCATGTGTAAGTCGCAAGAAAACCGACATAAATAACAATGACCAACATGCACGGTATAACGATATCGCGCCTTAAATTTTGATCAATTGTTTTTGCATTCCATACCGGTAAACGACTAATCAAAAGAAAAGCAATAATTACAGTATAAAGACTAAAAAATAATGCCCACCCCCAATTGGGAACCAAACCAAGAGTGCCTAAATAGGTAGGCAATAAAAGTAATAATGCTCCTGCTGGTGCTGGAACACCAACAAAATAACTTTTCTGCCACTTAGGTATATTGGGGTTATCTAACATCACATTAAAACGTGCTAATCGCAAACAACAAGCAACACAATAAACAAGAGCAGCAACCCAACCAATGTGATTTGCTTGATTCAAGATAAAAGAATAAACAATGAGTGCAGGGGTAACACCAAAATTTATAACATCAGCAAGAGAATCCATCTGTGCCCCAAAAGATGAACTACCATCTATTAAACGGGCAATGCGACCATCAGCACCATCTAAAACTGCGGCCAAAAGCACCATTAAAATAGCAGCTTCATAGCGATGTTCAAAAGCCAAACGAATACTGCTCATCCCTGCACAAATTGCTAAAATAGTAATGATATTGGGAATGACATACCGCATCGATGTAGGTGAACGCCGCCGATTTGCACCTTCATCATGCTGCCCCTCAGGATTGAATGAAGAAAATGGCGAAAAATTTTTCATTGTGAGTCCTAATCGTATCTGAAATCCGTTGTGGCACTCTTATCATCAAAAGAACCCAAAACTGTTTCTCCAGCAATTGCTGTCTGTCCAACTGCAACACGCACTTTCATTTCAGTTGGTATATAAATATCAAGGCGAGAACCAAAACGAATCAATCCAAATCGCTCACCAGTCATAACGGCATCATTTTCTTTTGACCAGCAAACAATCCGGCGTGCAACCATTCCCGCTATTTGTACGATACCGATTTTACCATGTTTGCTATCAATTACCATCCCATTACGCTCATTAAACTGACTAGCTTTATCAAAGTCAGCATTAGTAAATCGACCTGGCTGATAAACGATAGACTCTACTGTACCACTGATAGGAATACGATTAATATGGCATGAAAAAACATCCATAAAAATGGAAATACGGATCATTTCATCTTTCCCTAATCCTAATTCTTCAGGTGGAACACATGATTCCACAAATGAAATACGCCCATCTGCAGGCGACATAACCCAATTTGAATTCAAAGGGATCACACGATCTGGATCACGGAAAAAGTATACACACCACACCGTGAGAATGAGACCAAACCAAAACAACGGACTCCATATCCAACCAAGAATGAGCGAAATAACAAAAAACGCTACAATAAAAGGATAGCCTTCTTTATGAACCGATACAAAGCTATTATGGAAAGATTGCAGAATACTCATATAATTTCCTATTCATCGTAAACTTAAACAAGCAACAAATCTTTTTGTTCCTCTTGTGTCTTTTTATGTATTTAATCAATCACTCCATATAAAGATATAGATTACATTTTGCTCTATTTATTTTTTACGATTAACAACACTCATCTCATCTTCTTCACGCATTTTACGTAACTTTTCTTCAGCTTTCGTTGCTTCAAGCTGCTTATTCCACATTGAAGCATAGAGACCTTTCTTGCGTAAAAGCTCTGTATGCGTCCCATTTTCAATAATACGACCACTTTTAAGAACTAAAATTTCATCAGCATTGATAACAGTAGAAAGACGGTGAGCAATAATCAATGTTGTACGTCCACGGCTTACAATATCTAATGCTTGTTGAATTTCCTGTTCCGTCGCCGTATCAAGAGCCGCCGTTGCTTCATCTAGAATAAGAAGTGGGGGAGCTTTTAAAAGTGTCCGGGCAATAGCCACGCGTTGTTTTTCACCACCTGATAATTTGAGACCTCGCTCTCCTACCATAGACTGAAAACCTTCCGGTAAAATTTCAATAAATTTTGATATTTGTGCCATTTCAGCAGCTTTGCGCATCTCTTCATCTGTAGCACTTGGACGCCCATAGCAAATATTATAGGCAATTGTATCATTAAATAACACCGTATCTTGTGGGACCATGCCAATCGCTTCACGCAAACTCTTTTGTGTTACGTCACGAATATCCTGCCCGTCAATTGTGATAGAGCCCGCATCAACATCATAAAACCGAAAAAGCAACCGAGAAATAGTGGATTTACCGGCACCAGATGGACCAACAATGGCGACTGTTTTTCCTCCCGGAACTTTAAAATCAATATCTCTGAGAATCTGACGTCTCGAATCGTAGGAAAACTTTACCTGATGAAAACAAATGGTCCCATCACTTATCTCTAACGGTTTAGCATCCGATTTATCAACGATCTCCTTCTGAACATCTAAAAGATCAAACATTGCTTCAATATCCGTTAAACCTTGTCGAATATCACGATACATTGACCCAATAAAATTTAGTGGAATAGAAAGTTGCATTAAAAGCGCATTAATAAAAACAAAATCTCCTAAAGTTTGTGTCTTATAAAAAACTTCATAAGCTGACATCAGCATCATGATCGTCATTCCAATACCAAAGATAAGAGTCTGACCAAAATTAAGCCAGCTTAACGATGTCCAAATCTTCGTTGCGGCTTTTTCATAACCTACCATAGAAGCATCAAATCGATCGGCTTCTAGAGTTTCATTACCAAAATATTTGACCGTTTCAAAATTCAAAAGAGAATCAACAGCGCGAGTATTCGCCTCAGTATCCGCTGTATTCATTTTTTGTCGAATGCGAATACGCCAATCACTCGCCTTAATGGTAAATAAGATATATAATCCAACCGTTGCAACAACGATGAGAAGATAATGCCACCCATAACTTATGTAAAATACCAGTGCCGTTAATATAAATTCTAAAACTGTCGGTACTGTACTAAGAATTGAAAATCTTACAATCGCTTCAATTCCTTTTGTTCCACGCTCAATCACACGAGAAAGCCCACCTGTTCGGCGTTCCAAATGAAATCGCAAGGATAACTCATGCATATGTACAAAGGTTTTATAAGCTAATTGACGAACAGCGTATTGACCAACAGTGGCAAACAGGGAGTCGCGTAATTGATTTAATCCAGCCTGCATAATACGCGCGACATTGTATGCCAAAACGAGCATGATGGGAATAATCCAACTGGATGGGAACCATTCAGGTAGCTGAAAGCTTGAATCAAGCACATTCGTAGAATATTTAAATAAATACGGTACAGATATGAGAACGAGCTTAGCCAAAACAAGATAAAATATTGCCCATAGCACACGCATTTTTAGATCACGCCGACCTACCGGCCACATATAGGGCCATAAATTGTAAAGTGTGTGCAGAGTCTTCCCTGTATCTGATGATACAGTTTTTGTCATTTCATTGCGTTTCATAAAGTCCTTACTTCTCTATCATCCGCACAAACAGGCAAAATACCCTCTGTGGTTATTTATAGATTTATCTCTTTATTATACTTCCAATAAGCTATACCTACCCGTTTTTTGAAGTTAGACTGTTTTTGAAAAAGGAACAAGAAATAATCCACTATACAATTTATTATTTTGATCTGTATTTTCATACCACTCTGCTGCGAATAAACTTTCAACTTTTACATGTTTTTTTTTCAATTCTGCCTGAAGCCACTTTTGTGTTTTACCAATCTCTTTAAGTCCATCATCAATAACTTCACCATTTTCTATTAAAATCGTCGATTTCTTTCCCTCTTCCTTTTTAATGACAGTGCAATCACCATTGGTTTCCAAACGAACAAAAGCAGCTTCATGTAAGTGACACCCTTTAAGACGTAACATCGTAATGAGATCATTAATATTGATCCCCAAGTTCTTAATCTTATCCATTTGGAAAACTCCATCTAAAACTAATGTGACATTCCGCCCTGCAATAAGACGACGAAAAAAAACTGAATAACGTGCAATAAAATTAAAAGATGTAATCAGGGTTTGCCAGATGAGTAAAACAAGCAATAATTGAATGCTACTAATATTCTGATTATAAATAACGCCTCCAATAATACCTCCCATAACAAAATTACTGACCAAATCAACTGGTGTCATTTGACTAAGACTCCCCCGCCCCGTCGTTCTTAAAATAAATAAGAAGGCAACAAGACCTACAGCCAGCTTAAGCGCGATATATCCATAATGATATAAAAATTCCATCATATTCTCCTTTTTTATGGAGCTGCTGGAATAGAGACATTAGTGTCGCTTTATTTCCCACACAGTTATGCGCTCACCACTCTGCGGATCCTTACTGTCTTTTAAAAGAACCCCCTCGGCTGCAAGCTCATCACGAATTGTATCCGCAGCTTCCCACTCTTTATTATGGATAAGTCTTAGTCTTTCGGCAATGCGCTGATCAATAAATTTTGTATCAAGGAAAGTTTTTCTTATAAATAATGGGCAATCTATTTCTTTAATCCATTCTTGTCTTAACAGTCCTAATAAATTCATTCCATTTACAAGAGCCAAAGCATTTCCTTCCTTATAAAATTTTCGCAAAAGAGTCAGTGCTTTTGGAGTATTAAGATCATCACTAAGTGCATCTATCAAAGTATCATCAATTGCTTCATTGTTTTTCATCTCACTCTTTTTGCTGCGAAGCCATTCATACCAACGATACAGTTCGCTGCTCGATTGTATTAAACGCTGCGCTGTCCAATTTAGTGGTTCACGATAATGCGTTTGCAACATCGAAAAACGCGCAGACAAACCAGCCCAATTTTGCTTCATTTCATCGGTTAAAATACCATTAAACTCCAAAAAATTATTCTCTAAAACAGAACGAATAGTTATGAAATTGCCAAAGCTTTTCGACATCTTTTTGCCTTCAACTTGTAAAAAACCATTATGCATCCAAAAATTAGCCATTCGCTCCGTCCCAAAAGCTGAACAACTTTGAGAAATCTCATTTTCATGATGAGGAAAAATTAAATCAATTCCACCACCATGGATATCAAAAACATTGGCGGTCGGATCATCACAGGTTAAACCACCGCCATAGGGAGCTAATAACTTTGCCATTGACATTGCAGAACATTCAATATGCCAACCTGGACGACCTAAAACAGGAATTCCGCCCGGTGATTCCCAACCTGGTTCTCCTTCCACAGAAGGCTTCCATAAAACAAAATCCATCTCTTCCCTTTTATAAGCAGCAACATCGATACGCGCCCCCGCCCTCATTTCATCTAAAGAACGATTTGCAAATGCCCCATAATGGGGAGGATTTTTTATGCTACTTACAGAAAACAATATATGGTTTTCCGCTTTATAAGCGTGCCCCTTTTCAAGCAATCTTTCAATTAAAGAGCGCATTTCCTCTAAATGCTCGGTTGCGCGCGGCTGGCTGGTTGGCAAAAGACAACCAAGTGCTATTGTATCTTGCTGAAACTGAGAATATGTACGTTCTGTTAATTGACGAATAGCATCATTCAATGACAAGTTTGGATATTCGCAAGCTGCTCGTGCATTAATTTTATCATCAACATCTGTAATATTACGTGCATATAGAACATGCTCATTACCATAAACATGACGCAATAAACGAAATAAAATATCAAAAACAATGACAGGGCGTGCATTTCCTATATGCGCATAATCATAAACTGTCGGACCACAAACATAAAGACGTACTCTTGTCGCATCTATTGGTGTAAAATTTTCTTTTTTACGTGTCAGCGTATTATAAAATCGCAACTCTTTCATTTATTGACTCCATGAACGATATTATGCACCGATCCTTTTAGATGTATCTTATCTCAAATTATTGTATTACGCTGTTTAGGCTAAAAACTTTTATCTTATAGTAAATTCTTCTTACCATTTTCCCATTGTATTCACGGCTGTATCCATCATTTATCATAAAAATAATCTATTTTATTTGATTGGACAAAAGCGTTCTATCATTAGAAATGCTTTCCCTCCTTAAAGAAAACGAGCTTAGAAAAAATTCTATAGGTAATACAATATAAATCTATGTGAAAAATAGATAGTTTGCAGAAAGAAAATCTTAAATTTTAAACTACACAAAGCTTCATCAGTATTTTCAATATTCCACAATGGGTTCCTTACTGCCTCTTACGCCCTATATTTTATAATCAATAATTGAGAATAATGTAGCAATTAACTCTATTTTTTACACCGTTCTCATGACAAAATTACTTTATCTTACAGAGTTTTATTCAAAGAAAGCAATAAAAATAATGCGTAATAGATTGATGAACATCATTATTTTAATATTTCTTGTCATTTCAATGCCAACCTTTGCACAACAATCTCCACCTTATGAAAAAAAATTACTCCGACTAGCAGAAATTTTGGGATCATTGCATTCTCTCCAAAATCTTTGCGAGCCTCCAACAAACCAATGGTATGACTATATGAATGCACTGATTGAAGCAGAACACCCCATTCCACAAAGACGTGCTTATTTTTATGAAGCGTTTAATGAAGCGTATCGTGCTTTCTCAGAAAATTATCATCATTGTACACAAGAAGCCATTGAAGCCAATCAAAGATACATTGAGGAAGGAAGAATTTTATCTGAAAACCTCCTCATGTATTATAAATAATTAATCTATACAAAAAGTATCTCTCTCAATTTTAGCGGTATCAATGATACTCCTTTCACAAATGCGGGGAGTAATAAACCAGCTCTGAAAATAGAGAGACGTTTAAAGAATAATGTCTCGATACGCTTTTATTCGTATGAGCGCCTTTTTCCCCATACAAAATCGCTCTTTGGCTTCCTCCCCACACCTCAAAGGACGAAGATTTTTAACTAAATTTGCTCTGTAAATAATCTAGGTTCTTGTTGAACAAGGTTCCTCTTGGCTTCTAACGCATGTAACTTGCTGCATAGTTTCTACAAACAAGCCTAAGAATATTCACCACGCATTAAAAAAACACTTATGTATCAAAGAGGCTGACATACCCTATATCACCACTCTAAAGGATGGTATTTTACGGCATACTTATAATTTTAATCTGTTTACACCAAAGTTTCCATAAATTTAACAGGCTCTCCTTGTGAAGGTGTGACAATTTCACCTTCCCACATAACGCGCATACCACGGATAATAGTCCCAACAGGCCAACCTTTAACTTTTTGACCATCATAAGGTGTCCAACCGGCGCGAGAACCAATTAAGCTATTCGTAATAATTTCTTCTCTCTTAAGATCAACAATGGTTAAATCAGCATCAAACCCAACAGCAATGCGCCCTTTACAGCTTATACCAAAAATACGACTAGGGCCATGTGAAGTGAGATCAACAAAACGTTCAAGAGATATTTTTCCTGCATTCACATGTGTCAACATAATTGCTGCTGTTGTTTGCACGCCTGTCATACCTGAAGGTGAAGAGGGATAAGGTTGAAGTTTTTCTTCAAGAGTATGAGGCGCATGATCTGAGCCTAAGACATCAATTATTCCTTGTTGAACACCGTACCAAAGAGCTTCACGGTGGCGCAATTCACGAATAGGCGGATTCATCTGAATTAATGTACCAAACTTCTTATAATCATCAGCCGTGAGTGTCAAATGATGTTGTGTCACTTCAATTGTTGCAACATCCTTATGTTTTTTTAGAAAATCAATTTCTTCTTCTGTCGAAAGATGTAACACATGAATGCGAGCCTTCATCTCATGAGCAATTTTTACCAAACGCTGCGTACATTTTAATGCCGCAACTTCATCACGCCAAATCGGATGTGACGATGCATCACCTTCAATACGCAATATTTTACGCTCTTTGAGCCTCGCCTCATCTTCAGAATGAAAAGCCGCACGACGGCGTGTATTCTTCAAAATAAGGCGTACACTTTCATCATCATCAACCAAAAGATCACCGGTAGAGGACCCCATAAAGACTTTAATTCCAGCCGCACCAGGAAGTCTTTCTAATTCAGACAATTCATGAGCATTTTCACGCGTTCCTCCAACCCAAAATGCAAAATCACAATGCATTCGATGAAATGCGCGTTGAACCTTATCGCTTAATGTTTCTTCTGATGTTGTTAATGGACTGGTATTAGGCATTTCAAAAACTGCCGTAACCCCCCCTAACACAGCAGAATACGAGCCACTTTCCAAATCCTCCTTATATTCATTTCCTGGTTCACGAAAATGCACTTGGCTATCAATAATTCCTGGTAAAATATGAAGCCCCGTACAATCAATGACCTCACTAGCCGATGCACATGTAAGATCGCCTATTTCAGCAATACGACCATTTGTAATACCAATATCACGCTTGCTTCTTCCATCATGATTCACAAGTGTTGCACCTTTAAAAATTGTATCAAATGTTTTAAACATAACCACGCTCCTTACATATTGCTCACTTATCGATTATGTAACTTTGAGCAGAAAGGCAAGAACCATGATTAAAAAACAAAATGCCATTTGCTTAAAAAACCGCGGGCTTATTCAAATTACAGGCGAAGAAGCAACAGATTTTCTACAATCCCTGATCACGACAGATGTAAAAAAAATCAGTCCACAGGAACTTTTCCCTGGAGCCCTTTTATCCCCACAAGGAAAGGTTCTTGCTGATTTTCTTATCGGAAAAAAAGAAGATGGTTACCTGATTGATATCAGGATGCCTTTAGCTGATACGCTCCATAAGCGTCTGTTGCTCTATAAGCTGCGCAAAAAAGTAGAAATTACACAACCATTCCAAGAGCTTGTTACAGTTTCTTTGAATAATGAAACAGATTCTTTAAATTTTGATTCAAGTTTTGTTGATAAACGCTTCCCACAACAAGAAAAAATAATACGAATCTATAGCAAAAAACCTTTTTTAACTTCAGAATATCATGACACATGGAATCGATTGCGTATCCGTTATGCAATTGCGGAAAGTGGTCAAGACTATGAAGTTGGCAAAGTCTTTCCTCATGATATTAATTACGATCAAATCAATGGACTTGCATTCAATAAAGGATGTTATATTGGACAAGAAATTGTTTCACGAATGCACCACCGCCGTGCAGCACGTCGCCGTATTTTTATTGTAAAAGGCCAGTGTGAATTAACCCCTCAATCTAGCATTGAAGCAGAAACAAAAGTTATTGGCTACTTGGGAACATGTGTAGAAAATGAGGCTCTTGCTTTAATGCGTATTGACCACGTCAAAGATGCTATGGATCATAACATCCCCTTTACTGTAAAAAACATTCCTGTCACTATAAGCATTGCTGAAAATATGAATTTTACCTTTCCTGAAAATACTATAGAAAACACTCATGGCTAAAGCTGAATTATTAAAAAATGGAGAAGCCCGCGCTTGGCAAAGAATGCTCTCTGGAAGGCGACTTGATCTTCTCAACCCTTCTCCTTTTGATGTTGAAATTGAAGATATTGCCCATGGACTTTCTCGCGTGGCACGTTGGAACGGTCAAACACGAGGAGAGCATGCCTATTCTGTTGCACAACATTCACTTTTGGTTGAACAAATATTTCAAAAACTTTTTCCACAATCGGGAAGCAACGAATGTCTTTATGCCCTTCTTCATGATGCTCCAGAATATGTCATCGGCGATATGATTTCCCCTTTTAAAGCTGTCATAGGAAAACAATATGAACGCGTTGAAAAACGCATCCAAGATGCTATCCACATGCGCTTTTCTCTTCCCGTTGATCTTTCTCAAAAACTTTTAAAAAAAATTAAACAAGCCGACCGTATTGCTGCCTATTATGAAGCGATTACGCTTGCTGGATTTAATACAGAAGAAGCCCTTCGCTATTTTGGCTCTCCCAATAATATTCTACCCGATGATCTTAATTTATCCCCCTATTCTACACAACACATTGAAAACGCATTTTTAACGCGCTTTAATGACTTGGATGCCCAAAGATTATAGACTCTTCGCATTGTTGATTCCTTGTCATTACAGAATCATCACACTGACTTATAATAATAATTCATTGTTTTTTCATTTTGAATGAGAGCTCCTAATATCGTAAGCTTCACTCATTTCAAATCTGTTTATATTGAATCAATCAAAATCATTCTCTTGCACACCACAAGTGGGGCTGGCGTGTAGATAAAACTTTTTAAAGAAAGAATTAAAATGCCTCTTATGAACTATCTCAAGTGCTAAGCGCTGTCGCAACATTGAAAATTGGCAAAGTGCGTGATGATGCCGGCTTGCTCTCTTATGAAGCGTAAAGACGGGAGTGCTCTATAAATTTTATACACTTCATAAGGGACTTACCACTATACTATTCACGAACGCCGTCGCGAAATAGGATTGGGTACCTTAAGAAAGCTTTCTTTAAAAAAGCACGTGAATTAGCGACCCAATGGCGTTCTGTTTTGCATGAGAGGCGTGACTTCATTAAAGAAATGGAAAAAATCACAGTTCAAATTGCATACAAAATATATCAAAAATGTACATTCATTATCAAAATAACAAATGTTCTCTTGTCAAACCTTTCATCTTAAACTGAAGTTTATTTTAGTTTATAAACTTCATTATCCGCTGGGAAAGCACGAGATGTAACATCCTCTGCATAATTCTTTATTGCAGTTTCCATGGCTTGTTCAAGGTCTCCATAACGGCGTACAAATTTTGGCACATGAGAACCATAGCCCAACATATCTTCCATAACCAATACTTGCCCATCACATTGATTGGACGCCCCTATACCGATCGTAGGGATAGAAAGCTTATCTGTCAGTTTCACCGCTAAAGGTTCAACCATTGCTTCTAAAACAACAGCAAAAGCACCTGCCTCTTCAATCGCTGCTCCATCTGCTTCAATTCTTTGCCAATCATTCTCCTTGCGTCCTTGTGTTTTAAAACCACCAAAACGATTCATTGCTTGGGGTGTAAGACCGATATGCCCCATCACTGGAATGCCACGTTTACACAAAAAATCTACTGTTTCGGCTATATAAACGCCCCCTTCAAGCTTAACTGCACCACACCCCGTTTGTGCAAGAATGCGCGATGCATTTAAAAAAGCTTGCTCTGGACTTTCCTCATAAGAACCAAAAGGCATATCAATAACAACAAGAGCTTTTTGAGATCCACGCACCACGGCTTTCCCGTGTGAAATCATCATATCTAAATTAACAGGAAGCGTTGTCTCAAACCCATACACAACCATCCCAACGCTATCACCAACCAAAAGGATATCGCAATATGGATCAGCAATCCGCGCAGTATAAGCTTGATAAGCTGTTAAAGAAACAATTGGCTGTTGTCCCTTTCTTGCACGTATTTCGGAAGATGTTATACGCTTTACGGTTTTATGTACACTCATTTTCCACTCTTCTCTTGCAATATATATTGATCAATCAGCCTTATCTCACCAAAGCGGACAGTAAGAAGTAAAACTGCTGGTTTATTCAATGTTCCTTTAACCACGCATAAAGTTTCCATATCCCGTAAATCTATCGCTTCAATGATTGCACGCGTTTCTTGTTGTAAAATATCACGAACAGTTTTGCATAATTTATCAACCGACCGTTCACCTTCATGATAAAGCTTTTCAGCAGCTTTTCCACTTTCAGGAATAATTTTGGCAGCTTTACGATCTTCTAATGTTAAAAGCTGATTGCGTGAAGAACAAGCTACACCATCTGACTCCCGTAGAATAGGAACTCCAACGATTTCAATAGGAAAAGCCAAATCTTCAACCATACGCCGAATAATTAAAATTTGTTGAAAATCCTTTTCCCCAAAAAAAGCCTTATCTGGTTGGACAATGTTAAAAAGTTTAGCAACAACGCTTGTTACACCACAAAAATGCCCCGGACGTAATTTTCCCATCAAAATACGTGATAATTTTTTCACTTGTACAATTGTATCATTTCCCAGTGGCCACATTTCATCTACAGAAGGAGCAAAAACACATTCAACACCTGCTTCTTTTAACAAAGCACAATCGCCCTTCAAATCTCTTGGATATTGAGAAAAATCTTCATGAGGTCCAAATTGCTTTGGATTGACAAAAATAGAAACCACTACGCGATCACACATTGCTCTTGCATACTGTACTAATGCAAGATGGCCATCATGCAATGCCCCCATTGTTGGAACAAAACCAATCGAAAAACCTAAACGTCGTTCCTCTGAAGTATATTGGCGGACTTCAGCAATTGTCTTTAAAATTCTCATTTTCCCATTCAATTATCATCAGATCAACCAATTAATGCCTGCACACCAAATTGGCGCTCAAACAATTGTATCATATTCATGCGCACTGACGGCTGCTTTATATCTCGTGGCTCCCAGACATGACGCATAAGAAAAAAACCCGTCAGTATAAAACCATTTATTATGTCACTAAAATCAGCAGGACGAGTCGTTCTTTGTACAAGAAACTGTGGTAGAATGAGAAGCTTTTTTTTCCAAGGTTCCCCTGCTTCTTCACAGACAGCCCGTCCAGATTTTGGTGATACGTAATGAAGCCTTTCCTGACGACCTGTTGCAGCACAACAAGATAAATCAAGACCAAAACCAAGTTCTTCAAGAAGCCGCATTTCAAAACGTACAAGCAATTCTGCATTTACAAATGGTTCATCAAAATTCTGCATAAAAAGGTGTAAAATATCATATAAAATGGGGTGCGGATCACGTTCGGGAAGAAGCCGCAAATGAAAAGCTATCAATTGCAAAGCATAAAGTGCTTCTGGTAGACAGATTAATCGTGCCGCATGTAAATCAAGAGCTTCAAGCCGAAAAAGTCCCAAATGTTCGTCTAAACGAGCCCACCATTCAGCCTCCACAAAATTTCCAGGTTGAAGAAGAGCTGCCATACGACGCGACCGCCCCCCTTTTACCACCCCCATATAACGACCATGTTCACGTGTCATAATCTCAAGAATAACACTTGTTTCACCATATTGGCGTGTACCAAGAATAACGGCTTGTTCTTTCCACTTCATTTTACTTTAATTATTTTTTTAAAATCTTATTTTAAAAAATCCAATCCCATTTCGCGATAACGTTCTGGATCGGTATCCCAATTATCGCGCACTTTCACAAAGAGAAAAAGATGAACCTTTTGATCCATAATTTCCATGAGTTCTTTACGTGCTGCTTGTCCAATCGCTTTAATTGTATCGCCTTTTGCTCCTAAGACAATTTTTTTCTGACTCTCACGCTCGACATAAATAACTTGATTAATTTTAACGGAACCATCTGAACGCTCTTCCCAGCTTTCTGTTTCAACCGTTGAGGAATAAGGAAGTTCATCATGAAGACGAAGAAAAAGTTTTTCACGCGTAATTTCAGCAGCAAGATGACGCATGGGCATATCAGAAATTTGATCTTCCGGATAATACCACGGCCCCTCCTGCATCATATTACTCAACGCATGAAGTAAATCCTTGCAACCAGAACCGTTTAGAGCAGAAATCATAAATGTTTGCGCAAACTTTACACGTTCATTTATTTTAGTGGTTAACGCTAGAAGAGATGATTTAACAACTGTATCAACCTTATTAAGAACAAGAACTTTTTCTTGTTTCAGATTGTTTACAATATCTAACATCATATCAACTTCATCCGAAAGACCATTTTGAGCGTCGATTAAAACGAGTAGAACATCAGCGCTCTTAGCCCCTCCCCAAGCAGCAGAGACCATGGCTCGTTCTAAGCGCTTATGGGGACGAAAAACACCCGGTGTATCGACCAACACAATTTGCACATCATCATGAATGACAATACCGCGGATTAAAGTTCGTGTTGTTTGTACCTTATGCGTTACAATTGAAACCTTTGTTCCAACCAATTGATTAACCAGTGTCGATTTACCGGCATTAGGCATCCCAATAAGCACAACAAACCCAGAACGCGTTTTCATAACGTCACTCATGATCATTTTTTCCCACTGTTTTCCATACACCCTCTCGTCGCAAAATTTTTTCAGCTGCCATTCTTTCGGCATATCTTTTGGAGCTTCCCTGCCCAATCTCTGAAGCAAACCCAGAAATACTGACCTCTACCATAAAAACAGGATCGTGATCGGGACCTGAACGTTTGATAACCTGATAATGTGGTTGTGCATTGCCTTGGATATGCGCCCATTCTTGTAATTCTGTCTTGGCATCACGTCGACCAGCATCCATTTTCTTTGCCCGACTTTGCCAATATTTTTGAATAAAAGGGCGAACACTTTCCAATCCTCCATCGAGATATATCACGGCAATCAAAGCTTCCACGACATCTGCATGCATATTGATAAGTCGACGCCCCTCGAAATTTTTCATCTCAAAACCAACACGAATCATATCAGGAAGCCTCATTTCACGCGCAATATCAGCACATGTCTGCGCATTGACAAGATGATTCAAACGGACTGATAATTCACCTTCACTTGCCTGAGGAAAAAGTTGATACAGCATTTCCGCAATCAAAAGCCCTAAAACCCGATCCCCTAAAAACTCTAGTCGTTCATAATTTCCCTGTTCCGAATCTTGTACACTCGAATGTGTTAATGCCTTCGTTAACCTCTCTTCATCTTTAAAACGATGCCCCGTCAGCTTGAAAAGCTGATCAATCATGAGACGTTTCATCGTTGTTTCCTTGCTTGATAAGCGGCAAATCATGAACCGTATTTATGAAAGAAAACAAACGTTTCCAACGCACATCAAATGGCCAGCGCCAAATCTGCCAAGCACTTGAACCGTTACTGATAGAAAAGAAAATCACGCTCGCGCGACCAATAAGATTTTCTTCTGGAACATAGCCTACATCTAAACGACTATCATCTGAATTGTCGCGGTTATCTCCCATCATAAAGTAATGTCCTTGAGGAACTTCAAAAACTTTTGTATCATCAACTTTCGGGATGAAAGCTAAATCAAGTGTATCATAACTGACACCGTTAGGCATTGTCTCGCGATAAACCTCAACAGGATAGTTAACCTCTGTTATATCAGAATTATTAATCTCCCCCATAAAGTGACGTGAAACAGCCTCATCATTAATATAAAGAACACTTTGACGGACTTGTATACGATCACCTGGTAGCCCAACAACGCGTTTTATATAATCAATCTTCGGATTACTTGGTAAGCGAAAAACGACCACATCTCCACGTTGAGGTTGAGATGCCCAAATCCGTCCAGAAAAAAGAGGGGGAGAAAAGGGGATGGAAAAATGAGAATACCCATATGCATACTTAGAAACAAACAGATAATCTCCCACCAACAAAGTAGGACGCATTGAACCGGAAGGAATACTAAACGGCTGGAAAAAAAGTGTCCGAATAAACGCTGCTAAAAGCAGAGCCTGTACTAAAACAGAAATAAATTCACGAATCCCACCTTTTTTTTCTTTTTTATGCACTTTATCTTTTTGGATCATCACCAACTGCCTTCTCATCACAGATATAATTTTTTTTCATCATAATATTCAAATAACAAAAGCACAATCTCTCACGCCATCTATCCACGTGGAAGTGCTTCGATAATAATAAATGCCTGTGCCCAAGGAAAATCATCTGTTATGCTAAGATGAATAACTGCATCATGATGAGGAGGTAATAACTTTTGAAGTTGCATTTGCGCACGATTTGTTAATTGCATTATTGGTTTACCAGATGGCAAATTAACTACCCCCATGTCTTTCCAATTGATACCACAAGCGATTCCCGTTCCTAAGGCTTTAGCACATGCTTCTTTAGCAGCAAATCTTTTTGCATAGGAAGAGGAGCTTTTTTTGAGATTTTCAGATCTATTTTTTTCAATATCCGTAAAAATACGTTGGATAAAACGCTCACCATAACGAACCAACATTTTCTCAATACGTCGTATATCAACCAGATCATTTCCAAGACCAATAATCATAAGATATTAACCCGATCTTTCTCAAATTTATTTCTGTTTTAATACAGGCGATGAACGCTTCTTTAAACGCCTTTTTTTTATAATCTTTTGATATCGCTTTTGTTTAAAACGAACCGTTGCTCTGTAAACACCTATATAAGATAAACCACCAAAAACAATACCTAAAAGAGTTCCACCTAAAATCATAGGACTCATAATTGTGTCCCATGCGCCTTTAAAGAGGAGAGAGAGATTTGACAATGTCAAACCATTAAATAGAGCACGAATTTGCGAAAGAGAAATCTCTTTGACATCGCTAAAAAGTGATAAACAAAAGTACCCTACTTTATAATCAGCCATGATAATCAATAAAAATGTGAGTGGATTAGAAAAAATCGTCCCAATGATTGCGGCAGCAAAGTTTGCACGCAAAAGCCAAGAAAAAAATATTGCCAAAATAATATGCAGCCCAAAGAAAGGGGAACAAGCTAAAAAAATGCCAACAGCAACCCCTAATGCTACTTCATGCGGTGTTGCTGATATACGCAAAATACGTTTATATATGTAGCAAAATGAGCGAGAAAATGAACGACGTGGCCATAACCAAAGTCGAATACGCGTTACAAAATCTATTGGTTCTCGACGACGAAAAAGCATATGACTCTCAATATACATCTTTTGATAATGAAATAACCTATATCATCCAAATTAATCTTTTTAAGCTTTTGCACAAAAAAAAAAATAGAAAGACAATTAAATATTTCGACTGCCTGGTTTAATCGCTGGAAGAACAGAAAGCTCTGCAGGAAGAGCATCACTAGCATAAGAGGTTATCTCGTATTCAGCAAGCGCAATCAATGGAACTCCAACATTGACCTTACCACCAGAACGATCAAGAATACATGCACTGGCCAATACCTCTGCTCCTGCTGCAACAAGCGCTTCAACAGTCTCACGAATGGAAAGACCCGTTGTCACAATATCTTCAACAATAACAACCCGTGCACCCTTCTTGATTTCAAAACGACGCAATTCAAAGATGCCATTTACACGCTCTACCCAAAGAGAAGGAACACCAAGGTGACGTGAAGTTTCATAGGAAGGAATAAGACCGCCAATTGCGGGCCCAACAACATAATCAATTTTTTCCTCGATAGATTTTTTGATTTTTTCAGCCAATCCACGACATAACTTTTCTGTCAAGTCAGCATGCATGAATACTTTCGCTTTTTGCATATAAGTCGCACTATGGCGCCCCGATGTTAAAATAAAATGCCCTTCTAGAATAGCATTTGCTTGTTTAAAAATATCAATGACATCTTGTGTATTCATTGCTAAATCTTTCTTTTTATCCATGAACCCGCCGTACTGTACTTACTGAACCTGCCTTTTTTAATTGAGAAAAAATACGATTCAAATGTTTTAAATCCCACACTTCCAAATCAATCATAATTTCTGTAAAATCTGGTGCTGTACGGATAAAAGATAAATTTTGGATATTGGCATCGTTAGCAGAAATTATTTGTGTAATTTCAGCCAAAGAACCAGGACTATTTACAACCAAAATATTCATCCGTGCAGGAAAACGTTCATTCATTTGGGCATCAATATCCCAGCGAACATCAATCCATCGTTCTGGCTGATCATCATACGCCATCAAAGCTGAAGACTGTATTGGATAAATAACGATCCCAGCTCCTGGCTGCATAATACCAACAATCCGATCTCCAGGTACTGCTCCTTCCGGTGAAAAACGTACGGGTATATCTCCATGGGTTCCTCTAATAGGCAATGCTTTAGATTGATGATTCTCGACCTTTGCATTCTTTTCATTTTCTGGAACTTTAAAAATCATACCTTGAGCATTTTCAATATTAAACCAACCTTCTTCCCCAGGCCTAAAAGATGACTTTTGTACCACACGGTGATCTTGATAATCAGGATAAACCGCTTTAATCACATCAGCGGAAAACAGCTCTCCACGCCCAACAGCAGCCAATACATCCTCTACATCTTTACGTGCTAAACGTGGCAAAACTTTCTTCAAAAGGTCTTTTGAAAATTGCTTTCCCATATATTCAAATGAACGCTCGAGAATACGATATCCTAAACCCGAATATTGTTTACGTACCGCAGCACGACTTGCTCGTCGAATAGCTGAACGTGCTTTACCTGTGACAACAAGAAATTCCCATGCTGCTGGCGGAATTTGAGCGTGTGAGCGAATAATATCAACCTCATCACCATTTTTTAATTTGGTCATTAAAGGCATAATACGACCATTGATTTTTACACCCACACAAGAATCACCGATGTCTGTATGGACGGCATAAGCAAAATCAATAGGCGTAGCTCCTTTAGGAAAAGCAATTAATCGACCTTTCGGCGTAAAACAAAAAACTTGGTCTTGAAAAAGCTCAAGTTTTGTATGTTCTAAAAACTCTTCTGGATTATCTCCATCAGACAAAGATTGTATCGTTTGACGCAACCATGCATAGGCATTCGTTTCACTTGATAACTTCACAGTCGAATAATTGGAACCGCGCTCTTTATATATGGAATGAGCAGCAACCCCATATTCAGCAACTTCATCCATAGCAGCCGTTCTAATTTGCAACTCAACACGTTGTCTTGAAGGGCCAACAATTGTTGTATGAATAGAACGATAATCATTTTGCTTTGGTATAGAGATATAATCTTTGAAACGACCAGGAACCATTGGCCATGTCGTATGAATGACACCAAGAGCACGATAACAATCATTCACGGACTCAACAATCACACGAAATCCAAAAATATCCGATAATTGTTCAAAAGATAATGCTTTACTTTCCATTTTGCGAAAGACTGAATAAGATTTTTTCTGACGGCTTTTAACATCTGCTTTAATGCCATGCTCCAAAAAAAGTTTTGTCAATTCATTTTCAATTGTGGAAAGCAAATCACGGTTGTGTTTCAATAATTCAGAAAGTCGATTGGTAATCGTACGATAACCTTCTGGATTTAAATAAAAGAAAGAGAGATCCTCTAATTCCTCACGCATATCCTGCATACCCATACGGCCTGCAAGTGGCGCATAGATATCCATCGTCTCTTCAGCAATTCGCCGACGTTTATCATCACGCATAACACCAAGGGTACGCATATTATGAAGACGGTCAGCAAGTTTGACTAAAAGAACACGAACATCATCAGAAATAGCAATAAGAAGTTTACGAAGATTTTCTGCCTGTACGGCTTTCTTTGATACAAGATCAAGCTTATTAAGCTTTGTAAGCCCTTCAACCAACTTCCCAATTTCAGAACCAAAAAGCTGATCAATTTCTGCTCGTGTAGCGCTTGTATCTTCAATTGTATCATGCAAAAGAGCAACAGCAATCGTTGCCTCGTCCAACCGCATATCTGTCAAAATAGCAGCAACTTCTAAAGGATGAGAAAAATAAAGATCACCTGACGCACGCTTTTGATGCGCATGCTTTTTCATTGCATAATCATAGGCCCTGTTTAAAAGAGCCTCATCTACGTCAGACTTGTAACGTTGAACACGTCCAACAAGCTCACACTGACGCATCATACGAGCATATCCTTTATCTTTTCACACCCCTAATCTTTATTGAACACGTCCTATTAATAAAAGACACGAAAAATAATTGCTCCTCACATGACAAAGTATCTTTACTCCTGTAACATAAATTGCTGCAATTAATAATCGTCACTTTTTTCTGGAACAACCAAACCTTCAATACCCGCTAAAAGCTCTTCTTCTGACATATGATCAAATGAAGTACCTTCTTCTTGCGATGACGTATTAAAAACACTTTCAGCTTCACCTGAATGGGTAATAAATTCACTTGCCATTTCTGGCTCATCTACTTCCACATGCTTTTGCAGCGAATGAATAAGGTCTTCCTTTAAATCAGCAGGCGACAATGTTTCTTCTGCTATTTCACGCAAAGCAACAACTGGATTTTTATCATTATCGCGATCAACCGTAATCTGGGCTCCTTGTGAAATCTGACGCGCCCGATGACCTGCTAAAAGTACCAACTCAAAGCGGTTGTCAACTTTATCAATACAATCTTCTACCGTTACGCGGGCCATTTATGCCTCTTTCTCAAATAAAAAAATTTAATAGCGGATAAAGGAGTATATACAATAATCAAAATAAAACACAAGAAAAACAACACAAACTTTTATATTTTTTGATTAAAGAACTTATTTAAGAAAATTCTTGGAAAATTTATAAAAATGTATAACCTATTCATGCTCGTTATCAAAGTTTCTCTTAAAAGCATTCCAATAGATTGACTTCAAACAAAGGACGGTCTTTCTTGACAAAATATTTGTCTGGAGTATTCATCCTTTTAAAAGGAATACCAGCTATTTAAAATCCTTTGCAATAACGGCAGCCTTACGCATACTTTTTATGATAATATCTTTATCTAAAGAGAAAACTTTTTTTTCTTTGAACATCATGTGTATTGCACTCTTATTCATCGAATAAATTACTGAAAGATGACCTCTTACACAATAATTAGCAATAAGTTTATATTAAACTTTCTTCTAAAAAAGTTTATTTATATTCATTATAGATTGTTTATCAAAACATAACCCGTCATATACGCTATAAAAGACTCAAAAAAATAGAAAAACGATTAATGCCTAACACCATGAATAGCCAATTAACATCACTTTGCCCAGAACCACCCCAAAATTGCAATTTATGTCCTAGGCTTCATCAATTTATCGCTGGCTGGCGTGTAAAAGAACCAAGTTGGTATAACGCACCGGTGCGCCCATTCTTTCCTTATAAAGGGCCAGACACAACACGCCTTCTTATTGTTGGGCTTGCTCCTGGATTGCGCGGAGCAAATCGAACTGGACGTCCATTTACTGGTGATTATGCTGGGCACTTACTTTATTCAACTTTAAAAAAGTTTGGTTTTGCCCAAGGAACCTTTGAAGAAAGAGCTGATGATACTCTTGAACTTATTGATGCAGCAATCGTTAACTCTGTTCGTTGCGTTCCACCAGAAAATAAACCCACCGGTGCAGAAATTAACACGTGCCGCTATTTCTTCTCACCTCTTTTAACAAATCTTCCCAAACTTAAAGCCGTTATTACCTTAGGCACCATTGCGCACCATTCAACGATACGTGCCCTTAATGCAAAAGTTTTATCTCACCCTTTTGGACATGGTGAAATCAATAACATCGGCAGATTACGCATCTTTTCGAGCTATCACTGTTCTCGTTATAATACAAATACTGGGCGCTTGACAGACGCCATGTTTCACCAAATCTTTCAAGCAGCAAAAACATACTTAGATCAATGCTAAAACTGTTTTAAAAAGTGCTATAAATAAAGAATATCGAAATTGCATCCATCATCCATATCTTTTTAAAAGTCTTGCTTTTTCACGTCCCCAATCACGTTTTTTTTCCGTTTCGCGCTTATCATGAAGCTTTTTCCCCCGCGCTAGAGCGATCTCCAACTTAACGCGCCCTCGTTCATTAAAATAAAGTTTGAGAGGAACAAGCGTCATTCCTTCACGAGACGTTGCATTAAAAAAACGTGCCATCTCACGTTTTGAAAGTAATAATTTGCGCAAACGTCGTGGTTCATGATTAAAACGATTAGCCTGCGTATATTCAGGAATATAGCTGTTTACTAACCATAATTCCCCATTCTCAAAACTCGCATAGCTTTCAGCAATATTGGCATGATTAGAACGTAAGGACTTCACTTCCGCTCCCTGAAGGACAAGACCAGCCTCGAGATTATTAAGGATTTCAAAATTAAAACGTGCTTTACGATTGTCAGCAATTATTTTCCGTACGGGCGCGTTCTTTTTTTTATTCATGGCTTTGTCAATATCATTTTATGCTTTTAAAAGACCAGCATGACTGAGGGCTTCATCAATAATCTTCTTTGTTCTTTCTGTTAATGGTACAATAGGAGAACGCACAGTATCACCACAAAATCCTAATTTTGCAGCAGCATATTTAATACCTGCTGGACTAGGTTCAATAAACACAGCACGATTAAGAGGCATCAAGCGATCATTTAATTCTCGTGCTGTTTTATAATCACCACGAAAACAAGCTGCTTGAAGTTCTGCACAAAGCTTCGGAGCAACATTGGAGGAAACTGAAATACACCCCATACCTCCATGTGCATTAAAACCTAACGCCGTACAATCATCACCGGAAAGCTGCACAAAATCTTTTCCACACTTTTCACTTTGTTCACTAACGCGCTCAATTCTGCTCGTTGCATCCTTAACACCAATGATATTGTTAAAATCTTGATAAAGGTCTTTCATCGTTTCTACAGCCATATCGATAATAGAACGACCAGGAATATTATAAATTATAATCGGAATAGAAACAGCTTTGGCAATGGAAGAAAAATGCTTGTATAAACCAGATTGATTTGGTTTATTATAATAGGGAGTGACAACCAAAACTGCATCTGCACCCGCTTTTTGCGCGTATTGTGCAAGCTCTACAGCCTCGCTTGTGCTATTTGATCCCGCTCCAGCAACAACAGGAACACGCTTTGCAACCTGCTCAACACACAATTCTATAATCCGCTTATGTTCTTCATGACTTAACGTTGCTGATTCACCTGTTGTCCCAACAGGGCTTACACCGTTAATCCCTTGTGTGATCTGCCATTCAACAAAATCACAAAACGCCTTCTCATCAATTGCGCCCTTGTTATCAAACGGTGTGATAAGCGCAGTTATAGCTCCCTTGAGCATGATAAACTCCCTATAATGTTTGCTTTTATTTTTTTATAATCGCCTTTTATAAATTTTAAATAGAGCATAATCTTGCTCTATCATTGAAGCAAGATGAATTTCAAAAAAAGCCCTCATAAGATGAAAATGCCCCTCCTTAAATGTTGAACAGTTCTTTAAAATAAGCCGTCTATATTAACGCGTTTTTCACGCTTGTGTTCTATAAATCCTTAAGTTTTTACAAAAAGCAAGGTCTCAAGGTCTTTTCTCTATGCGTGTATTCTCCACCTCTCTTTTCGTATCAACCTTTACTGCACTTATACTGGCAATAAGAATTTTATTTTCAAGTGCATACGCGCAAACACCCCTTTTGCAAGGGAAAGCGCCAATCCCTTTGGTTCGCCCTACTCCCTTGACCACAAAAGAAGCTCAAGAGCCTCTTCAACAGATACACACGACATCACACAATACTGCTACACTTCAGCAACTGAAAGCTGGGCTAGATGCACTAGCAAACAACAATATTGCAAAAACAATAAATCTTCGTAATTCAATGGAAAAACATAGCCTTGATCGTCATATTTTGACATGGGCGCTGGGGGTATCAAACCAAGCGAATATACCAAGTTCTGAAATATTTAATGCAATCAACATGCTAAAAGGATGGCCAGGTATAGAAACGATGCAACGCAATGCTGAACGTGCTTTTCTTAACGAAACCAACGTTACACGCGCAATCATCCAAAAATTTTCTCATCACCCGCCCCAAACAGCACAAGGGATGGCTCTCTTCGCTAAAGCACTTATCGAAACCAGACAAACCACTCGTGCTCAACACGTTATTGCTCCATGGTGGCATAAAACACAACTCAGTGCAAAAGAAGAAGTATTTGTTCTTAAAAATGCAAGCGCTGCATTAAAACCTATTGATCATTTGAAACGCATGCAGTTTATGCTGTATGCACATCGTTTTGATTCAGCAGCACGCGTTGCAAAATTAGCCCATGCTCAATCTCTTTTTAATGCTTTTGTGGCCGTTGAAAAAAATGATCCTAGAGCTACACAAAAATTAAAAGCTGTAGAGAGATCATGGCAAAAAGATCCTCTTTTTCAGTTTGCTCGAATACGCCATCTTCGACGAACAGAGCAATATGATGCAGCCGCAGCACTCATGATGAAAACATCAAACGATGCATTTCGCCTTATGAACCCTCATTCATTGTGGAAAGAACAACGCGCCCTTTCTCGTGAAATGCTCGATTTAAACAAACCAAAAATTGCTTATCAACTCGTTGCAATGCACACTGGTATAACATCTGCATTAGCCGTCGATGCTGAGTTTCATGCAGGATGGTATGCACTACGGTTTCTTCATAACCCTAAATTAGCAATGCAGCATTTTTCACGTATTCCTCAACTCTCTTCTTTACCTTTTTATGCATCACGTGGATATTACTGGATGGGACGAACAGCAGAAACGCTAAAAGAACATCAAAATGCCCAGCAATACTTTCATCGTGCAGCTCATTTTGGTGCAACTTACTATGGTCAATTAGCCGCTGCACGACTCAACCAACAAAAGCTTAAAGTTATCTTTCCCAAACCAACAACCGCTGAGCGACAACATTTTAGTGCACGAAAAGCGATCAAAGCAATTCAACGTCTTGAAGCAGCCGGCTATGCTGATTTTGCTAAAATTTTTTATAGAGAGCTCGGAAAAAGAATAGAAAGCCCCGGTGAATTAGCTCTTCTGGCTGTTATGGCAGAAAAAAATGGAGACTATTATACCAGCCTCAAAATTGGAAAAATGGCTGCTTTTCAGGGAAAAAATGTTGGTGCACTCTCTCATCCTCTGGGAGCTATACCAGCTTCTGCTAATATTTCTGTAGAAGAAAAATCGCTTATCTATGCCATTGCACGCCAAGAAAGCGAATTTAATCCAACAGCCATATCAAAAGCAGGTGCACAAGGTATACTCCAATTGCTTCCTACAACAGCAAAAGCACTGGCAAAAAAATACTCAATCGCATGGTCTCCTAAAAAATTTAGCAGTGATGCTCATTATAATGCAACATTAGGTGCCCATTTTCTCAATGAACAATTAGAACGTTTTAATGGATCCTATATACTAACTCTTATTGGCTATAATGCGGGTCCCCGTCGAGTCAATGAATGGATAAAACGTTATGGCGATCCTCGAGGACAATCTCTCGATAACGTCATTGATTGGATTGAACGTATTCCTTATACAGAAACACGTAATTACGTGATGCGTGTCATGGAAAATTATGGTGTCTACAAAGCAAGACTCACTGGGAAAATAGATATAAAAACCGACCTGCTTTCTGGTCGACGGAAATAATATGCCTTAACGTCCCAAATAGCATTTGAAAGCATTCATAAGAAGTGTTTTTATTCCTTTTTAAATAGTACCCACATACCAGCCTTCTTATGATGTATAAGCAAGTAATTTTAATTGATTCAGTATCAATAAATTCAAAATAAGAAAACCCTGCGCTATTCGGGTCTTTTATTCTAAATACAAAATGATGAATTATCATTATAAATCAACATGTCATACAAATAGTTCATTTCTTCTCAACATAAACGACAATATCATAGAGATTACAAATATAAGAGAAGAGTGAAACAAATAGCTCATCCTTTTACTGTTGCTTATTAGTCAATATTCAAATCTTGTGAAACAGCATATTTTAAAACTATTTTTTTCTGCTTATAACATTTCCATACCAAATAGAGAGTAGGTTGTTATATATATCGTTTGGATTATCTCTGATAACAGAAAGACAGACTCATTGAGTTAGAAAGCCTTAAAGACAAACAATTTTCTTCTGCCCCTTCCCTTTCATTCGGTTTTACGACTTTTAAATATGTCAATATCTTTTAATGATGAAGATGAATCTTTGCTTTTTGTTTTTCTCATTTTTACATATAAGTTCACATCCTTCACACAAAAACAGAGCATCCCAAAATAGTATGTTTTTCTTATTGATATTCTTGTTTTATTTTAATGTTTCTAAGTCTATTTCACAACGGTGTATCTGGAAAGTACTTACGAAAATCCTCTCACGAACGGTATAAAAATCGATGAGACACGATTAACCTTTACTTAATTACTTAATAAAAGCTATAGCTCTATCATCCCATAACTCCCAATATCATCCCATAACTCCCAATGTTGCAACAACCCTTTCATTTAGAGCATTCATAAGAAGTATATTCGCTGCTTTTTAGAAGTTTTTATTCATGCTCCCCCTCAACTTATATCATAAGTAAGCGAATGGTTTTGATTAATTCAACGTCAAAAAAATTAGAATAAACTATATTTTAACTTTCATTAAAATTATAAACAATCATTATAAATCAATATATTATAAGAAAAGCGCCCCGCATAAGAAATCAGCTAAATATTAGAGATACTCTGATTGTTTTATTCACTTTTGATGGTGGTGGTGGTGGAAAAGAACCAATGCGTTGAAGTGCCGCCATCGCTAATCGATCAAGTTCCGGATCACCAGCAGAGACTGCTACACGACTAGAAAAAATACTCCCCTGCTCATGTACCATAAATTCTAACTTCACCGTTCCTTTTGTATGACTGGTACGCTGTCCCACAATATAATTTTTTTGCCTTTCTAATTGTGACTGTACCTTTGCTAACCACTCCATTAACAACATATCTTCAGTCCCTGCTGTAACACCGCCCTTATTGGTGGAAGAAGAACGTACCGCCTTTGTATTGGAGCGCTTTACTACAGCCTTTGGCATCGGTATTGTTTTTTTGATAAACGCTTTATGCTCCACTTTTTGAGGAAGGGGGTCTTCTAAAGACTTTAAGTCATCCTGTTTTACTATATGCTGAGGTTCTTGCGATTGAACTTCATCCACGGATTGCAATCCTTCTAACTCCTGCTCTAGGAGATCAGACTGTAATACTTCTGGCTCTGTATTAATATCCGACTCTGTATGAATATCTGGCAAGTCTGTATCAACATCCGGATATACAGTTTCTTGCGCAAAAGTCAGCATAATCTCCGACGAGAGCAAGCCATTACTTACACCAATACTTTGAAAATAAAACTGCGCTCCCAATAATACATGCAAAAAGAAAGCTCCAACAAATGCACCAATCCAAAGAGTTAATAATTGCTTCGTATTTGCAAAATTCATCGTTTTTTCTGCCACTATTTTAAGCTTAATATTGGTGTTCAATCTCATTAAAACAGGCTATTTTGAAATTGCAACTTTTTTCTTGACTGATTTTGTCATGTTTAATATGGTTTTCCAGTGATTTTGTGTTGTTTTCAAAATCATTTCTACTTGGCTGGCAAGTTTTAATCAGCGGGTCCAGCCTTTTTGTATGTAAATAAAATTTCAAAACAGAGAGGGGACGTTAAAAGGGTTGTGATGTGTTATGCAAATAAGACGAAAAAATATCTATAAAAGCTGTGTGATTTTAAGTGCATTATCGGTCTGTATACCTTCATTTGTTTTCGCACGAAGTAATGATGGAGCTTCTGTCACTGAACTCAAACCAATTGTTATTGAAGAGAAAAAAATAGGGACGGCCTTGGATTCGGTCACTATTTTGACGAGTCGAAAAACCGCGAAAGATATTCGTGAAAAACAAATAACTGATGCCTATGATATTAATCGCCTTGATCCATCCGTATCCTATAACCCAGGGAATAACAGTTTTGTCATTCGTGGTTTAGAGGCAAGCCGTATTCTTACAACAATGGATGGTATCGTTCTTCCATGGTTGGACGATATATTCCGCGGAAATAGTGGTAACACAACGTTTGATTTTGGTGCACTTTCCACACTTGATATTATTCAAGGATCGGATTCTAGCCTTTATGGATCTGGTGCGCTAGGAGGAATTGTTGCTTTGCGTACCCTTGATCCTGAAGATCTTATCACAGAAGGAAAAAATTGGGGTGGTCTTATAAAAGGTGGTTATCATTCTGTTGATAATAGTTGGCACGTAGATCAAGCTGTTGCAATGCGTGCTCAACAAACGTTTTTGCTTTTCCAGGGTTCTTATGCGGAAGGTCATGAGCGCAAAAATATGGGAACCTTAGAGGGCTATGGAGAGCGCACACGTAAAAACCCTGCTCATTTTGATCAAAATAATTTGCTCTTTAAAATTCACCAATACCTTGATGATAATCACCGACTTGGTTTTACCGCCGAGCGTTTTGGTCACACCATTGATACACATTCATTGAATGCTTCTGAGAGATATTATGCCCCTAGTTCTGTTTATGATAAGGACGACAAACTCCGTGAACGCCTTTCTCTTTCTTATGACTATAATGGCAATGAAGATGCACTTTTTGATGCATTTCGTGGGCAGATTTATTGGCAAAGACAGTCAAATCGTCATATTCTGACCGGATTTCGTGTTAGGGCCCCCAAAGGGGATTTTTTGAGAGATAATTTTTTGCGTAATACTAATTATGGTATCAATGCTAACGCTCTCAAGAAAGTTCATATTGGCACTGTAGATCATACGTTAAAGATTGCCACTAATGTTTTATCATCTAAATTTCATCATTATTTGTTAGGGAAAGATAATTGTCATTTGGCGGAAAATGCACGGGGCTGTCTCTTTGTACCCGCTAATCGGTCAGATTCACCAGATGCGAATGGCTATAATTTGGGTTTTGTTTTCGAAGATGAAATTGGCTTTGCTGATAACCATTTCCGTATAACACCTGGAGTTCGTTATGATTGGTTTAAATATATCCCTCAAAAAACGTCCTCTTATGAGAAAGCTCTGATTTCTGACAAATTTCCTCCAGAAAGAAATGGTTCACATTTTTCTCCCAAATTACGTATGGAGCTGGATGTTCGTAATCAAGTAACACTTTATGCTCAATGGGCGCAAGCTTTTCGTGCACCACGTATTCCAGAACTTTATGTCTCTTATATAAAACCCTCTGCTTATTATGTGAAGGGAAACCCTGATCTTAAAGCAGAAACAAGCAATGGATATGATGTTGGTATAAGGTATGGAAATGGAAATTTCGGCGGTTCAGTCAGTGCCTTTTTCAATCAATACAAGGACTTCATAGATACTATAGATAAAGGTCCATCAGAGGAATTCAAATTTGCGCGTCGCCATTACATAAATCGTGCAAATGTGCGTATTTATGGTGCTGAAGCCAAAATACATTTGGCTCTTAATGGTGGATTCCATAGCAATTTTGCTCTTGCCTATTCGCAAGGAAAAGATCTTGATAAAGATGAATATCTTAACTCAATTCCAGCTTTAAAAGCGATTGTTGGGATCGGATATGCAAAAGAAATCTGGGGAGCAGACGTTGTTCTTACCTCATCTGCCAAACGCGATAAAGTTGCTAAGGAATCGGACTATCAAAAAATTCCAGGTTATAATATTATTGATGTGTCAGGTTGGTTGAAGCCATTTGGTGAAAAGGGTCCTGTTATAAGGGCTGGTGTTTATAATCTGTTCAATCAAAAATATTGGAATGTATCAGATCTTCCTTCCGGTGAAAGCTCAACGCCGAAGGATTATTATACTCAGCCTGGTCGCAACTTTAAAGTTTCGTTCGTGCAAAAATTTTAGTTACTTTTGTTAACCATTAGATCAATTAAAAAGGTTAGATCGATAAAGAATAAGTCATTGTGTTTCTGTTCTTCTTGTTCTCTAAACAACAGATTTTGAGGTTTACGCTTTAGCTTTTTGTAATTTATCGGTTTTTATTGTTCTACTGTTAATAAAAAAAGGGCTTATTTGGTAGTAGGTTGAACCATTAGTTGATAGTGGTTCGACTTACTGTCTTTGAGTTGAAAAATTAAACAATTAACCCTCAAACAGGTAACATAAGGATAAGCCCATGTCATACACAGCCGAAATAATTATTCGCTTGCGTGAAGAAAAAAAAGAGATGCGTAACCGCGATTTCGCGGACTCTATTGGTATATCCGAAGCAGAACTCATTGCGGCTTATTGTACAGTTGGAAAAGCAAAAAAACTACGCGCTGATGTCGCTACTCTCTTGGAAAATGCTCCTAAACTTGGCACAGTTATGGCATTGACACGGAATGATAATGCTGTCCATGAAATAACAGGATGTTTTGAGAAAATTGTTCAAAGCCAGCATATCCCGATAACACTCGGTGAAATTGACTTGCGTATTTTTTCAAAACAATGGAAGTTTGGTTTCGAGCATGACGTGATTATTCTCGGAACACCTATGAAAAGTTTGCAATTCTTTGATCAATATGGCATTGCCATTTTCAAACTCTATTCTAAAGACGCAACAAATATGGATGAATGGGCTGCACTTGTTGAAAAGTTGCTTCATGACGATCAATCACCTGTACTTGATATTTCTCCCGTTCTTACTCCAGTACAATGTGATACGACAAAGCTGGATGTTGAAAAGTTCCGAGATCGTTGGCGCCAGATGACTGATGTGCATCAACTTCATGAGATTATTTCTGAACTGAAAATTAATCGACATGATGCTGTAAAACATGTCGGAAATGAGTTTGCCGATGAGTTAAAAATAGAAGCTGTTGAAATGATGCTCAGACAAGTTGCACAACAAGAGTTACCAATTATGTGTTTTGTTGGTAATAAAGGATGTATTCAAATTTTCACTGGGCAAGTAAAGAACATTAAGCAAATGGGACCTTGGCTTAATGTTCTCGATCAGAAATTTCACCTCCATTTACTCGTTTCTGGATTTTATAAGGTATGGCGTGTTCGCAAGCCTACGATTGATGGGTATGTCAGCTCACTTGAAGTTTTCGATAAAGCTGATGAGATGGTTATTCAATTCTTTGGCGTACGCAAGGAGGGACAAAAAGAACGTGACGATTGGCGCTCTTTATTGAATAGTTTGCCATCATGCCAAGAAAACAGCAGTAACTAAGATAAGGTAAGGTTGGACATGTTCGTATCTCTTTTACATAGGTTATCAAACCTTTTTCTTATGTGTTTACTGCTCTCTCTTACTTGTTTTTCTAAACAAGTAATTGCTGAACCTGCAACGCGTTTTCCTGAAAATGCTCGAATTGTTTCTATCGGCGGAGCACTTACAGAAATTGTCTATGCATTAGGAGCCCAAGATCAACTTGTCGCCCGTGATAGTACAAGTGTCTACCCACAAGAAGCGCTCAAGCTTCCTGTGCTTGGATATATGCGTGCTCTTTCACCTGAGGGTGTTTTATCTCTTGCTCCAGAGGGTATATTGCTTGTTGAAGGAAGCGGTCCCGCTTCAACAATTGATATTCTCAAAAAAACATCGATACCTCTGGTGATTATACCAGAAGACTACTCCCGTGAAAATGTGATAGAAAAGATTCGCCTCGTTGGTCAAGCCATTCATCGGGAAGTGCAAGCGGCTGCGTTAATTGAGAAATTGAAGCGTAATTTTTTAGACAACGATGCGCTTTTGGCGAAAGTAACAAGACCAAAGCGTGTTCTTTTTGTTTTCTCTGTGCAAAATGGACGCGTCATGGCATCTGGAACAGGTACTGCAGCTGATAGTATGATAAAACTTTCAGGCGCTATCAATGCTATCACCGATTATAAAGGATATAAACTTCTCAACGGCGAAGCATTATTGAAATCAGATCCCGATGTTATTTTGCTTGTAAAACATGGTGCAAGATCAACCAGCATTGATAAGATTTTAGCCATACCGGCAGTTCAAGCAACAACTGCAGCAAAAAATCATGCCATAAAACAGATGGATGCCATGTATTTTTTGGGATTTGGTCCACGCACTGCAGACGCATCAAGAGAGCTTATTGAGATACTTTATGGTGCCAATCAAAACGGTAAGAGCTGATAAAAATGGTAGACGGTACATCCATGATGCATTTACCTGAAGCAAAAGAAGGTAAAAAAATAAGCCGTTCAAAGCAGGGGAAGATTTTATTATTAAGCTTAATAATCTTCCTTATCTTCAGTATTTTTGGTGGGCTTTTGAATGGTGCTGCAAAGGTTTCTTTCGTTGATCTCCTCCATGTGATGCTTACACAAGATTTTTCGGTAAGTAGTAAAACGCGTGATTACCTCGTGCTCATAGACATAAGGCTTCCCCGTGTTATCTTGGGATTATTGATTGGAGCAGCTTTAGCTGTCTCCGGTGTTCTTATGCAAGGGCTTTTTCGTAATCCTCTTGCAGATCCCGGAATTGTAGGTGTATCAGCAGGTGCTGGACTTGGAGCAGTCTTAGCAATTGTTGTCGGTATTGCTTTTCCTGTTTCATTTGCACCTTTTCTAGAGCCTTATAAAGTTATCATAGGAGCTTTTTTTGGTGGACTTTTATCAACGATTATTCTCTACATAATAGCAACGCATAATAGCTTTACCTCTATTGCAACCATGCTGCTTGCTGGTATTGCTCTTGGTGCATTAAGCAGTGCAGTTGTCGGAACATTGATTTTTGTCGCAAATGACCAACAACTGCGTGATATCACTTTTTGGAGTCTTGGCTCTCTTGCGGGCGCTACATGGTTAAAAGTATGGCTCGTTCTTCCTTTTATCGTTATTGGTCTTCTTTTCTCTCCCTTTTTATCACGAGCACTTAATGCCCTTGCTCTTGGAGAAGCTGTTGCTGGCCATATTGGTTTCCATATTCAACGCGTCAAAAATATTGCTATTCCCCTTGTTGCTCTTATGTGTGGTAGTGCTGTTGCTGTCAGTGGTGGTATTGGTTTTATTGGTATTATTGTTCCTCATATTTTACGTCAGCTCATAGGTCCTGATCATCGCTATCTCATTCCTTGCTCTGCTCTCCTGGGAGCAGCATTACTTATTTTTGCTGATATGTTTGCACGCTTAATTGTTGCCCCCGCAGAATTGCCGATTGGGATTGTAACAGCACTTTTTGGTGCACCTTTCTTTCTATGGATCCTTATATGCAAACGAGGAACAGACTTTTCATGATTGAAGCGACAAATATTTGTGTTCAGCGCGGAAAGAAGAAGATTCTTAAACACATTAATCTTCAAGCTAAAAGTGGCGCTTTTACCATTATTATTGGTCCTAATGGATCAGGAAAAAGTACTTTTATCAAAGCTCTGAGTGGTGAAATTCCTTACAGTGGAAAAATAACCTTAAATGGTTATAATGTATGCCAAACAAAAACTCATGTAATGGCAAAAATGCGCGCTGTACTACCACAATCAACAACGCTCGTATTTCCATTCTTAGTCCATGAAGTTGTAGGACTTGGTCTTTCTGTAAACCAATTTACCTTTGCCACAGCCGAATTGCAAAATCTTATTCAGAAAGCTTTAGAGTGCGTTGACCTTTCTGATTATGGCAACCTGTATTATCACCAATTATCAGGCGGAGAACAAGCTAGAGTACAACTTGCCCGTGTACTTTGCCAAGTCTGGAAACCTGTTCATAATGGGATTCCTCGCTGGATGATATTAGATGAACCTATTGCTAGCCTCGATATTCAACATCAAATCATCGTTATGGATATTGCTAAACAATTTTCCTATTCTGGTGGCGGCGTTCTTGCTGTTCTTCATGACCTCAATCTCGCGGCACATTATGCAGATAACATGATCTTGCTCAAGGAAGGTGAGATTTATTGCGAAGGAAATGCAACTAATGTTTTGACAACACAAAATCTCCGCAATGTTTATCATTGTTCTTTAAACGTTTCTGAATTACCTAAAGAAGATATCCCTTTTATACTCCCTCAAACGGCATCCTCCTATGAAATTAGATCTCTAAGCTGTCGGCTTCAATCTAAAAACTAAAGTCCATAGCAAAATAAAACACGCAAATATTCAAGAATCTTTTTTATTTTTATATGAACTCCTTTTTGTCATCTATCATTAAAAAGAAGACCAAGCACCCTAAAGATATTTTTTGAAAAAACTACCAGTTTAAAATCTTTCAAGATTTTACGTAACTAAAAACATGTGAAGTTTTGTTTTGCTATCAAACTGTTAGATAATACGAATTTATACAACATAAATATGCGTTTTCCTACTCTTTCTATCACTTTTATCTTTATAAAAATGATTCAAGAAATGCGTACAAATGCCTTTGTTATAATAACGGGTGTATTATTTATATCTTCTAAGGACCATATAGAAATCAAGTACTTTTCTCCCCTCCACAAAAGATTTGTTTGTAGCTTTAATAGTAACATCTTCTTTATAACACATATACTTTAACTTTTTTTATAAATAAATATTAATTTATACTAATATTTTTTACTTTTCTCTTTCTATTAAAAAATTGTTTATTGGCATATCACAAAGAATTAACCTATTGAATAAAAACTTTAAAATAAACTCAATAACGCTTCTTGTAAGCCCCCCTAATGCAAAAACAATGCGAAATATAGGGATGAGGAGAGAGTATAGAAATAGCGTTTGTCTTCTGCTTCACAAGCATAATGATGATTCCACTCAAGGAGTACTATCATTTACAGATAAAGCCTCCACCATGGCAATGCAAAGAAATGAAATCGACAACAAGGTGAGAGATATCTTTATAAGATGAATTAACTCATACGGGGGTATGCTGTTTTTGCACAAAAAAACGTTAAAATATTGTACTTTATTTATGCCTCAGGTTGAATAATTTTATCACCTTACCCCCTATCAAAACACCTTATGAAAAAATGTATCTCTAGATCACTTCACGGTACAGTTTAAATGATTTTTACATATTTTCCCTATGTTATCATACAATTATAAAATAAATTATATCCTTAACTCTTTCTTTCAATCATTTTTAAATTGTTTTTTGACTCTCTCAAGTATCCTATTAACAATATAGATTTCCTCTTCATATGCATAGAAAATAACGCGGAATTGCTCCGCGTTAACAAAATTATCAAGGTCTATAGATTATTTATGGACCCGACCATACTCATGATTTTATAGCATAGACAACGGTTGTATTAACAGGGCGCGTTTCTGCCTCACCCGTATGGGAAAGAGTTACCTTGTGTGTATGTGCACCAGCAGAAGCTGTTCTCCCTTTCAGGGTCGTATTATAAGTATAATGATTCGGGAGTCTCCCAATATCACCAACGGGCCAGCCTACCCCTTGATACTCAAAATTGTGTGCATGCTCGCCTGCGTTTTCAATGCTTCCAATATGCGTATGCAATTTTATGCTATCTTGTTGTTCATCCGCAAACTTTCTACCACCATCTAAACCCCGACCATTATCAAAGCCGCGTAAAAACATGCCTCTAAAATCAGGAACTTTAAAAGTTTTATTGCTGTCTTTTCCCCATTTATCACCTATTGCATTGAATAACAGCGGATAATCTTCACGCTTATAGGCCTTACCATCACATAAAAGCCAACCATTTGGCACATTTTGCATAGCAAATGTTGCAATGAATCCAGCGGGAAAACTTTCTATCTTTGGTGGTGTAGGATTTAATAAATACCAACCCTCATGCTCTTTTATTAAAACACCATTATTGTATACCATTTCATAAATGCCATCTGTTTGAAATTCTCCACCTTCTAATGGTATAACCCCCACATCAGTGGCTTTATAGATAAGCTTTTCTCCTATATTATTAACAGTTATGGTTGTCGCGCCAATATTTACACCACAAGCTTTAAAACGTATGACGATATCATTGTTGTATTTCTTTATAGGCGAAACTGTCTTTAAAGTAATTAATGTTGTTTTATCATCCACATTTACTGTAAAGCTTGAATTAATAGATCCTCCATTATCTGCAAGATATTCACGTACGCGCTGCATCATCGCCCGTGCACTATCATTAACAGAACTAGGCGGCTGACCTTCTGCCCAATTAATGATACTATCTGAATAAGCATTTTCATCAGCCTTTAGAGACCAATCGTAAATATTAGACATTTTAAATCCCCCATTATTTTCATAGTTTTTCTAACAATTTCTCGTTCTGTGCACTAAAATGTGCGGCCGCTGTTGATTGGTACATCATAACCACTGTACCATCCGTATTTACGCATTTTATCTCTCTTCACTCCTTCCAATTTTATAACCTAAATTCACCAGACGCTTTTCATAACATTAGTATTAATGCTTTCTCTTCTAATGTGTAATGTAACCACCTCATTTGAGGTTACTCAGTATCTTGTTTTGTTGTTTTGCTGTTGTTATATAATTATTTCTCAAATCTTGCATCTTGTTGCAAAATTTATAAATACTGTTCAAAATTTTTCTTATTATGGATTTCATATAACCATTACTGAATGTAATAACTTATCACCCACATAGAAAGTTTCTGACTTAAACATTATCTTTTTTTATTTTTTCAATAGTTTAAATCTATCTCGTCGATATTTTAAACAAAGAAATTCTATCTTTTAGCTATCATTTGTATTAAAATTTTAAAATTAGCTTCAAATTTTTTGCATGCTTCATTATGTTTTTATTCACATGCAGATACTTTGTTCTATTTTATTCAATTTATTCCTGAAATTGTGTTACAGGATTATCACCAATGTTTTTTTGAACAAGCTTTTGTTCAATCTAAATACATCATAGAGAATATATTCAATATGGCTATTTCCTCACGCTTTCATTGAACTGAAAAGAAATACTTTGAAATACTAAAGAAACACTACACACCTTCACAAAATTTGAAGGTTGTATCCGATCCGGAAAAAATTAAAAAGCATAACCTAGCACCCTCCCCCAATTTTTATGAACAATATCCTTGTTTTTTAAACGCCCCATAACCAACTTTTCCCCTCCCACACTTAGCACATCTGCCTCTATATATTATTATATGTATATCTTTTTTGCAAGAACAATAAATCATTCTAAACAACATCTTGCAATTATTGGTGTTCTTCTTAATTCATGACAATATCAAAAAGCATTCTCTAAACTGTTTTTCTAACTCATCTGCTTCATCAATCCAAACAAAAAATACGCTCCATCGATTTAACACTTGCTATACCCTTAACTATCAAAGAAAACACCTTACAAAATCTTGCATAAGTAGCCAGACAATTGGACTATCCATGGCTTGTCTTTTCCAAATAAAATATCCTCTCCACTCATTACCGACTTTATTTTCAGTGTTCTCTGCACCTTGAACTTCTATCTTCCCTTTAAAATATACATCATTTATTAGCTACACCCTTTACCAGCTCTCGATGGGGTTATTTTTACTGTTTTTGAAGTTATTGCTATATTTTCTAATGTCAGAAACATTTTCTTTAGGTAATAAAAAACTCAGAAATTCCAGACTTTTTACATACATAACGCTAATATATAACCTTACAATACATGAATAAAATGTGATCTATTCTACAAAAATATAATACGTATTGATGAATCAACAAAACCAACACTCAAAAAGAAAGATGGGAATATGAGTTTTGGAGATCTTATCGTATGCAGTATATTAGGATTTTTGTTTACAATCTTTTCATTGGGGGGGGGGATGCTTAAAATCGTTACAGTAGAATTAAAAAAAAATATTTTAGGTGTCCTTTTCTATTCCTTCCAGCATTTACCTCACTATTTAGTATAATTGCACTACTTAAATATGATCTTTTTAACAAGATTTAAAAGATAAGCTGTTTTTATATCCTTCATAAGGTGCATAACGAGTTTTATGATGTGAGTGGAGTAATGCAAAGCGATTATAGAATGCTATGATACTGCAGATAAAGAATTCACTAACGAATTTATTTATGAATCTCTTGTCAACACATTTGTCTATCTTTGGGGTGCACCAATCATCACTGGCTGTATAGCTGCAGCTTTTATATGGCTACCATTTATAATACTGTTAATAATAGTAATATTGGTGGGAATTTGGTTACTCTTCCTCATAATTCCCTACTTATTCAAAAATTGGTTTTCGGCTTTATTAATCATCATTATAATAATTCTTTGTTTGTGTTTATTTTAATTATTACCTATTTTAGTGTTTAAAATTTTTTTTGACGCAAATTTTCTCAATTTTTCTCTTGTTGTATTATAATAATAATAAGAGCACTTCATTATAATTAGAAAGCTTTTTGTATATAATTAGTGATTTCTTATCTGTAATATTGTTGCACGATATCACATGACACTTGAATAACTTTACCTTGAAAACAAAGAGCTTTATGTCTCAGAAAATGAATTTTCACCTCGTCTTAAGCTAAAACACAGCGCTTTGCACGCATTTCTATTGCAAACTAATTAATGAATTTACGTATACTTTTGTGCTGAGATACATCCTTTTGCTTTCCTCTCTCTTCCAACTATTTAAAATTGTTGATGAAATTTCAAGATAAAAAGCCTTTGTGCATTTTCATCATCATTTTTTAATTCAGCTTACGATTTTCAAAAGATTCAAAACAATATTATTTTTAATAATAAAGATTAAGTATTGTTTCACGCTTTTGTTTATCGCATTCTTAATGGGAACATCCCCCTCATGAAGAATAGAATGCTCCAAACAAAATATAATGATATTGCATATTACGCACTTTTTAAAGAAATATTGCTCAAAATATACTCCTTTTATTTTACGACAGCGCACGTCAATAATAAAATAGTAAGCCATTATAGATCATCAGCGTTAAGCTTTTGAAGATACAAGCTGGAACCCATTATACATTTTACTGTCCCCCACGTTTTGACAGTCCTCACATCTTAGAATATTCATTAAATGACATTGGGCTTCCTTTCTTCAAGTGTTTTGCCCCATACGCCCCCACTTATGACGTGCAAGGAAGTGATTTTATATGAAAAGATGTATGATGAGAGAATCTTATGGTATTCTGAGTTATTATTTTAATATGAAAAAAATCTCAATCAGAGCCATAAACTATCTACTTTTTCCCTGATAATCCGTTTTTAACTTTATTCTGGTTTATAAAAGCTTCAATATCATAGTTTATCACTTCATAATATCTATTTACACTCTTAAAAACACACCAAAATCGTTTAAAATATATTTTTATGATTGACAATATAGATATTTAAGCCAACCATATTCGTATTAACAAAAATACTTCAAGTGGGAGGAGGCATGCAAATATTAGAATAGATATTGTATCAATTTTCAAAATAACTTTTCTTGAGCTGTATTGGATTTTCTTTGCTACAAAGCAATATTATTCCTATTCACCCGGATGCTCGTGATTGATAATTTGAATACATCTCCATTAACATCGTAACTCCATTAACATCGCAACCTATTTTTGAACTCTGTGTCTATAAGGAAAAAGTTTGTGCAGAAAAATACTCCATCAATCAGTTGTAGCCCCTTTCCCGCTTCACGCAAAATTTATCAACAGAGCCTTCTCTTTTCTGATGTGCGCGTACCATTGCGTGAAATTTCACTGACTGATGGCAGTGGTGAAAAACCTTTAAACGTCTACGATACTTCTGGCCCCTATACAGATAAAGATATGATCATTGATATTACAAAAGGCTTGCCAGCAATTAGCTTACCTTGGCTCTCTAAGCGGGATGATACTGAAACTTATCCTGCACGATTAGTTAAACCTGAAGATAATGGATTGACTTCTGATAAAAATCTTACACCAGCCTTTAAACAAAAACGTCCTATTTTACGAGCAAAAAATGGCAAAGCAATTACACAAATGGCTTACGCACGCGCAGGCATTATTACCGAAGAAATGGAATATGTGGCTATACGAGAAAATGAAGGATTAGCAGTAAAAGAACGGCAGAATGTACCATCAAATGAAACATTTTCTGGATCAATACCAGAAATTTATACTGCCGAATTTGTTCGCAATGAAATTGCTTGTGGACGCGCCATTATTCCACAAAACATTAATCATCCAGAGTGCGAACCCATGATTATTGGGCGTAATTTCCGTGTTAAAATTAATGCCAATATTGGTAATTCAGCAGTAACGTCATCTATGGAAGAAGAAGTTGATAAAATGGTTTGGGCCATTCGCTGGGGAGCAGATACAGTTATGGATCTCTCTACAGGACGAAATATTCACAATATTCGTGAATGGATTATCCGAAATTCTCCTGTGCCCATCGGAACAGTCCCTCTTTATCAAGCACTCGAAAAAGTACAGGGTATTGCCGAAAACTTAACATGGGATATTTTCCGTGATACCCTTATTGAGCAAGCAGAGCAAGGTGTTGATTATTTTACCATTCATGCAGGATTAAGATTACCATTTATTCCTATGACCATTGATCGTGTAACAGGTATTGTTTCACGAGGCGGTTCTATTATGGCAAAATGGTGTCTCCATCATCACAAAGAAAGCTTTCTCTATGAACATTTTGATGAAATTTGTGATGTTGCAAAAACATATGATATCTCTCTTTCATTGGGGGATGGATTGCGCCCTGGCTCTATTGCCGATGCCAATGATGAAGCCCAATTTGCAGAGCTTAAAACTTTGGGAGAATTGACAAAAATTGCTTGGAAAAAAGATGTACAGGTTATGATTGAAGGTCCTGGGCATGTCCCAATGCACAAAATTAAAGAAAATATGGAGCAACAATTAGATCTTTGTCATGAGGCGCCTTTTTATACTTTGGGACCTCTTACAACGGACATTGCTCCTGGTTATGACCATATTACATCAGCAATTGGTGCCGCTATGATTGGATGGTTTGGAACTGCTATGTTGTGTTATGTAACACCTAAAGAACACCTAGGACTCCCCGATAGGAATGATGTAAAAACTGGTGTGATCACTTATAAAATTGCTGCTCATGCCGCTGACCTTGCTAAAGGTTTGCCTAGAGCACAATTGCGCGACAATGCTCTTTCGCGTGCACGATTTGATTTTAGATGGCACGATCAATTTAACCTTTCTCTTGATCCAGAAACAGCTTGTGCCTTTCATGATGAGACAATGCCTAAAGAAGCCCATAAATTAGTGCATTTTTGTTCCATGTGTGGACCAAAATTCTGTTCTATGCGTATTTCCCATGATATTCGTGAGGCAGCTGCAATAAGAAAAACAAAAGGGGAAGGTATGATCGCCATGGCCGAAAAATATCAGAAAAATGGTGACCTTTATATGGAAACTGTTCCTCCTCAAAAAAAGAAAGTAAACAGTTGAAGAACATTCTTATCAAAGGTGCAGGTGTAGGCGGCTTAACAGTTGCCTTTATGTTACAGCAAAAAGGTGCTTCTGTTACTGTATCGGCCCCCCCTCATTCACCTATAGGAAGTGCTAGTTGGTATGCAGGAGGAATGCTTGCACCTTACTGTGAAAGGGAAAGTGCAGAACAAATTGTTGAAGATCTTGGTGTACAAGCTATACAATGGTGGCGTAAAACGCTCCCCAACCTTGTCATACAAAAAGGCACTTTAGTGGTTGCACCTACACGAGATAGAGGAGAGCTTGAACGATTTTCTGTGCGTACGCATAATCACAAAACCGTAGATAATACAGAAATAGCTCATCTTGAACCAGATCTTGCGGAACGTTTTAACTGTGCGCTCTTTTATGAAAATGAAGCCCATATTGATCCTCGCAAAGCACTTATGGTTTTAAAAGAAAAGCTTCTCAACAATGGAGCCTGTTTTGTTGATGTAGAAATAGCTGAAAAAAATTTTGATATTGTTATTGATGCGACAGGAATAGCACGTTTAGGAAAAGATAAAAATATACGGGGCGTACGTGGTGAAATGCTTCTCGTGCGCTGCACCGATATTAAAATTTTGCGTCCAATTCGTCTTCTTCACCCACGGTTTCCTCTCTACATTGTACCTCGACAAGATAATATTTTTATGATTGGTGCAACGATGATTGAAAGTGACTTTGATGGTGCAATCTCTGTAAGATCAATGATGGAACTGCTCAACGCGGCTTATACTTTACATCCTGCTTTTGCTGAAGCAGAAATTATTGAATCTGGCGTTGGTGTTCGTCCATGTTATCCTAATAACTTCCCTTCTGTGTATAAAGATGGTAACTTTATTTCTATTAATGGATTTTATAGACATGGTTTTCTGTTGTCTCCAGAAATGGCAAAACGAGCAATGGAATTGGCATTGGAATAAAACATGCAAATATTTGTTAATGGTGAAACAGTCCAAACAGAAGTTATGACTCTCGGTCTCTTGCTTGAAGAATTGGGGTATGAAGGAAATTGGCTTGCAACTGCTGTTAACGCTGAAGTTGTTCCCATAGATGCACGAAGCCAATTTGTCTTGCATGAAGGAGATAAAATTGAAATTTTAAGCCCAATGCAAGGAGGCTAAAATTATGCTGAATCTTTATGGACGACAATTCTCTTCCCGTCTTCTATTAGGTACAGCGCAATATCCTTCACCAGCAATCCTTCGTGATGCTATTCATAAATCGAATACGGAAATTGTAACTGTTTCCTTGCGCCGTGAAACTGCAGGTGGAAAACAAGGTGGACAATTTTGGAAATTTCTTCAAGAACTTGGGGTAACAGTGCTTCCTAATACTGCTGGTTGTTATACTGTTAAAGAGGCCGTAACCACAGCCCAATTAGCAAGAGATCTTTTTAAAACGGCTTGGATTAAACTCGAAATTATCGGTAATTCAGATACCTTACAGCCAAATATTTTTTCCTTAATCGAAGCTGCTCAAATTTTAAACAATGAAGGTTTCAAAATTTTTGCCTATACAACGGATGATCTCATTGTTGCTGAAAAACTTTTTGACATTGGTTGCCGTGTTATTATGCCTTGGTGTGCTCCTATTGGTTCTGCCAAAGGACCTCATAATACTGATGGATTGCGTTCTATCCGTGCTTACCTTCCTGATGCTACTCTTGTTATTGATGCCGGCATTGGACGCCCATCACATGCCGCCATTGCGATGGAACTCGGTTATGATGCAGTACTGCTTAATACCGCAGTTGCTAAAGCAGGTGATCCTGTCTTAATGGCTGAAGCATTTTCTAAAGCTGTTCAAGCAGGACGTATGGGATATAAAGCTGGCATGATCGAAGCACGCAGTGTAGCAGTCCCTTCAACGCCAATCATTGGAAAAGCAGTATTTTCATGAAACTGGATCCATTTTACCTCATCGTTGATAACGCTGATTGGATTGAACGTTTGCTTCCTCTTGGTATCAAGCTCGTACAATTGCGTATGAAACATGAAAATCAACAAATAATCCGTCAACATATCAAGCGTGCAAAAAACATATGCAATAAATTGGGAGCACAATTAATTATTAATGATCATTGGGAAATAGCAATTGATGAAAAGTGCAATTTTATTCATCTGGGACAAGAAGACCTGAGCAATGCTGATCTTCACGCAATTCGTAAAAGTGATATAAAAGTTGGTCTTAGTACACATGATGAACATGAATTGGATACCGCACTCTCTGCTAATCCTGAGTATATTGCACTTGGTCCTATTTATCCGACAATCTTAAAAAAAATGAAATGGATGCCGCAAGGATTAGAGAAAATCAAACAATGGAGAAAGCGGATTGGTGCTTTACCTTTGGTGGGTATTGGTGGTTTAACACCAGAACGCGCAGTTGGTGTTTTAAAAGCAGGAGCAAATAGTGCTGCTGTTGTGACTGATATTATCCTCCATAAAAAACCTGAAGAGCGTGTACAGCAGTGGATAAAAGTGACACAAACATGGCGTTGATACCTTCCATTCTTATTGTTGCGGGCACTGATCCAACAGGAGGTGCTGGTATTGTTCGTGATATAGAAACCTCTGCGCATTTTCAAATAAAAGCAAATTTAGCAATTACTTGTGTTAACGTACAAGATGATAATCGCGTTGTCGAAATCATTCCAATGCGTGGAGACCTCGTCGCTGCGCAAATGCGTGCTGCCCTAGAAGCAAATCCAATAAGCGCAATAAAAATCGGTATGACGGGGACAAAAGCAATTATAGCAGCAATCTGTAACGTACTCAAAGACTATCCCCATGTTCCAGTTATTTTGGACCCTGTACTTGTCGCTTCATCAGGAGGAAAACTAATAACGGAAACAATCATCGACACTATGATCGATAAACTGCTTCCTCATGTTGATCTTTTAACACCGAATAGAGAAGAACTCGCTCTTCTTAGCCAAAGTCCATTGGCATCTCATGATAAGCAAGCAATACAACAAGCAAAAAAACTTTTGTCATTGGGAGCTCGCTCTATTTTAGTAAAAGGGGGACATGCGGAGGGGCCTCTTGCAATTGATAGCTTCATTGACAAAACTGAAGTCATAAATATCTCTACTCCACGTTTAAAAGGAACAATGCGAGGAACAGGTTGCATTCTCTCAAGCGCTATTGCAGCGCATTTAGCATTAAATGAACCTCTCATTTCAGCTGTAAAAAAAGCAAAAGAATATATCCACACATTGCTTTTAACCCATTGTAAAAATAGTTTATAACGTCTTAGTATTTTTCTCATATAAAATTAATATTTATATATTCATTAATATATTTATTTTTTAATAAAAATTATTTAAAAAATATAATAATAAAAAATTTACACTTTATTTTATAAATAAAATACTACAAAAGTAACTTTAATTAAGTATTAAATATATAATACAATGATAACAAATATTATAACACCACTTGCATTCAGTAAAAAAATCTTTTATTATGAATGAGTTTAGTCTGTTTAAAAAGTTGAAATAGCGCAATTTAAACAAATTGTACATTTAAAGATGTATATAATCGCGAACACTCGCATTTTACGATTTGCCTTTTTTGTGAAAAGAGAGAATCCTATCAGCGTTCTTATACATTAATGGCTAGCGAATACATTTAATAAAACTTGAAGGATAATTTTGTTTGATCTATAATCGCTAGATCATTAGAAAAAGTAAAATGTTAAATCAAACGCCGTGCTCAATTTCCTATGAAGAACTCTTAAACTTTTATAAAGAAAGTGGTGCGGATGCCGTTCTGACGGATTTCCCTATTGATCGTTTTAAGCAGTCTGCTTGTTCAGAGAGAAAATTAATATCTGTCGTGAACATTTCTCATAATCAACAAGCATCTCCCAAAACATCTCCAACCGTAAAATTAGATCATCATCAGCTGCATAACTCTAGGACTATACAAAATGAATCCACAGCTATAGAGAGTGCAAAAAGTGCCAAGACACTTGATGAATTAAAATCTGCTCTCCTTGCATTTAATGGCTGTTCATTAAAATTGACAGCAAAAAATACCTGTTTTTCAGATGGAACAGCAGGAAGCCCCCTGATGCTTATAGGCGAAGCACCAGGACGAGACGAGGATATACAAGGAATTCCTTTTGTGGGAAAAGCCGGGATGTTGCTTAATAAAATCCTCGCATCAATTGGCTTAACAAGAAATAATGTTTACATTGCCAACACTATTCCTTGGCGTCCACCAGGAAATCGTACACCAACACCAAGAGAAGTTGCCTTGTGCCGCCCTTTTATTGAACGGCACATTTATTTAGCGCGTCCTCGTGTTCTTATAGCACTGGGAGGTGTTGCTGCACAGTTTCTTACTGGATCTCAAAATGGAATTATCCGAACAAGAGGGAAATGGCATATCTATGAAAGCGAGGATAATATAAAAATACCTGTTATGCCAACTTTCCACCCAGCCTACCTTCTTAGAACCCCTAGTCAAAAGAAGCTTACATGGATAGACTTCTTAGAAGTAAAAAATCGCCTCGACAGCCTTTTGTAATTCTTTAATCCTATCTTGCTTCTAAAATTAACACACCCTTCTTTAACTCTTAAAATACAAATGGGAAAAAACTATGAAACAGCCAATAACATCTATTTATCGTTTGGAAGACTACCAACCAACACCTTACGTTATCCCTAAAACACAACTTTCTTTCCAATTGGCACCGACAAAAACCTATGTTACAGCCATATTGTCTATTGAATCCCGTCACGATACAAAAGAATTAACACCTCTTGTTCTTTCTGGTGATGATCTTACTTTAATTTCCGTTTCTATTAATGATGAGATATTAGCCCCAAACACTTATAAAGTGACGCCTTCACGTTTAGAAATTACAACGCCACCAACGGCTCCTTTTACATTGAAATTGGTTACAGAACTGAATCCTGAAAGCAACCGCCAACTTATGGGGCTTTACCTTTCAAATGGTGTTTATTGCTCACAATGCGAATCGGAAGGTTTTCGTCGTATTACTTATTTTTACGACCGCCCAGATGTTCTTTCTACCTATAGAGTGAAAATTGAAGCAGATTCCCAAACAATCCCAATCTTGCTTTCCAATGGTAATCTGGTGGAAACAGGAACTTTAGAGAATAATCGCCATTTTGCCATTTGGGAAGATCCTTATCCCAAACCATCTTATCTCTTTGCTTTAGTAGGTGGAGATCTTGATAAGTTAGAAGACCATTTTACAACTGTATCTGGACGACGTATCGAGCTTGGTATCTATGTAGAAAAAGGAAAAACCGAACGCGCAACCTATGCAATGGATGCTCTTAAACGTTCCATGCGTTGGGATGAACAATGTTTCGGACGCGAATATGATCTTGATGTTTTCAATATTGTTGCTGTGTCCGACTTTAACATGGGAGCAATGGAAAACAAAGGCCTTAACGTTTTTAATGATAAATATGTTCTTGTCGATCCTGAAACAGCAACCGATCAGGATTATAGAAATGTTGAACGTGTCATTGCACATGAATATTTCCATAATTGGAGCGGTAATCGCGTTACCTGTCGCGATTGGTTTCAACTCTGTTTAAAAGAAGGATTCACTGTTTATCGTGATCAGGAATTTTCATCAGATCAAAATGTACGCAGCCTACAGAGAATTGAAAATGTAAAAGCATTAAAAGCAACGCAATTTGCAGAAGACGCAGGACCTCTTGCGCATCCTGTACGTCCTCGTCAATATAGCCAAATTAATAATTTTTACACCACAACTGTTTATGAAAAAGGTGCTGAAGTTGTTCGCATGATACGAACTATTTTAGGTCCTATTCTGTTTCGTAAAGGCACTGATCTTTATTTTCAACGTCATGATGGACAAGCTTGTACAATTGAAGATTTTATTACCTGTTTTGCTGAAGTGTCTGGTCAAGACTTCTCCCAATTCATGCTATGGTATGAACAGGCAGGAACACCCAATGTAGAAATCGATAGTCATTATAGCGATGGTGTTTTAACAATTCATGCAAAGCAACATATTCCCGCAACCCCACAACAAAATACAAAAAAGCCCATGCTTATCCCTATCGTATTTGGCTTGTTAGGACCTAACGGAGAAAACCTCACCTATGAAGCAGATACAGATATTCAATCAGATGTTATGCTTTTATCCAAGGAAAGCCAAACGTTTACATTAAAGGGACTGCGTGAAAAACCCGTTTTATCACTGCTGCGGGACTTTTCAGCACCAATCATTCTACACACTCCATTCAATGAAAGAGAACTTATTTTTCTTGCACAACATGATGACAATCACATCAATCGCTGGCAATCTCTTAATCATTTAATGACGCAAGCTTTGATTCAAAGCATTCAAGATAAAACACAAGAAAAAGCAACTCTCTCTTCTGCTTTGCTAAAGCTGATTGAAACGATCATAACAGATGAAACCTTAGAGCCTGAATTTCGTGCCTTCTGTTTAAATTTACCTAGTGAAGTTGAGCTTGCTCATACAATCGGTAAAAATATTGACCCAGATCGTATTCATTATATCCGCAATCAGTTTTTAGCTTCACTTGCACAAACTCATCAAGAGCTCTTAACAAAATTCTATGGACAAATGCAAACCCAAGAGCCCTATTCACCAAACACTGCACAAGCTGGAAAACGAGCATTAAAGAATATCATACTGGATTACCTTTCCATTGCTGAAGCCAATCCAAATCGAGCTGCTATACAATATGCAACAGCTGATAATATGACTGACCGTATGGCTAGTATCGCTGTTCTCGTGAAGCGTTTTAATGAAAGTGAGCAGGCACAAAATGCCTTAAATGATTTTGAAAACCGCTATCGGCATGACCCTTTGGTCATGGATAAATGGTTTTCTATTCAAGCAATGGTTGCTGGCACATCAACACTCGAGAATGTTCAAAAGCTCATGCAACATCCGCTTTTTTCACAAGATAATCCTAATCGTGTACGTTCCCTAATCGGTGTTTTTGCCTCTAACAATCTCACGGGCTTTAATAGGATGGATGGAGCGTCTTATCATTTTCTTTGCCAAGTCATTTTGGAAATTGACAAAAAAAATCCACAGCTTGCTTCACGATTATTAACAATGATGCGCTCTTGGCGACAATTAGAACCTATTCGACAACAAAAACTTGAAACTGAATTAAAAATGATTGCTGTTGCGCCAAAATTATCAAGCGATGTTGCTGATATCATTAATCGTCTGCTCACTTAAAACAAAAAATTATTTTAAATCAATATGCTATAATATTTTTTAAAATAAATTCTATAAACTATTCGATCATCATTAAACCTATAAACAGGTAATCTAAGCCTGTTTATAGGTCACGTTTAAAGTGCTTTTTTCTTTTCATATTCCAAAATTATAAAAGTAAAATTATTTTTTTAAAAAAAAGACTGGACAGAAGACTCCTGTTTTGATTCATTGCACTCGATGGGGTTACTATGAATATCGAAGCAGTTTTTAAATCACATTATTCCAGAATTAAAGGAACGCGAGATGGCTAAATTGGACGCATATAATGCGCCAAGGGAGGTGTATGCTGATTCAAAATCAAGCGCTCAAAGTCGCAAGGAGCGGACAGAGCGTACCAATCTGTTTTCTGGTCCTGCCTATCAAAAACTTCTTTTTATTGAACCTTGGCTGCGACGTTCACTCCCATTTGTAATTCTTGCATTTCTTGTTACGCTAGCAGCGATCCGTTTCCTATCAATCTATGATTGGCGCAACACAATTGATAAAAACACGCATTCTACCATCACTCTCTTAGCTTCTCATATTACCAATACGATTGACCGTGACTTACTTGCAGCCACTCGACAAGGAAAAACTGCTGTTCTTTCTCATAATCATTTACAAAATATCCTGACTAATTTTCGTAACAAAGGTCTTATAAAAACCAGCGCTGTTATTGCTATTGTCGATCAAAAAGGCAATGTCCTAGCTTCATCAAGTTCCGAGATTGTCTTAGGAAAACCCTTACAGGATTTTACCTCTGAAAGCATTGCTTTACAAGCTCTAGGAAAACATGCTGGAATCATGAAAATTACAATAGGAAAAGATATTCCTGCTCTCGCTTCCTTTCAGCAAACAGAAAATGGACAATATGGGGTATTCATCAGTGAAAAAATGCAACATATTTACATGGAATGGCGGAAAGCTCTCTCGTTAAATATAACCATGTTTATTGGAACTAGTGGCGTTATCCTCGCTCTTCTTTATGCTTATTATAACCAAATTGTACGAGCACGCAAAACAGATCTTGTTTCAGAAAAAATTCAAAACCGTATTGATATGGCAATGATGCGTGGACGCTGTGGACTATGGGATTGGAATATGGCAAGTGGACGTGTCTACTGGTCACGAGCAATGTACGAAATGCTCGGCTATGTCCCTCAAGATGCACTGCTCTCAATTTCCCAAATTAGCGCCATTATCAATCCAAATGATGCGAATTTTTTTGATCTTGCTCAGGAATTAATGAGCGGTAAAAAGAAGCATATCGATATTAACGTTCCTATGCGTCATGCTGATGGTCATTATGTATGGATGCGCATTCGTGCCGAAGTTACTGAAGAAGAAGAACCCCATTTGGTTGGTATTTCCTTCGATATTAGTGAACAGCAACAATTGGCTGAACAAACAGCGCAAGCCGACCTTCGTATCCGTGATGCGATTGAAAACATTTCAGAATCTTTCGTCTTGTGGGATGCTGAAGGACGTTTAGTCATGTCCAACAGCAAATTTTGCGAATATGCCGCTATTCCTAAACAAATTCTCCAATCAGGTATCCAACGTGCAACGGTCGAAGCCATGGCACGCCCTGCACTCAGTGAATATCCCCTTAAAGATGATGGTACTGGTAACTTAACCAGTATTCGCCAAACGGCAGATGGTTGTTGGCTCAAAATTAACGAACGACGAACCCAAGATGGAGGATTGGTTTGTATTGGTACTGACATTTCTGAGCTTAAACAACAACAGGAAAAATTTGAAGACAGTGAAAGGCGTCTTTTTTCTTTCATTCAAGAACTCAAGCGCGCGCGAGGGAGTGCTCAACAACGCGCAACAGAAGTTGAAAAACTTAATAAAAGTTTGAAAGCAGAAAAAGAACGCGCCGAAAGTGCTAATAAGGCTAAATCAGAATTTTTAGCCAATATGTCTCATGAATTGCGCACGCCTCTGAATGCTATTCTTGGTTTTTCAGATATCATGTTGCAATCGACTTTTGGTCCTCTTGGTTCACAACGCTATAAGGAATATATGCATGATATTTACAATTCAGGAACCCATCTTCTAACCCTTATCAATGACATCCTTGATATGTCAAAAATCGAAGCAGGAAGATTTACGCTTGATTGTAAAAATACCGATCTTGAGCCCATCATTAGTGAAGCAGTACGAACACTAACACCTCAAGCTCAAGAAAAAAATATTGTTGTTACAACAAACATTACCCCAGAACTTCATGCTGAAGTTGATGGTCGTGCAATGAAACAGATTTTCCTTAATCTCATCTCTAATGCCGTTAAATTTACGCCTTCTGGCGGAAATATTGATGTCTGCGCTTTCAAGAAAAAAAATAACCTTATTTTTAAAATTACAGATACAGGCGTTGGTATTCCCCAATCAGCAATTAAAAAACTTGGGCAACCTTTTGAACAAGTCGAAAATCAGCTCACTAAATCTCATACGGGCTCAGGTCTTGGATTAGCCATTTCACGCTCCTTGCTAGAACTCCACAAAGGAAAACTTGAAATTACTTCAAAAGAAATGAAAGGAACAACTGTAACGATTATAATGCCCATCACACAAAGTTAAATTTTTCCATTTTGTTCCCGTTGTAGTAAAATCTGTTTCCGTTTTTCCCCCCAACGATACCCTGAAATAAAACCATTTTTACGCACAACACGATGACACGGAATGATAATAGCCAATTCGTTACGTGCACAGGCATGAGCAACGGCACGAAAAGCTTTCGGCATACCAATACGGCATGCTAAGATCTCATATGAAATTGTTTCACCACATGGTATATCACATAATACTGCCCATACTTGTCGTTGAAAAACTGTACCATTTATATCTAAGGGAAAATTATATTTTTTTACCAGCTTAGGTGTTTCTATCATGGCTATAATATGGGCAACTTCTCTCTTAAATGTATTGTCACCTACAACTTGTTGTGCATCACCAAAGCGTATCGTAAACTCCTGTAATAATTGCTCTATAGTGTCTCCTAACGCTATATGACAAATCCCTTTTTGAGACCTAGCCACCAAAAGCTTTCCTATTGATACATCTTTCAGACAGAATACTCTCGTTTGGGAAATATTCAGCATTTTAGTCTTCTTTATATTTTAAAAAGTTTTGAACATCATCCATAAAGTAAAGGGAGAGTATTCACTATCTTTTAAAAACAAACAAAATCATTCTGAAATTATATCCTTAGCCATTGTATTAAAATACACTCTCACCCTTTTATGAAATGGAAAGATACATAGATTGACTGTCTTCCTACCCTAAAACGGAAACTTCGACCAGAACCGGATCTATCAACAATCTTGCTTTTTATATAACAGATTCCAACTGAACCCATTTGATATGGTTTATTTCATAAGCTCTCTACAGACAAATCCTGCTCTGAATTCTATCATACACTCTAACAAAAACACCTTAATGTGGTAAATTTTCATACCTTATATCACAACTCTAAACGGCAGTATTTTACGGAACAACACGATAAGCTTCCCATTTTATTTTACGAAATCCCATCGAACCATAAATAATGGCTTATGTTTTACAAGCAACAGAAAAAGCGCGTGCTCTCTTAAGCAAAAAACGTCATAAAACACAAAGAAAGTATGCCGGCAATGGATTGGAAAGATGTTCCGGCTTTTTATGCTCCACAGTATGCTTGAATATTCTAATTTGTTGGAGCACTGTTATTATTTTTTATCAAAGGTCATACTTTTGATAAACTGACGAGATGACTCAACTCAAAAAAGAAATTTATCTTCAATTTTATGAAAAAAAGCATGGAAAAGGTATTTTAATGCTTACTTTCTTTGTCACTTAACTTATAAAATGACGGTAGCCTCAGAACTAAAATATTTTGCCCACAACAATCGCACACAGATATTTGTCATAGGAAAAAGTCATGCCCAAACGCACAGATATAAAATCTATTCTTATCATCGGAGCAGGACCTATTATCATTGGTCAGGCATGTGAATTTGATTATTCAGGCACTCAAGCCTGTAAAGCATTAAAAGAAGAAGGTTACCGAATTATTTTGGTAAATTCTAATCCTGCCACGATTATGACAGATCCAGATCTAGCTGATGCAACTTATATAGAGCCCATTACTCCTGAAATAGTTGCCAAAATTATTGCTCACGAGCGTCCCGATGCCCTTTTGCCCACTATGGGAGGACAAACAGCCCTCAATACTGCTTTATCATTAAAGCGTATGGGTATTTTAGACCGCTACCATGTTGAAATGATAGGAGCCAATGCTGATGCTATTGATAAAGCTGAAGATCGTGCTTTATTCCGCCAAGCGATGGCAAAAATCGGTTTGGAAACGCCACGCTCTATGTTAGCCAATGCAACAGAACTGAAAGAAGAAAATCGCCAACAACACGCAAAAACGTGTGCTGAACTTAAAGCAAAGCTTTCTGGTGCTGCGCTTGACAAAGCACTCGAAGAACTTGAGCGCAACTGGCGACATACCGAAGCTGATCGCAAACAACATTATATCGCTCATGCAACAGCAAAAGCAGTTCAAGCTCTTGATGTTGTTGGGCTTCCAGCTATTATTCGTCCTTCATTCACCCTTGGTGGAACTGGTGGTGGAATCGCTTATAACCGCTCTGAATTCTATGAAATTATTGAACGTGGGCTTGAAGCTTCACCAACAACAGAAGTATTAATTGAAGAAAGTGTTTTAGGGTGGAAAGAATATGAGATGGAAGTTGTTCGTGATAAGAACGACAACTGTATCATCGTTTGTTCTATTGAAAACATTGATCCAATGGGGATTCATACCGGTGATTCGATCACTGTAGCACCTGCTCTCACCTTAACCGATAAAGAATATCAATGTATGCGTAATGCTTCGATTGCTGTTTTGCGCGAAATTGGTGTTGAAACGGGGGGATCCAATGTACAGTTTGCTGTCAATCCTGAAAATGGGCGCCTCATTGTTATTGAAATGAATCCGCGTGTTTCTCGCTCTTCAGCGCTTGCCTCAAAAGCAACGGGGTTTCCCATTGCCAAAGTAGCGGCTAAACTGGCTGTTGGTTATACACTTGATGAATTAAAAAATGATATCACGGGTGGTGCAACACCAGCATCATTTGAACCTTCTATTGACTATATTGTGACAAAAATTCCTCGTTTTGCGTTCGAAAAATTTCCCGGTTCATCACCTGTCCTCACAACTGCGATGAAATCTGTAGGAGAAGTCATGGCAATTGGACGCACTTTTCAAGAATCGTTACAAAAAGCACTCCGTGGACTTGAAACAGGGCTTACGGGTCTTGATGAAATTGTGATTCCAGAGCATGCTGAAGGTGATGAAAAAAGTTCTATACGCTCAGCCATTGCCATACCAAGCCCTGATCGTCTACGCTATATTGCTCAAGCCATGCGCACAGGCTTACCCTTAAATGAGATTCACCAAATTAGCAAAATTGATCCGTGGTTTTTAGAACAAATAGCCTCCATCATTGAAATGGAGCAGCGTATCCGCATTCATGGATTACCCCAAGATGCAGATAATTTACGTATGTTAAAAGCTATGGGCTTTTCAGATGCGCGATTAGCCTCCCTTACAGGGAAAGAACCCGATTATATCGCAGCTTTACGTAAATCACTGAATGTTAAACACGTCTTCAAACGGATTGATACTTGTGCCGCTGAATTTTCTTCTCCTACAGCCTATATGTATTCAACATATGAAGTTCCCTTTGCAGGTGTAGAGCACTCGGAAGCACACGTTTCTGAACGCAAAAAAATTGCTATTTTAGGCGGTGGACCAAACCGCATTGGGCAAGGTATTGAATTTGATTACTGTTGCTGCCACGCTGCTTTTGCACTGCGTGATGCAGGATTTGAAGCGATTATGATTAACTGTAATCCTGAAACAGTTTCAACCGACTATGATACCTCTGATCGCCTTTACTTTGAATCTTTAACAACAGAAGACGTTATCGCTATTTTAGAAGCAGAACAGGAAAAAGGAGATTTGGTTGGAGTCATCGTCCAATTTGGCGGACAAACACCCTTAAAATTGGCAAGCGCTCTAGAAAAACACAATATCCCCATCCTAGGTACTTCACCTGACGCTATCGACTTAGCAGAAGATAGAGACCGCTTTCAAAAACTTTTATTTAAACTTAATTTAACACAACCTCAAAATGGTATTGCCCACTCCATTGAACAAGCACGCCTCATTGCCCACGAACTAGGCTTCCCTTTGGTTGTACGTCCCTCTTATGTTTTAGGAGGACGTGCTATGCAAATTATTCGTGATGAACGTAGCTTACAAAATTATTTACTTGAGAGTGTCCCTGAATTAATTTCAGAAGATATCAAAGTCCGTTATCCTAACGACACAACAGGACAAATCAATATATTGCTTGGTAAAAATCCGCTTCTCTTTGATACCTATTTAACAGAAGCAATTGAAGTAGATGTTGATTGTCTATGTGATGGTAACGAAACACTGATCGTTGGTATTATGGAACATATTGAAGAAGCTGGTATCCACTCTGGTGATTCAGCATGTTCTCTACCAGTCCATACGCTCTCAAATAAAATAGTTACTGAATTAGAGCGCCAAACCAAAGCATTAGCACAAGCACTTCATGTTCGCGGCTTAATGAATGTACAATATGCTATAAAAGATGACACCATTTATGTCTTAGAAGTCAATCCCCGTGCTTCACGTACTGTCCCATTTGTTGCAAAAACGATTGGTCGCCCTATTGCTAAAATGGCTGCACGTATTATGGCAGGAGAAACGCTTCATGATGCTCTTCAAGCTTATGGTGGATTACCTTCTTTGCAAAAAAAACAACATATTGCCGTCAAGGAAGCAGTATTTCCTTTTGCTCGTTTTTCAGGTGTTGATACACTTCTTGGTCCAGAAATGCGCTCAACCGGTGAAGTTATGGGACTTGACTATGAATTTTCGCTTGCTTTTGCTAAAGCCCAACTTGGAGCTGGTGTAAAACTCCCTAAAGAGGGAACTTTGTTCGTTTCTGTAAGAGATGAAGATAAAAAACGCATCTTAAATCCTGTAAAACGTTTAACTGAGCTTGGCTTTTCTGTTGTCGCCACAAGTGGAACACAAAAATTTCTCACCGAACACCACGTTGAAGCAAAAAAAATTAACAAAGTTCTAGAGGGACACCCCCATATTGAAGACGCTATTCGTAATCGCAAAATTCAATTGATTTTTAATACAACTAGCACGGCCAGTGCCATCTCAGACTCAAAATCATTACGTTATGCAGCCCTCATGCAAAATGTTCCCTATTATACAACAATAGCTGGAGCCGAAGCCGTTGTAGAAGCGATCAAAGCACTCAAAAAAAGGCGCCTTGAAGTACGTTCACTACAAAGTTATTTCAGTTGAATTTTTCTACTTAACAAAATGTACACTGTTTTCTTATTTTTTCTTTATATAAAAATTGATTAAGACTTGCTTTTTGTTCCAAAAACTTTTATAGAGGTTTCATCGAATTTTCGGTTACGTGACTTTCTTTCCTGTGCAATCTGCACTTTCGGCGAAACTTCTCCCACCTAATTTCGATCTACAACCGTATTGAAGAAATGAAAGCTTCAGTACTCAATATAATTATATATTCTAAGGAGTTTCCTATGTCTACAGGAACAGTTAAGTGGTTTAATACAACAAAAGGTTTCGGATTCATTCAACCTAGTGATGGTAGTGCAGATGTATTTGTACACATTTCTGCTGTCGAGCGTTCTGGTCTAAACAGTCTTAATGAAGGGCAAAAAATTTCTTATGATGTTCTTCAAGATCGTCGTTCAGGAAAATTTGCCGCTGGTAACCTTGCAGCCCTTTAAAGTTTAAATTCTGCAATATTTTATTTAAAAATCTTCGTCTGTAATGACGAAGATTTTTTTTATTTTGTATAAAGCATCATTTTACCTTGTTAACATAAAAGACTGCTTATCTCCTTTGCACAATTTATCCCCCCCTTATACTTCCTCAAAACTTTCATAAAATCTACAAAGAGATTATCTTGTGAAATCTCAAAAAAGAAGAATATAAAGCCCGTGTAAGAGTATTTTAGAAGTTTTTTATTGCATACAATATAATCTCTTATAGAATATCCTTAAAGCAATAACCATTTGTTGATATAATATAAGGATTTAAAATTATGGCTTTTATTGCCGACAAACTGTCTCTTATCAAACCTTCTGCAACAATAGCTGCTTCTCAAAAGGCCCGCCATTTAAAAGCATTAGGGCGCAATGTTATTGCTTTAAGTGCTGGAGAGCCAGACTTTGATACCCCAGACAACATCAAAAACGCGGCTATTGAAGCTATTCGAAGAGGAGAAACAAAATACCCTCCCATATCTGGAATTCCAGAATTGCGCCAAGCAATTTCTGCAAAGTTTAAAAGAGAAAATAACCTTCTTTACCAACCAGAACAAATTATTGTTGGTACCGGTGGAAAACAAATTCTCTTTAATGCATTCATGGCAACTTTGAATAAAGGAGATGAGGTCATCATTCCATCCCCTTATTGGGTTAGTTATCCAGAAATGGTCGCACTCAACGATGGTACGCCTGTCTTTTTAGAAACAAAAGCCGAATTTTCTTATAAACTCCAACCCCAAGAGCTAGAAGCTGCCATTACCCCCAAAACCAAATGGTTCATCTTTAACTCTCCTTCAAATCCATCAGGTGCTGCTTATACACATAATGAATTGAAAAAACTCACAGATGTTTTAGTAAAATATCCTCATGTTTATATCCTTTCCGATGATATATATGAACATCTCACATATGAGGGTTTTACCTTTGTTACTCCAGCTCAAGTAGAACCAGCGCTTTATGAGCGTACACTCACAATGAATGGTGTTTCTAAAGCCTATGCGATGACGGGATGGAGAATCGGCTATGCAGGCGGACCACAAGAATTAATTAAAGCCATGGATACCATTCAAGGACAGCAAACATCTGGAACAAGTGTCATTTCACAATGGGCTGCGGTTGAAGCACTCAACGGGCCACAAGACTTTATTGCTAAAAATAAAAGTATTTTTCAAACACGCCGTGATCTCGTTGTCTCCATGCTAAATCAAGCTCCTGGCATTCACTGTCCAACGCCTGAGGGTGCTTTTTATGTTTATCCTTCTTGCTCCGGAATTATTGGAAAGAAAACACCTAACGGCCAATGTATTACCAATGATGAGGACTTCGCCATAGCGCTTCTAGAAACAGAAGCTGTTGCTGTCGTCCAAGGATCTGCTTTTGGACTTGGATCAGCTTTTCGTATTTCTTATGCAACATCAGAAGAATTACTTGAAGAAGCTTGTATACGTATACAGCGCTTTTGCAACAGTCTAATTTAAAATTTTTAAATATCATCTCTTGTGATTGTTTTTACCGAATGTCAGTATATCCGAGAAAATATCGGAAACTGTGTCATGGTCTAAATCTATCGATTCAGCAAAAATAGAGGCTGTAGATAAAGATCAAAAAAATCTAGCTATCAAATAAATGAATCGGTCTATTATCATAAGAGATGAAAAACCTATTCTGCTTTCTCCATTCAATTTATAACTCTAAAAAAGACCGAGCGCTTTTAAACACAATTGCCCTTATAATCAAAGGCCCTTACAATAAAATCTCTTCTATTTCTCGGCTTCTTCTTCGTCCTAAAATGAAGAAGAAGCCACCTCCCATCGTTGTGTAAGCAATCCAGTTTCCTTTAAGTTCTATCTAATAACTACTTGATTTACTTCATAGGCTTTATGAACAAGACCTGCCTTAAATATTCACCTCACACTCTAATAAAAAGCACTTCATGTATAAGGTTTTAAATATTTTATATCACACCCCTAAAAGACAGACTTTTATGGTACAACAGGATAAATCTCTCTTAAACTCCTCATTGAATTTTAGTATTCTTAAAAAATTGTTGGATATCCACAAGTTTCAAAATTTTTTCCTTATCATCTTCCCATATATTGCAATTTCTAAGGACTCTTTCAAAAATAATAAAAAAAAAGCCGGACATATTGTCCGGCAAATTTGGAAAATCTTCAGAGATAAAATCAATCTGATAGATCTTCGTAAGGGAACACTCAAGAAAACGCACTGGGAGGCAACATAATCAAGAGATAGCATTCTATGTCATTTTATAAGAAAAAGCACAATAAAGACTTAAGCGTATCTGCTATGCAATAAACACATAGCTTTAAATTTGTCTCCATTATGTAGCACTCTCTTTAATTAAATATAAAAATGTAAGCTACACCATCACACGATTGTCCATTTTTCAATATATAATAGCTCTCACGTTTGCTAGCATTTGTAAAAAAACATTTATCCCTTTTTTCAAAAATATTTACCCGCGCAGACTCCCTCCACTTTTAATGTGCAACGAATAATTTTAATTGATTCAATATGAGCAAATTTGAAACGAAAGAATATTACGGGAGTCTCAAGTTGCAAAACAGCTAATTGTTCCTTATAAATTAAGACATTAATATTAAAAAGACCACTGACGAGCTTTTAAAAAAATATAATCTCGAAAAGCATTTAACCTTGCCAAATTCTTTAAATTATAAGGATAACAAAAAAAAGTATCAAAAGAAGGAATATCAACCATATCAGGAAAAAGACGCACCAAATGCTCATCATTATTGACGATATAATCAGGAAGCACAGCAATCCCAAGATCACGCATAAGCGCATTCTTTATTGAGATGATATTGTTGATTTGTAGAACTGAAACGCGCAATGATCCATCACTTCTACCAGCCTTTTCCAACCAATTTAAACCAGACAAATAAGGTGGAACAGGTTCACCGAACGAAATAATACGATGCTCATCGAGATCAGATAATTTTTCCGGCTTTCCATAATTTGCAATATACTTTTCCGAAGCATAAACATGCATATGAATTGTAAAGAGTTTTCTTTGTATAAGATCAGGTTGTTTGGGTTGATGTAAGCGAACAGCACAATCCGCATGACACATTGTCAAATCAAGCTCTTCATCGGAAAGCAAAAGCTGAACCTGCATATCAGGATAAAGACTAAGAAATTCTGGCATACGCTCTGCAATCCACCCTGCCCCCATTCCAAAGGTCGAGGTCACACGCAAGTGCCCCGTTGGTTTTGCATAGCTTTCACTTAATTGCAAACGCACACTTTCAAGCTTCATCAAAACATCATGAGCTGTACGATAAAGAGTTTCTCCCTGTTCTGTAAGAATCAAACCACGCGCATGACGTTGAAATAAGGATACCCCAACCTCTTGTTCTAAAGCCGAAACCTGTCGTGAAACGGCTGATTGAGATAAATGAAGTTTTTGAGCAGCATGCGTAAAAGATCCCGCTTCTGCTGCAGCGTGAAAAACCCTTAACTTATCCCAATCCAACGGTGGCGCCACAATTAATTCTACCTCTATATTCTCTATTTTCTCAATGAGTTACTAACGCTTGGATATATCCAAAAACCGTTCTGCTTCCAACGCTGCCATACATCCTCTTCCCGCAGCTGTTACAGCTTGGCGGAATGTTTCATCTGTCACATCCCCAGCAGCAAAAACACCAGCAATGCTTGTTGCTGTTGAGTCCGGTGCTGTCCATAAATAGCCGCCTCGTTTTTGTTTCAGCTGTCCTTCAAACAGAGAAACAGCAGGATTATGCCCAATGGCAATAAATATGCCCTCTGCATTCACTTTCATCTCATGACCTGTCTTAACATTTTTCAGACGTGCACCTGTTACAACAGCGCCCATTGAATCTTGAGCTGGCAGCCCCACAATTTCTTCGACCACATGATCCCAAAAAACACGCACATTATTACAAGCCAGCAACCTATCTTGCAAAATTTTTTCTGCCCGAAACTGCCCCCGCCTGTGAACCACGCTTACACTCTTAGCCAAATGCGATAAATAAAGTGCTTCTTCAACAGCCGTATTTCCTCCTCCCACGACAATAACGTCCTTATCACGATAAAAAAAGCCATCACATGTAGCACAAGCGGAAACACCTCCGCCCATAAAGGTCTGTTCACTTTCTAAACCAAGCCAGCGTGCTTGAGCTCCTGTTGCAATAATCAGTGCATCACAAGAATATTGTGTTCCTGAATCCCCATATAAGACAAAAGGATACTTCAACAAATCAGCCTTTATAATTGTATCATAGACAATTTTTGTCCCCATATTCTCAGCTTGTTTTGCCATTTGTTCCATCAACCATGGTCCTTGAATGGGATCTGCAAAACCTGGATAATTCTCAACATCAGTTGTAATTGTTAATTGTCCACCCTGCTGCAAGCCCGTCACCAAAACCGGCTTAAGCATTGCTCTTGCTGCATAGATCGCCGCTGTATAACCAGCCGGACCTGAGCCAATAATCAGCAGACGAATATGCGATTGCACCATTAAATCCCCTTCACTTTATTATAAATTAATTATTCTATAAATGATAACGGAATGCAGCCTTTTAAAAAAATATTTTTCAAGAGCCCTAATTATGTTATGTATACTTCTTTTCAAGTTTTATGAAAAGGTCTGATTACTAATTCATCAAGGCACGCTAATGTTAAGAATTAATCCTTATCCTATAAAGAGAAAAATGTAACTTCTTATGAGCACAAAACCATAATAAAAAGAGATACAAAGATAGGGAACGATCATTTTTCAATTTATTATCAATGTCTGTGCACGTTTTGCCTTAATCATGGGAGGAGCAATGCTTTTGCCAATTTTTGTGGATTTGCACGACAACAATCGTAATTGGATAAGCTTTCTCTATTCTTGTGCCATAACCACCATGTTAGCAACACTGATTCTTTTAGCAACTAAGGGAGCTACTTGTCGCTTTTCAGCACGGCTTGGCTTTATGCTCACTGTTTGTCTTTGGCTTACAGGAAGCATCGTAGGTGCCTTACCTCTTTATCTTTCTCCTCTTCCCATTTCTCTAGCAGGAGCCATTTTTGAATCTGTTTCTGGAATTACAACAACAGGCTCCACAGTCCTTTCTGATCTTGATAATTTATCGCGAAGTATTTTATTATGGCGTTCTCTTATATGCTGGATTGGGGGCATTGGTTTTATCGGTTTAGCCCTCTTAATTTTGCCTTCACTGCGTGTGGGTGGCGTGCGACTTTTTCATATGGAATCATCTGATAAATCTGAAAAAATATTGCCTCGCATCAACCAAATTGCTAACGGAATTATCATCGCTTATGTTGGGTTAACATTGGCTTGTATGCTTTCTTATTTTGCTGCAGGCATGAATTTATTTGATGCCATTAACCATGCAATGAGTACAGTAGCAACAGCTGGTTTTTCAACGCATGATGCTTCTTTTGGCTATTTTTCTGATAAACCAGCCATCTTAATTATTTCAACAATCTTCATGTTGCTTTCTGCTTTACCCTTCGTACTTTATGTTAAATTAGTCCTTCCTGGACACTCCAAACGCTTCCTTGACCCACAAGTGATTGTTTTTCTCCATATCGTTCTCCTTTTCAGCTTTGCTTTAGCGGCATGGCTACGGTTTTATGATCATCGCGCGTTCCACTTGATTTTCCTTGATGTCATTTTTCACCTTTCATCCATTATTAGCACCACAGGTTATAGCGCTGAAGATTATCAACTTTGGGGACCGTTTGCGCTTGGAATTTTCTTCATTGTTTCTTTTACAGGCGGATGTGCTGGTTCTACTTCTGGTGGCATGAAAATCAATCGCCTCATTATTCTTTGGCGTATTACACAAACAAATATAGAAAAACTTCTTTCTCCTAATGTCGTTGTAAAAGCGCGCTACGATCACTCAAATATATCAAATGATGTTGCTCAAGCCGTTTTGTTTTTTGTCTGTCTTTATATGTTTTGCCTTGTTATCGGCACTGCACTTTTGCTTACAACCGGTCTTGACTTTACCTCTGCCTTTACGGGGGTCTTAACCGCACTTTCAAATGTTGGTCCAGGCTTTGGAGATATTATTGGCCCCACTGGTAATTTCTCTACAATCAACGACCATGCTTTATGGATTTTAAGTTTTCTAATGTTAGCTGGACGCCTTGAAATCATAACAATATTCGTCCTTTTTATTCCCGCTTTCTGGCGTGAACAATTCTAATGCAGAGAGTATTTTATTCTACCATGATAAAAATTTACAAGATAAAAAGGTGTGAACAGTATGCATCATAATATTCACCCCTTACTCAATCCACTGAAGATTTTCTAAAATTTCATACAAATCATCATATCAATGATATAAAAATAATTTAACAAAAACAATCAAATACCAATATTTTCAAAGCCATAACATATAAAACTTCACTTTATTGATCTTCTTTATCAAATAAAGTGGACGCATAGAACATTCTTTTTTACGAATAATCTCTCATGCAAAAAATATGAATATTTGCTGATAAAAGTGTTTTTTCTCTTTAATAGAGTTACCTCCTTATAGAAAAAAATGCTATTATATTACGAGCTCACAAGCTTATAAAAAAACATCTCACAGTACTCATCACCCCCATTCCACGACAGCCTTCATGAAAGATATAAAATGGGCACCATCATTTTTACTTAAATAATAATAAGGTGCAAGTCGGTACTACAAAATAAGATATAAATTAGTACCACCATATTATTTTTTTTCTGTTAATGTCGTAACAGCCTGCATTTCAGACAATTTATAAGAAATCTCTTTACACCTTGTCTTCAATAGTTTTGATCCACCACATGCCTTCTTCCGATTGTGATGTGCTAGAGGATAGCTCTCCTTGATTTAATATCAACAGATTTGACATAAGAAAATCTTACGCTACTCAAAGCTCTTATTCAAATTGAAAAGGTAAATTATCTATAAAAATCATATATATATTAATCTTAAATCCATCTTATCATGAATTTATTGAAAATATGTACGACTATTTTATCCATGGAGATAGCATCATTATCTTTTTAAGACAAGAAAACGTTTTTTTGCTATCTATTTAAGTCTTACAAAACGAACAATATCAGTACGACACCGTATAAGATAGTGCATAAATCCCCAGACTTGAGTTAAAGCATTATTTTCTTCTTATTCTAAAACATCAATGAATAAAAGTAGCTTTCCTCTCTCCTAGTATGCTTTATCATAAACTACATATCGCTCTCAAGCGTATACATTTTTAATCTTTTATCCAAAATTTTGAGAACTTCTTATAGCGTTCTACTAAAGACAATATAAATTTTGTAAAATAACAGCTATATCATTGAGCTGTTTTCTTGATGACTATGAGAAACCTTTAAGGAAAATACTTTTTATCATCCCTCAAGAAGATTTTTGATATCATATCAAAGTGTTTTTTCCGCAAACAGTTCTTTGTAAACACTTTCAATCTTGCTTGCCTCTTTTTCCAAAGGAAAGTGAGTACGAACATGGGTTAAAGCTTTCTTTCCGGCTGCCAATGTTTTTTCCACATCAGAAAAATAAGGTTCAATTGCTGCGGTTAAAGCCGAACCATCTCCTGCTTTTACAACTGTTCCTGTCGCTTCTACAACCAATTCTTTATAAGCTCCAGCATCACTCGTTACAACCGCAACCTGTGATGCCATTGCTTCTAATGGCGTTAAACCGAAACCTTCTGTACGAGAAGGTGCAACATAAAGTGTTAAACGACGATACCACAAAGGGATGTCCAGAATCTCACCAAGAAAAATAATGCGATCATCCAGACCAGCTTTAGCAATCTTTTGGCGTAACTCTTTTTCAAAATGATAATATTGCTCTGTCGTACGACCAGCGATAAGTGCTGTCCATTCGGGGTAATCAGGCAATAATGCTATCATGGCATCAACAAATAAATCTGTTCCCTTTGAGTAGCGCAGACGCCCAAAACATCCTACCGCATATTTTCCTGGAAATCCTGTCGAAGAAAAGCAATCATCAAAAGTCTGTGGTGGAGTAAAACGCCTCACATCCACCCCATGCATAATAACCTTATGAGGCACTTCTAGATAAGCGCCCGTACGTGTACTGGTAGCTATAACCCTATCCATACAGCGAATCAACCATTTGGTAAAAGGCTTATGATGACGTTGTGAAGCCGAAGTAAAGATGAGTTTAAGCTTCATTCGCAAAACATCGCGTAAAAAGATCCCACAAAGCATCTCAATATTGCGTCGTGCATGCCAAATACGAAATGGCTTCCCTTTCGGACTTTTCCAAAGTCCGAAAAGGTCCCTAAAGGCAAGAGCCGGTAAAGTTTGTGGTAAACCAAACCCCAAAGTGGATATACGCATACCCTGTTCGCGTTGCATTGGAATAAGCTGAATAATCGTAGATGTTACTCCCGACAAACGCCTTTTAAAGTGAGGCGCAATAACCTCAGTTTCGTCCAAAGATACACGCATAATAATCCATATGTTATTTAGATGTACTGAACCTTAATGATCTCATAATTATGCGCACCACCTGGTGCATTCACCTCAATCACATCACCTTCTTGCTTGCCAATAAGTGCACGTGCGATAGGCGAAGAAATAGAGATTTTACCAACCTTTACATCAGCTTCTTGATCTCCTACGATCTGATACACTTTTTTTTCTTCAGTGTCCTCATCCAAGAGTTTAATGGTTGCGCCAAATTTTATTTTGTCACCTGAAAGACGCGAGACATCTATAACTTCTGCTCGCGCGATATAATCTTCAAGCTCATTTATACGCCCCTCATTATGACTTTGCGCTTCTTTAGCTGCGTGATACTCAGCATTTTCGGATAAATCACCATGCGCACGCGCTTCAGAAATTGCTTCAATAATTCGCGGACGCTCCTGTTGTTGACGCCAACGCAACTCTTCTTTAAGACTCTCAAAACCAGCTGTAGTCATCGGAACTTTTTCCATAATCCGTCCCTTTCTATTACACGGAAGGTTTAATAAAAATACAAAAAACGGCTTCCAAAATTACTTTTGGAATCCGAAAACTACGATCTTTTTTATTATATAGTACAGTATCGCTGTTTTCCATACAAAAATAAATAAAGGAAACAAAACATGCACAAATAGTGATTAAAACATCTCATTTTGGTGTTTAAAACGTTAAACTTCACTATTCTCTTTAAAAGTGTCCTAAAGAAGAAAGAATTGTATTTTTTTCTGTTTTATCATAATCTAGTAAAAGAAATCATATGGGATATGAAGAGAGAAGGATAGAAAATCTCTAAAGAAATTCTTTACAGAAAAATGAAAAAAATCGTCATTTTTTTTATGTTTGGCTCTTTCTTTTTAGCCACAACAATATCAGAGGCAGCAGATGCTTTTGTTACGAGAAATCTTAATTTTAGAACAGGTCCCAGCACTCAGTATGCGCTTTGCGGCTTAATCTCTGCTGGAGAATTGGTTTTTGTTAAAAACTGTGAAGGAAATTGGTGCCATATCCGATATAACACTCAAATAGGTTGGGTGTCATCTCGTTATCTTTCATTTAAAGATGGAAACGATCTTTATCACACATATACAATGTCTTTAGTGCCCAAACATACCGATTATTCTCCATAACAGCCATAATAACTTATGCCCTCTTGAATATCATCATGGCAAAAATGCAATAGTGTCCACGAACAACCACAAATATGCCCCCTCCAAAGAAATACTTCGAAGAATTTGTCTCATGAAAAACTTGATCAATATCCTAATGAAAGCTCTAATAAACCAAAATAAATCTGTTCAATAACGTTTTGCTGTTGTCGTAATAAATTTGTAAAATTAGTATTTTCTTTAAAATCACCAACACTTTTCTATCAAAGGATACAACAATGAAAAATGGTGTTACTGCAACAGTAGAAGCTCTTTCTGCTCTCATTGCTTCAGGTAATCCTCTTTTTAAGAATGGCGCGTTATGGACACCTCACCGCCCTGTTCGTCCTGAAAAGTCTGAAGGTGGTATTCCATTTCAACTCGAAACATCTTTTAAACCCGCGGGAGATCAACCTCAAGCCATAAAAACTCTGGTTGAGGGAATTCAAAAAGATGAACGTACACAAGTGCTTTTGGGTGTTACCGGCTCAGGAAAAACCTATACAATGGCCAATATCATTGAAAAAACACAGCGTCCAGCTTTAATCTTAGCACCAAATAAAACTCTAGCAGCGCAGCTTTACGGTGAATTTAAAAGTTTTTTTCCCCATAATGCCGTCGAATATTTTGTTTCCTATTATGACTATTATCAGCCAGAAGCCTACGTTGCACGCTCTGATACCTATATTGAAAAAGAATCCTCAATTAATGAACAAATCGACCGGATGCGTCATGCTGCAACACGCGCCGTCTTAGAGCGTGATGACGTTATTATCGTCGCCTCTGTCTCCTGCATCTACGGGATTGGTTCCGTAGAAACCTATACGGCCATGACCTTCCAAATAGCAAAAGGGGACAAACTCAATCAACGAACACTCTTGGCTGATTTAGTCTCTCAACAGTATTATCGACAAGATATCAATTTCATTCGTGGTTCCTTTCGTGTACGAGGGGATACAATCGAAATTTTCCCTGCCCACCTCGAAGATCGTGCTTGGCGTATTTCGCTCTTTGGCGATGAAGTGGAAACAATTACGGAATTCGATCCTCTCACCGGACAAAAAACAGGCGATCTTCAATCGATTAAAATTTATGCCAATTCACACTATGTAATACCGCGACCAACACTCAATCAAGCAATGAAAGCCATCAAAATGGAACTCGTTCAACGCCTCGATGAGTTGAACGCAGCTGGACGTCTTTTAGAAGCACAACGTTTAGAACAACGTACAATTTTTGATTTAGAAATGTTAGAAACCACCGGCTCATGCGCCGGAATAGAAAATTATTCACGTTATTTAACAGGACGAAAACCCGGAGAACCACCACCAACCTTGTTCGAATACATTCCAAATAATGCTCTTGTTTTTATCGATGAAAGCCACGTAACCATTCCCCAAATTGGGGGCATGTACCGAGGTGACTTTCGTAGAAAAGCAACACTAGCAGAATATGGTTTTCGCCTCCCTTCTTGTATGGATAACCGTCCTTTGCGCTTTGAAGAATGGGATGCTATGCGCCCACAAACGATTGCTGTCTCCGCAACACCTGGACGCTGGGAAATAGAACAATCTCACGGCACTTTTGCGGAACAAGTTATTCGCCCAACAGGGCTTGTTGACCCACCAACAGAGGTTCGTCCAGCTAAAAATCAAGTCGATGATGTTGTGAATGAAATTCGTAAAACAATTCAAAAAGGCTACCGTACATTGGTGACAGTTCTCACAAAGCGTATGGCTGAGGACTTAACTGAATATCTCCACGAACAAGACATTCGTGTACGCTACATGCATTCTGACATTGATACATTAGAACGCATTGAAATTCTACGCGATCTTCGGCTTGGCACCTTTGATGTCCTCATCGGTATCAACTTGCTCCGAGAAGGCTTAGATATTCCAGAATGTGGTTTTGTTGCCATTCTAGATGCCGATAAAGAGGGCTTTTTGCGCTCTGAAACTTCCCTCATACAAACAATCGGACGTGCTGCACGTAACGTAGATGGCCGTGTTATCCTCTATGCAGATACGATCACTGGTTCCATAGAACGAGCCTTACAGGAGACACAAAGACGTCGACAAAAACAAATAGCCTATAATGAAGAACACCATATCACACCGAAAAGTATCAAAAAAAATATCGGAGATATTCTCAATTTAGGCGATGAAAACAACCATGTTCGTACAAATATCCCTGATGTTATCGAGAAAAAAAATATAGTTGGCAACAATTTAGCATCTCATATTAAACACCTTGAAAAATTAATGCATGAAGCAGCTGCTGATCTTAATTTTGAAGAAGCAGCGCGACTTCGCGATGAAATCAAACAATTACAAAAGATAGAACTAGAACTCGCAGAAAATCCCTTAACACATCATAGCGAACAATCCACCCATGAGCCCGTGTTACAACAAAGTCTTTTCTCCAAACCAGACCTTGCACACATGGGACCAACCATGGACACTGGTATTTTGGAAAATCAAAAAGGAAAATCTCGTAAAAACACCCCTAATCAAGCAACAATAAAACGAAAAAAACGCAATCAATGAAGGAGTAAGAAATTTCAAACCGCATAAAATAATCTTCAGCTCTTCTAAAAAAGACTAAGGTTCAAAAGCAAACAGCATTATCCGAAAAATAGACAACCTCCAACATCAAGGGTGCTCCAATTTGTCTAAAACAACATAAGAAAGAACATTTTACAAAAAATTCCAAAATATATTATTTTATACAGTTATACTCTGATATTTAACTCAATATTATCGATCCTTACAAAAAAATATTCAAATAGGTCACTGTTCTATAACACAAATAAAGTAAAATAAGACTTTCTCATAGAACCATAAGACTATGATAAAAAATGATAACTTTGTATTCATACACCTATTGTTCAATTCATATTGTACCAAACAATAAAAAAGTACCAATAAATAAAGATTTTATATCCCATAGTAAAAAATCGGGTACTCTCAATACAAATTTATTAATTAACCTCAAGCAGAGTACATTAATTGAAATCAAAATTCTGTTATGATTTTATTGTACTGTCTCCGTGGTAGATTTAACTAAATGAATTTTTATTTTTTTGTCACAATAAAGTCCAAAATTGTTCAGGCTCTATTCAGTTTGAAACGTGTAGGATGTGAAAAATACGAATTTACACAAGGAGCATCATTATGAAAAAAGTGATCAGGCTAGCGGTATTATCAGCAATGTCAACTGTGACCGTTTTGATGCCGCTAAATGCAACGCTTGCGAATATGGCATGGAATCGTAGTGACTCTATCTCGAGAGAAATAGATGATATGATGAGGAAGATGCGTAAAGAAACAGATGATGCGATAAGGGAAATAAGGAAGAAAGCTGATATCCCGCCTTGCGGTTTTTCTCGCTCCCATTGTTCTGATAGAAAACGTGGCTTTTTTTCTGATGATTTCCAAAAGTTTGTTGATGATTTCCACAAGAGTTTTGAAGACGGCAAAAGAAGATTTAAAGCCGAACATGAAAGGTTTGTAGCCAAACATAGTAAGACGGAACAACAACACCACCACCACCACCACCACCATTATCATTATATTGAAAACAAAACGTATCATTACGTCGAGCGCAAAAAAACAAAACACCGTAATGTTCATATAGACAACTCAAGAGATGCTGTAGTAATGGGTATTCTTGGTCTTGCAACAGGTACGATTCTTGGTACAGTTTTAAAAAAACCAGAACAGCCACAAGTTGTTTATAAAACCGTACCACAACATCAAATTGTATATCAACAGGTTCCACAAGAACAGATAATTTATGAAGCTCCGCAAACGGTGAAATATGAGCCAGTACAACAATCATGGGAATCTGATTGGCTTAACTATTGCAAGAAAAAATACCGTTCTTTCAACCCTAAAACAGGAACTTTCCGAGACCGTAATGGTTTGGAACACGTTTGTTATGCCCCAATAAATTAACTTCTGTTCCGCCCTACTAAAAAGTCTTAAATGGCACAAAAAAACGCTTCAAAGCGTTTTTTTGTTTGCTCATATATTAAAATCTTGAAGAAAAGGATTATTTTGGCGCCCATAGCCTATGCTACTTTTAGGGCCATGCCCACAAATAAAATAAACATCATCGCCTAAGGGTAAAACTTTTTCTCGAAGAGATTGTATCAATTTTTCATAGGAACAGAAGGGGAAGTCCGTACGTCCAATAGAACCACAAAAGAGAACATCACCCAAGAGGGCTAAGCGCTCTTTTTCATTGAAATAAATAACATGACCAAGGGAATGCCCTAGTGTATGCAAAACCCTAAACTCATGTCTAGCAAAATACACACACTCACCATCTTCTAACTATATCGAACAACGCACCATAATGCTTTCGGGTGTAAGCCATGATTTAAGAACCATTCTCACCCGTTTTAAACTTCAACTAGCGTTAGCAAATACTGACTTTGATATTAAACCGCTTGAGCAAGATGTGAGCGACATGCAAAATATGTTAGAAAATGACCTTGCTTTTGCCCGTAGTGAAGGAAGTGAGTGTATTAAAACTTTTGATTTAAATACTCTTATGCAAAAATTCTCTACCGATGCGCATCTTCACAAACGTCAATTTTCCTACACCATTGAAAGCCCTACACAAATACAAGTACGCCCCCATGCCTTCACGCGTCTCATCAGCAATCTTGTATCAAAAGCATTTTGTCATGCTAATACTGTCAAACTAACAGCCATATCCCAACAAGAATCTTTCATCATAACTATTGATGATGATGGACCTGGGATTCATAAAAATATGCGCACAGAAGTCTTTAAGCCATTCTTTAAACTTGATAAAACACAAAATCAAGATGCGAGTAGAGCAGGACTCGGCCTTTCTATTGCTCAAGATATAGCACGTAGCCATGGAGGCAATATTCAATTGGATGATAGCCCTCTAGGGGGCTTACGCGCTATTATTGATGTCCCCCTTTAGCAATTTTTCTTGTTAAACCACGTTATAAAAAAATCCCTAAAACTATCAAAACATGCCAAAAACACTTCTAAAACCTAAATGAGCACAAAAAAATTAAAGAGAATGTTTCCCATATATCAAAAAAAGTTCCCGCAATATATTATCTTATACAGTTATAATCTGATATCGAACTCAATATTTAACCTCACAAGAGAGTAGTCAAACAGGACTGTATTCTATCACACAAATAAGATTTTATCTTAGCACCATAAGCCTATAATAAAAAACGATAACTTTTATTCATACACCTATTGTTTAATTCATATTGTATTAATTAATAAAAAAGTACTCATCAATAAAGAATTTATAACCAATAGTAAAAAATCTGCTGCTCTCAATACAAGCTGCTTAATTAACCTTAAGAATATTACATTAATTGAAATCAAAATTTTGTCATGATTTTATTTTACTGTACCGGCAATGTTTTAACTAAATGAATTTTTATTTTTTTGTCACAATAAAGTCCAAAATTGTTCAGGCTCTATTCAGTTTGAAACGTGTAGGATGTGAAAAATACGAATTTACACAAGGAGCATCATTATGAAAAAACTCTTCAGATTAGCGGTATTATCAGCAATGTCTACTGCAACCGTTTTGATGCCATTAAATCCAACGCTTGCAGATATGGCATGGTATCATAGCTATGATATGAGGAGGGAGGCTGGTTTACCAGCTCACAATTTTAGCTCCCATTTTTCTCATAGTGAACATCGCTCTTTTGATAATCCCCACAAGCGTCATTATGTTAGCCATAAATGGGGAGCACAACAACACCATCATGTTGAACACAAGACATATCATTATGTCGAGCGCAAAAAGACAAAACACAGTAGTATTAATATAAATAACTCAGGAGAAGCTTTAGCAATGGGCATTCTTGCTCTTGCAGCAGGTGCACTTCTCAGCAAAATTTTAAAAAAACCAGAACAGCCACAAGTTGTTTATCAAACCGCACCACAGCATCAAATTGTATATCAACAGGTTCCACAAGAGCAGATAATTTATGAAACTCCGCAAACGGTGGAATATGAGCCAGTACAACAATCATGGGAGTCTGATTGGCTTCAATATTGCAAGAAAAAATACCGTTCTTTCAACCCTAAAACAGGAACTTTCCGAGACCGTAATGGTTTGGAACACGTTTGTTATGCCCCAATAAATTAACTTCTGTTCCGCCCTACTAAAAAGCCTTAAATGGCACAAAAAAACGCTTCAAAGCGTTTTTTTGTTTGCTCATATATTAAAATCTTGAAGAAAAGGATTATTTTGGCGCTCATAGCCTATGCTACTTTTAGGACCATGCCCACAGATAAAACAAACATCATCGCCTAAGGGTAAAACTTTTTCTCGAAGAGATTGCATCAATTTTTCATAGGAACAGAAGGGGAAGTCCGTACGTCCAATAGAACCACGAAAGAGCACATCACCCAAGAGAGCTAAGCGCTCTTTTTCATTGAAATAAATAACATGACCAGGGGAATGTCCTGGGGTGTGAAAAACCTTAAACACATGTCCAGCAAAATGAACACACTCACCATCTTCTAACCATTTGTCAGGAATACAGATGCAAGCATCAGTGATGCCATAATTTTTTGCGCTTTCGCTCACAGCATCCATCACAGGCTTATCATCGCGATGTGAACCGATAATTTTTACATTAAGCGCTTCTTTCGCTTGCATTGCTGCTCCCACATGATCAAAATGACCATGTGTTACCCAAATAGCCTCAACAATAACACCATTCTTTTCGATTACGTCTTGAATCCGCGGCCAATCACCACCAGGATCAACGAGAACCCCCGTTTTACATTCACTATCAAAAAGCAAAGTGCAATTTTGTTGGAATGTCGTAACGGGAATAATATGTATATTAAGACTACCCATAATATCCTTTTCAAAAGTAACTTTTTTAAATTTATAAATAAAACTTTCTCTCCTTTAAGGTAAAGGTGCTGCTCGACAGCTTTATACAACTTATGTAAACTTGCATTTTGTGTAAACTAAATTTTTATCAAGGTTTTTTTAAGAATGACCAATCACGTTCAAGTTTTGTGTGACGATGCCCCTCACCTTCTTGTGATTGATGACGATACTCGTATTCGCAATCTTTTATTTCAGTTTCTCATTAAAAATGGATTTCGTGTTTCAGTTTCAGCCAATGCGAATGAAGCAAGACGACTGTTGGCAAGTTTAGATTTTGATCTTCTTATTGTTGATGTCATGATGCCTAGCGAAAACGGTATTGATCTCACTCATTCACTCCGCCAAACAAAAGATGTTCCTATCTTGATGCTAACAGCTTTATCAGAAATAGACAATCGTATCCGTGGATTAGAAGCAGGGGCCGATGATTATCTGTCTAAGCCGTTTGACCCTCGTGAACTTCTCCTTCGCATCAACGCCATTTTACGACGTGGTTTTCCCCTTAGCCAACCTAAAATTGAGCAAATCGTTTTTGGTCCTTATATATTTTCAATTTCACGACGCGAACTCAAAAAAGGAGGAGAAATTATTAAATTAACAGATAAAGAACAAGAAATGATGGTCATGTTTGCCGAAAATGCAGGCGATACAATTCCGCGCCATAAATTCGCGACAGATGACAGCAATATAAGTGAACGTGCCATTGATGTGCAGATCAACCGCCTTCGTCGTAAGATCGAAAAAAACCCAGCACTGCCTATATGGCTCCAAACCGTGCGAGGAATAGGGTATAAACTCTCTATTGAATAGGCACAAGAATGATCAAACCTTTAAGATTTTTTCTTCGATGGTTAACGAAAAAAATGCCTAAACGGCTTTATGCTCGCTCTTTAATCATTATTATCGCTCCCATGGTGCTTCTGCAAACGGTCATTGCTTATGTCTTTATGGAACGCCATTGGCAAATGGTAACCGAGCGTCTTTCAACGGCTGTCGTGCATGATATTTCAGCCATTATTGATATTCTTGAAACATATCCCCAACAAGATAACTATGAAGATATCAAGCGTATTGCACAACAACGTATGGGATTAAATATTTCTATTCTATCTCCTACCTCCTTACCCCCTCCAGGACCTAAGCCATTTTTTGCAATTCTTGACTATTTTTTAAGTGAAGAAATCACCCGCCAAATTAACCGTCCCTTCTGGATTGATACCGTAGGAGATTCTGATCTTGTTGAAATCCGTATCCACCTTGGTCACAACATCTTACGCGTCTTTGCTCCACGCAGCCAAGCCTATGCTTCCAATACTGCTATTTTTTTAAGCTGGATGGTAGGAACAGCTCTTGTTTTATTGCTGATAGCAATTTACTTTTTGCGCAATCAAATCAAACCGATTCAACAATTGGCTGAAGCAGCAGAAAGCTTTGGACGCGGTCGTCCTTTACCAAAAGGTTTTCAACCACAAGGAGCTGATGAAGTCCGTCGTGCAGGCATCGCTTTTTTACGCATGCGTGAACGTATTGAACGCCAAATTGAACAACGTACCATGATGCTCTCAGGAGTAAGTCATGATTTAAGAACCATTCTTACACGCTTTAAACTTCAGCTGGCATTAGTAAATACTGACTTTGATATTAAACCGCTTGAGCAAGATGTAAGTGACATGCAAAATATGTTAGAAGATTATCTTGCTTTTGCTCGTGGTGAAGGAAGTGAAAGTGTCAAGACTTTTGATTTAAATGCTCTTATGCAAAAATTCTCCACCGATGCTCGTCTTCACAAACGTCAATTTTCTTACACCATTGAAGGTCCTACAGAAATACAAGTACGTCCCCGTGCTTTCACACGCTTAGTCAGCAATCTTGTAACAAATGCATTTTGTTACGGCACGACTGTTAAACTAACCGCTAACTCTCAACAAGAATCTTTTATATTGATAATCGATGATAATGGACCTGGAATTCATGAAAATATGCGCACAGAAGTTTTTAAGCCATTCTTTCGACTTGATAAAGCGCGAAATCAAGATGCAAGTGGAACAGGACTTGGTCTTTCTATTGCTCAAGACATAGCACGCAGCCATGGTGGCAATATACAATTAGATGAGAGCCCACTCGGGGGAGTGCGCGCTATTCTTGATGTCCCCCTATGAGCAATATTTCCGCAAACCGTCTGTAAAAATAACAGACTGTATATTTTAGGCATTCCCTACAGTTTCAAACAAAGTGTACTGTAGTGCCTTGTAAGCACTTTCTCCCGACAAAGCAACCATCTGAAATGCAACATAATGGCTTTCACAGGCTTTAAGTGCATGTATCAACAATGTTTCAACCTGTATATGAGATGGATGCATCCCACCAGCCAAAAGAAGACCTTGTCGATAAATAACTGAATTATTCCTTTGCCAGTAATCAAAATGTCCCAACAACAACTTTTCATTAATTGCTAGCAATAAGCGCTGTATTTCAGCTGTTCGAGCATTTTTAGTAGAGAGATCAAACGAACAAGCTAAATGAAGTGCTTCATGCTCTTCCATCCATGAAAAAGCAAGACGATAGTTTGCGCGTTTTCCTTCCACACAAACGCTAATTTCATCTTGTGCATCCCGCTCAAACGACCAATCATATTCACAGGCAATCTGTTCGATAAAGTCAACAGGGTGCTCTTTTCTTTCTGTGGCGCAAAATGCAAGCCTCATCACAATCCTCAATCATCTTAAAACATTGTCAACAGAATATAAACCGTCTAAACTGTAACAATATTTTGCTACAATCAGAACCTTTACACCAAACAAATACACATAAAAACATCGACAGTACACAAACACCCAGAACACAATCGCGCTGTTTAGGGCAACCTGATAGTCATAAAACGAATCATCAAGTCTTTTCAGTGTATTGATACAATTTCATAGCGCCAGCCCCCCTGATTCAAAAAAATGTATTTTACCCAAAAAAAAATCAAAAATAAACAAATGCTCCGCTCTAACAGACTCAAGATTAAGCATTTTTTAGTTTCACGCATCACATTGAAAAATTGGGGATATTTTTTGAAGATTCTTTTTTTAAGAAACTATTTTACTTTTTTGTGTCTGCGTTTTTTTAATCATCTTTCTTTAAATCATCAAGGCGCCTTTTCAAATCAGCATTATCAGCATGGATTTTCAGCACCATCTCCTTAAAAGTCTCAAACTCTTCGCGAGAAACAAGATCAAGTTTGTTTGCTATCTTTTCAGCCTGCACACGAAAAGCTGTTCCAGCTTCACGTCGTATGCCTTGCGCAACGTCAGCAGCATCCGTTGCTAATTTTGCTAGTTCATCAAGAATACGATTTGATCCATTACGCATAACATTTTTCCTTAAATTTTAATTATTGACGCACGCATTATAGCGTATTCTCATAACATTTAGATACTGTAATTTGTTCCTTTTACTCTATATTTTACATACTATGTAGACTTTTCATAACGATTTTGTTTAAGATTTTTTAATATTCCTTTATCACCATATTTTTTACCGCGATAAATCAGTGGAAATCTATCTCCCTTTCTGACTAGCCTCCCTACTGACTTGACCATTGTGCATTCATCTGTCATTTCTGACCATCAGAGTCACTTCATATTCATCTCGTATAATGTAAAATGCTTAACTCATGAACAATCTGTCTTGTCCAGCCATTGCTTTTCCGTCTTTCCTTGATCCTGTCATTATCCAGCTAGGTCCCATAGCACTTCATTGGTATGGACTTGGTTACGTACTGGGTATTCTTTTTGCTTGGTGGTATGCGCAAAAATTATTAAAAAAAACATCTCTATGGTATAGAGACCACCCTCCTATGGATAAAGAAAAGATCGGAGATTTTGTTGTCTGGTCTGCCATAAGTGTTGTTATCGGAGGGCGTTTAGGACAAGTTCTTGTATGGGATCCCATTTACTATTTTAACCATCCAAGTGCTATCATTGCCGTATGGGATGGGGGAATGTCCTTTCATGGCGGACTTATTGGTATTATCATTGCTATGATCTGGTTTGCCCGTAAAAATTATATTAACATACGAGCCATGTTTGATATCATTGCTGCAGGTGCTCCTATTGGTATCGGCATTGTACGAATCTGCAACTTCATCAACCAAGAGTTATGGGGCAATATCACTACACATCCTTGGGCTGTTTGTTTTCCTCTCGATCCTTACTATTTACCGCGCCATCCAAGCCAGCTTTACGAAGCATTTATGGAAGGATTTCTTCTCTTCATCATCTTGTGTCTTCTTATTTTTGGGTTCAAAGCATTAAAGCGTCCCGGTGCTGTATCAGGAACATTTATTATAGGCTACGCAGTAGCACGCAGCATTTCTGAAGTTTACCGTGCGCCTCAAGAAGATCCAGAATGGTTTTCGACACTTTTCCATTCTACTGGTTTTACCTATGGCATGGCTTTATCTCTTCCCATGCTTCTTTTAGGGGGTTATCTTCTTCTCCACGCCTTTAAATATAAATCGACAGAAAATGGCCAATCTAAAAGAAAAAATTAAAGAAATTATTGTCCTTAATGGACCAATCACTGTTAGCCAATATATGACGTTGGCACTTACAGATCCTCAGTTTGGTTATTATCAAACACAAACACCTTTTGGACGTGATGGTGATTTCATTACAGCACCTGAAATAAGCCAATTATTTGGAGAGATGATTGGCATTTGGACTCTTGCGAGCTGGAAAGCTCAAGGTTGTCCTCATCCTTTTATCCTCGCTGAGATAGGTCCAGGACGTGGAATTTTGATGGATGACATTTTGCGAACCATCCAAAAGCTTTCTACAAGAGCATTTAATGCTGCTGAAATTTTTTTGATCGAAATAAGCAAAAAACTTGCAAAAGAACAAAAAAAGCGCCTTTGCTCTTATCAAAAACAAATCCATAGCATTGAAAATTTTAATCAAATTCCTTCAAAACCTCTCTTCCTCATTGCTAATGAATTTCTCGATACACTCCCTATCAACCAATATATTAAAGTCAATGGAGAATGGAAAGAGCGCTGCATTACAGTCAATCAAAATGGAGATTTCATCTTTATTGCTGCCCCGCATAAACTTCCCTCTTCTTGTCTACAAACCTATTGTTCTAAAGTGCCTGACGGAACAATTTTTGAACATGCCCCTTTACGGCATCAATTCATGCAACAAATCAGCCACCATTTAGTGCAAGTGACAGGTTCTGCTTTACTTATCGACTATGGTGCTTGTGAGCTTGCCTTTGGCGATACCTTGCAAGCACTCTCAAAACATAAATTTCGTGATGTTTTTGATGCCCCTGGTGAACATGATTTAACATCCCATGTTGATTTTTCTTTTTTAAAAAACATAGCTCTTGAACAGGGCTGTTTTGCTGAAATCTTAGAGCAAGGAGAATTTCTTTTTAAAATGGGGCTACTGGAGCGCGCAAACCAGCTTGGAGTTGGCAAAAGTGCTCCTTTGCAAGACAAAATCCGCCAAGACATCGAACGGCTCGCTGGTCCAGATCAGATGGGAAAATTATTTAAAGTTTTACATTTCAGTGATAAAAACATCTCCATACCTCCTCAATTTTGATGATCGGCGCTTTTGTCAATAAGCACATCAGTATCTGAAATATTCATTGACAAATATGAACATCTCCATCCTCATTTCAAATAATCTCCATAAGGAACTTTTATGAAATCTATCCCTCATCCCATTCTTGCAAAAAATCTTTCTACTTTACACACCCATGGGATAAAACATGGATTTTTTACACGTCAAGGTGGTGTTTCAAAAAATCTTTATCATAGTCTTAATGTTGGGAAAGGTTCAAATGATCAGCTTGAATATATTGTACAGAATCGTCTTTTGATCGCCAATTATTTTTCTATTGAGGCGCAAAATTTAGTCACAGTCAATCAAATACACTCCTGTAACGTTGTCGTAGCTCATCAAGCAACTATCGGTGCACCTCCTCAAGCTGATGCTCTGGTTACGACCACCCCAGAACTCGTTATTGGGGTTCTTACAGCAGATTGCGGACCCATTCTGTTTGCTGATCCACAAGCTGGAGTCATCGCTGCAACTCATGCTGGCTGGCGTGGAAGCTTAAATGGAATTATCGAGAAAACAATTGCTGTTATGGAAACACAAGGAGCCAAAAGACAATCAATAACAGCAGTCCTTGGACCTTGTATTGGCCCTTATCACTACGAAGTAACAAATGAATTTTACGACCAATTTATTGATTACCACAGCAAATACCAAAAATATTTTTTAAAAACAGACAAAATAAATCGCTTTTATTTTAATCTATGGGCATTTATTATAAACCAACTCAAAGAAGCAGGCGTTAATGCTTCTTGTGTAGAGCTTTGTACCTATCAAGATGAACAGCGTTTTTTCTCCTATCGCCGTGCAATACACCGCAACGAACCCGATTACGGACGGCAAATTTCTGCTATTATGCTGAAAAACAAAAGATGAGCCCCTTTTATACTTGAGAACAATACCAAAACTGCAAAACTAAACTTTTTACCCAAATGTAAAAATAAATCCCATTGGACTTTGCTTTTTTCACAAAATTATCTACCAGCACATAAAATATGATAGCCTTCGCTGTGATCATTTTCAATGTTTGGTTATAATAATTGAAGGCAAGATGATACTTCTTTTTATTACTCCCCTTCATTCATCTTAAATATGAAACATTCCCCATATTGAAAGCATTTTTATAAAGTAATAACCAAAAAGATTAATCAATATGTATTTCTTTGCCGCATGGAGAAAAAACTTTGCTCTAAAAGTAACAAACTTTTGGAAAAAGAGAAAACATACTGCATAGCTCTTTAATAATAATCGATAAAATTGTAAGGCTTTTGTAATTGTTCTCTTGCAATTTAATAAAAAGAAATTAAAAACCGTGTCGCATTCTCACCATGATGATTCAGAGGTTCTACTATGAAACTTTTCTGCGGAAATTCTAATCCACGCCTAGCTGAAGATGTTGCAAATTATTTGAACATCCCCTTAGGCAAAGCAACTGTAAAGCGCTTTGCTGATCAAGAAATTTTCGTAGAACTGCATGAAAATGTACGTGGCCAAGATGTTTTTGTTTTGCAATCTACATCCTATCCCGCAAATGATCATTTGATGGAATTACTCATCATGATTGATGCCCTTCGTCGTTCTTCTGCACGTCGTATTACAGCTGTTATCCCCTATTTTGGCTATGCCCGCCAAGATAGAAAACCAGGACCACGGACTCCTATTTCTGCAAAACTTGTTGCCAACCTAATTACGGAAGCAGGGGCCCATCGTGTTTTAACATTGGACCTTCATGCAGGACAAATTCAAGGTTTTTTTGATATCCCTACAGATAATCTCTATGCTGTTCCTGTCATTTCTCGCGATGTCAAAGTGCATTATTCTCTTGAAAATGTTATCGTTGTTTCACCTGATGTGGGTGGTGTGGTTCGCGCGCGCGCGCTCGCCAAGCGCTTGAACAGTTTGCTCGCTATTGTGGATAAACGTCGCGAAAGCCCCGGTGAATCAGAAGTTATGAATATCATTGGAGATGTATCGGGAAAAGATTGCCTTTTGCTTGATGATATTGTTGATTCAGGTGGAACTTTATGCAATGCAGCAAGTGCTCTGCTTAAACATGGTGCCAATAGTGTCACGGCTTATATCACGCACGGTGTTCTTTCTGGTAATGCAATCGAACGAATTGCCAATTCAGAGATGAAAGAATTGGTTATTACAGATTCAATTATGCCAACACAAGCTATTGAGAAAACCCATAATATTCGTGTTTTGCCCATTGCCGACCTTATTGGAGAAGCAATAGCAAGGACAGCAGCAGAACAATCGGTTTCCAGCTTATTTGGTTAAAGTGGTTCCTTGGGGTCTCCCGGTGCTGTTTCAACACCAAGATCAGGAAATGCAACAATACGTTGACCACTAAAATGCGTATGAATAACAATAAGTCCACGCTCTTCAAAGTAGGTTAAAAGTCGGCGTGCACGGCTTAAAGAATGAGTTCCATAAAGACGTGCTAAAAATGCATCAGATGGACATGGCTTTCCCCCTAATGCGGCCTGTGCCACATTCAAGAAGACTCCTTGAACATCTTCTTCCAAACTTTCTGATATCTGCAAAATATGTTTCCAATGTTCACTGACAGCCGTTTGTTCATCAACAAAAGCCTGAGCAATAGCCAATTTACGCCGAAATTGTGAAAGATTAAAAGGAACCTTTGACATACCATGGATACGGCAACGAACTGAAAAATCTTGATAAAGCACCGCTGTTGAACGATAAAAAGCCTCAGAATCCTCAAGAATTTCCCGAATAATATGTTCTGCTTGGCCGTCACGCTCAACATCAGAAAGTTCAGGAAATAAACTCAGGTTTTCTTCCAACAGCTCTTGTTTTTTATGCACTACCTCCTCTAACATCTCGTGCATTGATTTTTCCCTCATCGGCTCTCGTGTTTGTTTAAATGGCGTTAAAATTTCCTCTGGTGAAGCAGTAAAAACGAGCTCTTGCACATCATCCCGCTCTGTTGGAAGTGGCATTAATTTAGGACTAGAAGAGCGTGCCAAAGTTTCAACAGAACCGATAATGATTGGTAAGGGACGTCGTGATAAAGCAGGGCCTAAAGCTATAAAATTTCCCCGTTCAAGATCTCTAAACATTTCCGCTTGGCGACGCTCCATTCCCAAAAGATCAGCAGCGCGCACCATATCAATATCTAAAAAAGTCCGCCCTATTAAAAAGTTTGAAGCTTCAGCAGCAACATTTTTGGCAAGCTTAGCCAAACGTTGTGTCGCAATAACACCAGCAAGACCACGTTTACGTCCTCGACACATAAGATTGGTCATAGCGCTCAAAGAAATTTTACGCGCTTCATCAGAAACTTCTCCTGCTGCAGTTGGAGCAAACAATTGCGCTTCATCGACAACGACAAGCATAGGATACCAATAATCACGTTCCACATCAAAAAGTGCCCCAAGGAATGCCCCTACAGCACGCATCTGTTGTTCAGTATCCAAGCCTTCAAGATTAAATACCACTGAAACTCGATGTTGTCGAATGCGATGGGCAATACGAGTCAACTCTAATTCACTACGTTGAGCCTCTACAATAACATGACCAAATTTATCTGCCAAAGTTACAAAATCGCCTTCTGGATCAATTACACAATGCTGCACCCACTTAGCACTTTGCTCCAAAAGACGGCGTAAAAGATGTGATTTCCCTGAACCGGAATTACCTTGTACAAGAAGACGTGTCGCCAATAATTCTTCTAAGTCAAGAAGTGCTGGCATCGATTTATGCAAAGCACGATTCTCTGACATCTCACCCAAGGCAATCTCAACCTTCATAACATCTCCAGTGTTTGATTTTGAACATATCAGTGCCAGCACATATTGGTTGATTCTCCATCCACACCGCAATTTGTAACATTTCCTCCTTTTTAACGGTAGAAATCATCGATTTTTCCCACAACTCTTGCATCTATGAATAGTTTGAACTATAGAACAAACTTCTGCGTAGACACCCTTGGAGGCAACGTAGAATGGAGTGATCGCTGTTGGTTAGCGCATATCTTCATATCCATGCAAAAACTATTACTGTTTTTGAAGGATCTCCAATCATGTAAAAAGGACTTAAATTATGAGTAAAAGCTACACTCTTAAGGCCGAAAAACGCGAGCGGGTTGGTAAGGGGTCCTCCCGTGAACTTCGCCGCAACGGTCTTATTCCTGCTGTCATTTATGGTGAAAAACAACCACCCTTGGCAATAACAGTTCCCTATAAAGAAATTTTCTACAAAATTCATGCCGGTGGCTTTCGTACCACCATTGCAACGATTATTCTTGACAAGCAAAAAATTATGGTTTTGCCAAAAGATTATCAATTAGATCCCGTGCGTGACTTTCCCCTCCATGTAGACTTTTTACGCATTTCAGCAAAATCCGTTGTAGAAGTGAATATTCCTGTCCACTTCCTCAATGAAGATACGGCACCTGGACTTAAAAAGGGTGGTGTCCTCAATATTGTTCGGCACGAAATTGAATGTACAGCTCCAGCAAGTGCTATTCCTGAAGCTATTGAAATTGATCTCTCCAGCTACTCTATTGGTGATTCTATTCACATTTCAGCAGTGCAACTGCCAAAAGATGTGACTCCCATCATCCAAGATCGAGACTTTACCATTGCAACCATTGCAGCTCCTGCTGGCATGGATGTCAGCGATGAAACTTCTGAACAAGAAAATGATGAAGAAAACACGGAAACTTCATAAAACTCAAAAGGCGGGAATTTTTTCCGCCTTAATTTATGAGACATTACCCTTACTCATACTTTGACTGAAGATACACATGTGGCTTATTGCTGGTCTTGGCAATCCTGGTTTACAATATCAAAATAACCGCCATAATATCGGTTTTATGGCTGTTGATGCCATTTATCAGTCCTTCTCTTTTTCTCCATGGTCAAAGAAGTTTCAAGCAGAAATCTCCAATGGTTTCATAAGTAATGAGAAAATTTTTCTTATAAAACCACAAACTTTCATGAATCTTTCTGGTCAAGCTATTGGCGAAGCTTTGCGATTTTATAAATTAGATTTGAAGAATTTGATCATCATTTATGATGAGTTAGACCTGTCACCGGGAAAAGTTCGTATAAAAATTGGTGGAGGAAATAATGGGCATAATGGCATTAAGTCTATTGATGCCCATTGTGGTACTGACTATTGTCGGATACGCATAGGAATTGGTCATCCTGGAAGCAAAGAACTTGTTCATCAGCATGTTCTGGGAAATTTCACCAAATCTGATCAAGAATGGTTATCCCCTCTCTTAGAGGCAATTGCAAAAAATATTGCTCTCCTTATAAAAGATGAGAAATCCCTCTTTATGAATGAAGTTTCACAAACGATAAAAAACAATCAAAACCATTGGCTTGAGTGTCCCAGTCGCGTGAAGAATATGGATAAGAACTCTTAAAAAAAATCCTCTTATAAACTTTCTCAAAGGAAAAATCTGTTGGCAACGTGAGAAGCTAGAAAATAGAATCAGAATACAAGCTTGTATGCACTTTTGAAAAAGAAAGGCTTATTTTCTCTTTTAAGAAAAAGAGAAGATTGAACAGAAAACCAAAATACTTAAACAGCTCTCTCCAATCTTCTCCCCAAAATTAAAAAAATTCATTTGGCTGAATGGTCGACTGTAGCGGATCATAGCCATTTGATTGTTGACTATAAACTGTAGGAATACTCCTATTGTTTTGCAATACCACAACACGCGAACCAACGGGAACACGATCATAAAGATCGATAATATCTTGATTAAGCAAACGAATGCACCCACTTGAAATAGCACGCCCAATTGACCACGATTCGTGTGAACCATGAATACGGAAAAGTGTATCTTTCCCATTTTTGAACAAATAAAGTGCCCGCGCACCTAATGGATTATCGGGTCCTGGTGGCATTCCTTTCCCAAGATGTCCATAACGTTCTGGTTCTCGAGCCATCATAGCTGCAGTAGGAGCCCAATTTGGCCACCGACGCTTGCGCTGTATAACCCCCTCACCTTCAAATGCTAAACCTTCCTTACCGACCCCAATCCCATAACGCAAAGCTTTTCCATTTTCACCAATAAGGTAAAGAAAACACTCTTGCGTATCTACAACCAATGTTCCAGGTGGATAAGATGTATAATAAATCACTTCTTGTCGCCAATATTTTGGATCAATTGTCGCAAGATCAACAGCAGGTAACGAATAAGTCTCATTCGTTACAGGACCATACAAAGCCTGTATTTCTGGTGGAATGTATCGAACTTGTTGAAAAGAAACCGATGACATATCTGACTGATGTGTAGCACATCCAGCCAAAGCCAAAAGTGCTGCAATTAAAAAGGCACAACGAGATAACACTCTTCTATTTTCTCCGATTAATTATTTATGCAGATTTGCATACCATGAAAAACTTAGCACAATATTAACATTAATTCGAAGTTTTCTTATCCTTGAAACTAAGGAGAGAATTAAGATAAGAAGAACTAAGGTAAAAAAAGCAGATACCTGCTACTTTATACTTTTTTCTCACTTATCGCAAGGCAAGGACTATAACTCTTATGAAAATATGCTATAAAAAAGAAGCTTTATCTTGACTATAAAATCAAACGAAAAGAAAGACTCTCATGGGCTTTAAATGCGGTATTGTCGGATTACCTAATGTTGGGAAATCAACTCTTTTTAATGCATTAACAAAAACAGCCACTGCACAGGCTGCCAATTATCCTTTCTGTACCATTGAACCCAATACCGGTGAAGTTGCTGTTCCAGATTTACGAATGGAAAAAATTGCATCAATCGCTGGTTCAAAAGAAATGATTCCTACACGCATTAACTTCGTCGATATTGCGGGGCTTGTGCGAGGAGCTTCAAAAGGCGAAGGTTTAGGAAACAAATTTTTAGCCAATATTCGCGAAGTCGATGCCATTGTCCACGTTTTACGCTGTTTTCAAAATGAAGATATTACCCATGTAGAGGGACGTATTGATCCTGTTAGTGATGCAACAACGGTTGAAACCGAACTCATGCTTGCGGATCTTGAAAGTCTTGAGAGACGAATCATACAAATTCGTAAACGAGCAACCGGAAAAGACAAAGAAGCTCTCACAATTTTGCCTATTATGGAAAAAGCATTAAACATACTGCAACAGGGAAACCCTGTCCGGTTATTGCTCAAAGATATCTCTTCCGATGAACACCACATTCTTAAAAGCTTGAATCTTTTAACCTCCAAGCCTGTACTTTATGTTTGTAATGTAAGCGAAAATGACGCCGCTCATGGAAATAGCTTTACCCAAACAGTTGAAAAAATGGCAACAGAGCAAAATGCGCAAAGCATTATCATTTCTGCTTCTATCGAAGCGGAAATCACACAACTGAGTGATGCTGAAGCATCAGAATATCTCAATGCTTTAGGACTCTTTGAACCGAGTCTCAATCGCCTCATTCGCGCTGGTTACCATTTACTTGATCTCATTACTTACTTCACCTGTGGGCCTAAGGAAACACGAGCATGGACAATTACGCGTGGTACAAAAGCTCCCCAAGCAGCTGGCGTTATTCACTCAGATTTTGAGCGCGGTTTCATTCGTGCTCAAACCATCAGCTACAATGACTATATTGCTCTGGGTGGAGAAAGCGGTGCAAAAGAAGCAGGAAAAGCCCGCGATGAAGGAAAAGAATACATTGTGCAAGATGGCGATATCATGTTATTTAAACATAATACTTAAATCTTCACTCTGTCTTAATAGTTTATCTTGAAAACTTTGGTAATAGCTCCCTGGAATCTTGTCGCAAAAGCTCTCAAGTGTTTTTAGAACAAAAAGACTGTTGCTAGCATATGATTATGATAGCAACAGTTTTATCCATTAAAGAATGAAAATATAAAATTAGCGTGTCCAACGCCCTTCGTATTTAAATGTTGGAGCGTCCTTTAAAGAATCTTTTGTCGCATTTGTAATGAGTTTCCATTTACCATAATCATTTGTCATCTGGATTGTTTCTGGAGAAACGACCACATAACTCTCGCCTATGCCAAGAAAACCACCAACAGCAATAACAAATCCTGCAATATTATTTTCACGTAAAATAATATCTTTTACTTCACCAATATTTTCATCTTCTATATTATATACATTGGCGCCTATAAGACTGGAAGCTACAAAATCCGTTGCTAAAGGTGTCACATAACGCACAGACTTATCTATCCCCACCTGTACAATACCCGTCGAAGAGATCATTTCAGGTTTTGAAGGCACTTCAAAAGACTGAGCATAAGTACTAGAAACCATCAAAATTGACATAAGAGTAGTACATGCAATTTTTTTCATTTTAACATCTCCATTTTTACTTTGCTTTTACTTTATAAAACCTCAATGCATCATAAAAAGATTTGTTCCTTATGCTCTTTATACTCTATACTCTTTCGAGCCTTGTCGCTTTACCCTTTTCTCTTTATTTCGTCTTTTGTTTCTTTCTCTAACTCTTTTTCTAAACCACACCAAATACGATTTTTTAAAATATAAACAAGCCCTGCAAAAATGATTAAAAATAAAATAACACGAAAACCGGTTTTTTTACGAATTTCCATATGAGGATCAGCAGCCCACATCAAAAAAGCAGAAACATCGCGCGCATAATGTTCAATGATTTCTGGAGTTCCATCTTCATAAGCAACCATACCATCACTCAAAGGAGGAGCCATCGTTAAAGAATTACCGGCAATAAAATAAGGATTATACCAATAACCATTCGCAATTTTTATCTCCTTCGGTGCCTTCTGATATCCTGTTAAAAGAGCTGTAATATAATCTGGACCAGCTGTATCATAATGAGTTAATACATCAGTAATTAAAGCAGGAAACGGCAAAGATACCCCACGTGCACGTGCCATCAATGACAAATCTGGAGGATAAGCACTATTCAAAATAAATCTTTCTTCTTCTTCATGTGAAAAGGGAGAAGGAAAATAATCCGTTGCAACCCCAGCACGTTTAAAAAATTTTCCTTCTCGATTCGGGCCATCGCGCACTTCATATTGCCCCGCCAAAGCTTTAATCTGTTCTTGATCATACCCTAGAGCTTTTAAATTGCGAAAAGCCACATATTTTAGCCCATGGCAGCTGGAACAAACTTGTTTATAAACCTTTAATCCGCGCCTCAATTGCGCCTTATCATAAAGCCCAAATGGACCTGAAAAACTCCATTTTTGTTTTTTAGGAACTTGTAAAGGAAAAGAAATAAATCCCTCTTCCTGATCAGAGTCATCACTCGCTAAACTCTGAGCAGAAAAGCTCATAGCAACAATAAAAATCAGTCCGACAAAAACATTTACCATAGTCTCTTTTTCTGTTTTAAATCTTGCATAATTGAAGAAGGAAGAGAACAATTTTTTTCAAACGCTGGCAAAATCGGCAAAATAACCAAAAAAAATATAAAATAATAAACAGTAGCCAATTGTGTCCATAAAAGAATTTTATCACTTATTTCTCTTGACCCCAACCAACCAAGAAAAACGACATCAATAACCAACGCCCAAAAGAAAATTTTATAAACAGGTCGATATCTTGCTGAACATATTTTAGAACGGTCTAACCATGGCACAAAAATTAAAATGCAAATCGAACTGACGAATAAAACAAAACCAACAAAGTTTGAAGAGAAAATACCAATATCAAAAGTTATAGCACGAAGCATCGCATAAAAAGGCAAAAAATACCATTCTGGAACCACACGAAGAGGTACCTTTAAAGGATCTGCCACACTATAATTTTCAGCCTGCCCCATATAATCGGGCATATAAAACAAAAACCAGGCAAAGAAGATCAGAAAAACAGTAATAGCAAAAATATCTTTGATAAGCGCATAAGGCGAAAATGGAACTGTTTCCTTATCTGATTGTATAGCAAGACCCGTTGGATTACCTTGCCCAACACAATGGATTGCCCAAATATGCAGCCCCACAAAAAGAAGCAAAATAAATGATAAAACATAATGGAAAACATAAAAACGATTCAACGTTGGTTGTCCTACGACATAACCACCCAGAAGTGTCTCATGCAACCATGTCCCCACCAAAGGTATCGTTTTAAAAAGCCCTGCAATCACTGAAGCCGCTGAAATAGACATCATCCCCCAAACAAGCACATAACCAAAAAATGCTATTGCCATCATGATGATATAAATAAAAATACCTGTAACCCATACCATTTCTCGCATGTTTTTATAAGAACCATAATAAAGTCCACGTGCCAAATGGATATAAACAGCAATAAAAAAAAACGAAGAGCCTACACAATGCCATGGACGAAAAAGCCAACCAAACTGCCCTTCACGCCGAAATCGTTCACTGGTTTCAAAAGCCAAATGAATATCCGGAACATAATGCATAGCCAAGACAATACCAGTCAAGAGCTGTGATAAAAGCATAATGGTTAAAATACCGCCAAATGTGTAAAAGTAATTAAGATTACGCGGAACAGGAAAAATCACAAATGCATTATAAAAAAAACGAGGAAGAGGAAAACGCTTATCAAACCAACGGGCAAGAGCATTTTTAGGACAATAAGGAGGAAACCTTATCATGACTTTATCCTATTTTGAGCAAAGTATCAGAAAGAAATTGGTAAGGTGGAATAGTCAAATTATAGTTAGCTGGGCCTGACCGCACTCTTCCAGCGGTATCATAAACAGACCCATGACAGGGACACAACCATCCTCCAAATTTACCCGATTGCCCAAGTGTTACACAGCCTAGATGCGTACAAAGATTAATAACAATCAGCCAATTTTCACGTCCTTTACCTGCTGAACGCGCAAAATCTGTTGCTTCTTTTTCACCTTCAAGATTAGGATTGCGCGCTTGACGATCTTTTAGAAGTCTCAATTCAGTAGCGCGCGCATCAGCAATTTCTTTTGCCGTACGATTTCGAATAACAACAGGCTGTCCTCGCCACTTTACCGTTACCGACATCCCCTCTTCAATACCAGAAAGATCAACCTCAACAGAGGAAGATGCCAAAACAGCTTCATCTGGACGCAACTGACGGATAAAAGGCCACGCAACCGCTCCCATTCCAACTGCTCCTGCAACAGCTGTTACCAAAAACAGAAAATCCCGCCTCGTTTGCTCACCCATGGACTTAACTTAAAGAGACACTTTGCTAAAACATTCTTTTACCATACCCTCTCCCATTGTACAATGCTTGATCATTCAGTTACCTCAACCATGAAAACATCCCCGTAAAAAACTCCTGCCATTTGTATGGTTTATACAAAAACTGTTTTATAATGATAATTCATCGTTTTACAGAGTGAATGAAATCCTGAAACACCGTAAGTTTCTTTCATTTCAAACCTATTCATATTAATCAATCAAAATTACTCCCCCACCCGTGAAAATCAGAGATAGCATGTAAATAAACACTTCTAAAGAAAGAAACATTATCTTGTTATGACCATATCTCAGTAAATAAGTTGAGCTTATCGGTTATTTCTTTAACACATTTACAGCATCTCTCCCTTCCTCAATTCCAACTGGTTGCATGAGTATTTTTTTCGCTTCTGTTTTTGCATAAAAAGCATATTTTGTTGATTTTAATTAAAATGGATGATCTAACCTCATTAAATACCCCACTTTTCAACATAATGAGCCAATCCATTTCATGGATTGCTCAATAAAAGGAAGTCTCTAATAGGGAGCTTCTCTCTTATCCCAAACAGACCTATATACATAACTTTTTCCCTGAAATTTAAAGGGAATAAAAATTAACCGTAAAAACATGTATTTCTCAAAGCATATTTTTCGAATAAATTGTGGTGCTTCTTTACAAAGTCGAAAGAAAAATCATATTACAGAGAACATGACACTTCATATAGCTCTTTTCCAACCTGATATTGCTGGTAATACTGGAACGATTTTACGTCTTAGCGCTTGCTTTGGTTTACATGTGCACATTATTGAACCTGCAGGCTTTAATCTGTCGGATCGTAATCTCAAACGCGCAGGATTGGATTATCTCGAATATGCTTCCTTAGAACGACACATTGATTGGCAACATTTTATAAGCTCCATGAAACACTTAAACCGCCGCCTGTTGCTTTTAAGTACAAAAGCAAAAACATGCTATACGCAGATATGCTATCAAAGAAATGATGTTTTACTTTTTGGTCGTGAAACAGCTGGCGTTCCCGATTATGTTCATGAAGCGGCCGATTACACATTGAAAATTCCCATGCAACCACAGGCACGCTCTCTAAATCTCGCCATGAGCGTAGCCATAACAACAGGAGAAGCATTACGCCAAATTGGTTATCATGAAAGAACCTGTAATCTATAAAAACACAACAATTCCACTAAAATTTTTAATAGAACGATAAAAATACATAAAATATGGTTTTAAATAATTAAAAAATATTTTTTATAGCGTATAATAAGTAATTAAAAGCGCATACGTTTCAATAATACTTTTGGAATAACTTACAGAATTCCTGTAAAAAAACATAAATTATTACGAAAAACAATATACAATATATAAAAAACAGTTAGAGTGTATAATGCCTATCATTTTCCAACAATCAAGTGCTGATAAAATAAACATTTCTTAGTGCCCATCATATCCATTTCATATCACCACCTATAAATGATTAAATACTCCTCCTAGTAAAAATCCATTAGATATCCCCCTCTTCATGCTCATACAAAGTGCAAACCGCTATCACTATTCTCTTTATTCATTCTCATTTTCGAGAATCCTTATCTTTGAGATGGTTCATAAGAGACATTTTTCCTCTCTGTAATCACTTTTCCTCACTTGTGACATCTAAGGCAAATAATTTTGATTGATCTAATATGAACAGGTTTGAAATAACCTTACAATATTTGGAGCTCTTATTTCACATGAATAATGATGCTTATAAATTAATATGTTGACTTAAAAAATATAAACAGAAATGTTATAAATCAATTTTTTCTAATAATACATGACGATCCATTAAAAATCCGCTTTCAACCCATATCATTTCTAACTCTTTAAGCTTTTTTCCTAAAAGTACACCTTTAGCAAAACCTTTCTTTATTAAATCGTTACCATTAATGGGAAAAGTTGGAATCTGCCATTTTTTGGCAAGCTGATGAAGCTTGACATAACCCTCTGCTTTTTGCAAAGCATCACTTTTTTCCAGATGATTAAGATGTGATGCAGCGACAGACAACGATAATTGATCTAAAACTGGCTGTCGTCCATGAAAATAAATCAGTTTTTGCACAAAATGATCAGAACAGTTTTGGTTTATTATTTCTAACTCTGCCCATTCTTTTAATCGCGTTCTTTCTTTATGGGAAAAATGCAAGCGCTGTGCCATTTCATGAAGACGTATGGGGTCAGGAGGAAGAAGGCTTTCTAGCCGTAATAATGGATCAACTTTCCAACCAAGAGTCTGTTCTGTCTTCACCAATGCGTGAATTGCATCAATGCCCCATCGTTCTGTTTCAGGAAAAATGAGTGCCAAAATTCTGCTTTGTCGCATCCATAAAAGAGCACGCGTTGGATCAAACGCCGCAAGAAGCTTTTTCATTTCTGCCCAAATACGTTCAGAAGAAAGTTTTTTTAAACCGTGTTTTAAATGAACACATGCCTTCAATCCTTGCACATCAGGTCGCCCTGCTCCATACCACGCAAAAAAGCGAAAAAACCGTAAAATACGCAAATAATCTTCGCAAATACGATCTTCTGCAACCCCAATAAAACGAACTGTTCGGCTAGCAATATCACTCAAACCTCCCACATCATCATAAAGGTTTCCAGCAGCATCACAATAAAGTGCATTTATCGTAAAATCCCGCCGTTCAGCATCTTTTTTCCAATCACGACCAAATGCCACTTTTGCATGACGACCATCTGTTTCAATATCGCAGCGAAGCGTTGTAACCTCATAAGAACATGAATGAGCAATTACTGTTATTGTACCAAAAGCAATCCCTGTAGGAATAGCTTTAAATCCTGCTTCTTCTACACGTGCAATAACCTGTTGCGGCAAACAGGTTGTTGCAATATCAATATCACTAATAGGCTGCCCTAGCAGTTGATTGCGCACTGCTCCCCCTACAATACGCGCCTCTTCCCCCTCCTCAGACAAAACACGAAGAAGTGTTTGAATATCACTTTGTTGTAACCACGCAACCTGTTTGAAGTTCTGTCTTATATTCACCCTTTAACCTTTCAAAAAAGTTGTCTTCATTGCTTTAAAGCACCCTCTTCATAAAACAAAATTTTTAAGACATCCCTTATAAAGCACGTCTATTCCGTCCAAAGAAACTTTTCTCTTCTTATATACGAATATGAAAAAAATGGCATATGATACTTCATTTCTTCTCATTTTCTGTTACAAACAATAAGATATTCATTATCATGCAGAGAAAATTACCATTTTTGCGACAAACGCCTTAAGGAAGAAATATGAGTCAACATGATCCATCATCCAATTTTATAAAAAAGGTCAATATCAATCATGAGGCTCAAGTCATTATTGATGATATTGATACGGCACACAAAGAATTGGATATTTTACAACAAGAAATTGACAAAGTTATTTTTGGGCAAAATCAGGTAATCGAATATGCTTTAATCGCTATTTTTGCTGGTGGTCACGCCCTTCTTGTCGGTGCTCCAGGACTTGCAAAAACACGTCTTGTTGAAACATTGGGAACAGTCTTAGGGCTTGATGAAAAACGCATCCAATTCACTCCTGACTTAATGCCATCGGATATTATTGGTTCTGAAATTATGGATTCCGATAAAGACGGTAAACGTTCTTTTCGATACATTCAAGGTCCTATTTTTACGCAACTTCTCATGGCCGATGAAATCAATCGTGCTTCCCCACGGACACAGTCAGCCCTTTTACAAGCTATGCAAGAATATCATGTTACTGTTGCAGGTACCCGTTATGATTTGCCACAACCTTTTCATGTTCTTGCAACGCAAAATCCTCTCGAACAAGAAGGGACATATCCACTTCCTGAAGCACAACTGGATCGCTTTTTGATGCAAATCGATATTGACTATCCTGACCTCACAACAGAGCGACGGATTATTTTAGAAACAACAAAAGAAAAAAAAACAAATGCAAAACCAATTTTATCCGGCAAAAAATTGCAAAAAATTCAAAATATCGTTCGCAAAATGCCTCTTTCAGAAAATGTGATTGAAGCTATTTTAAAAATTGTCCGCTCATCTCGCCCTCATAAAGACAATAGCCTTGCTAATACTTATGTTTCTTGGGGACCTGGTCCACGGGCATCACAAGCCCTTTCACTTTGTGTTCGCGCCCGTGCTCTTTATTATGGACGCTTAGCCCCTTCACTTGATGATGTTGAAGCATTAGCCTATCCCGTATTACAACACCGCATGGCTCTTAATTTTTCTGCCCGTGCTGAAGATATAACCGTAAAAGATATTATCAATAACCTTGTGAAAGATGCTCTTTGAATGGCACTTGGCAAAAAAGTTTTACAAAAACCTCCATTGTCTCTGGCAAATGAACTGCATAAGGATACTGGCAAAATGCCATATTTCCTTTTGCAAGCGCGTCATATCGCTAATACACTGATAACCGGATGGCACAGACAACGTAAAAGCGGTAATGGGGAAAACTTTTGGCAATTTCGTCCCTATATGGAAGGAGAATCCATTACCCGCATTGATTGGCGTCGCTCAGCGCGTGATGAAAATACGTATCTGCGCGAAAACGAATGGCAAATGACACAAACCGTTTGGCTTTGTCCTGATCAGAGCGCATCAATGCATTACTGTTCACGCTTTTCTAAAATCTCTAAAGGTAATCATGCCATTATTCTTACCCTTACCTTGGCATCCCTTCTTGCACGCAGTGGCGAACATATTGCTATTCCCAACTTAATGTCCCCCACAATGACATCCAATGTCGTAGAACGAATAGCCTTTGCTTTAGAAAATCATTCAGATGAAAATTCATTTCCGGATTTTTCAACGATTACACGCTTTTCACATGTCGTTATAATGAGTGATTTTCTCGACTATCCTGAAAAAATCATCCAACATTTAACCGTTTTAACTACAAAACAGGTGACAGCTCATTTAATTGAAATTTCTGATCCCGCAGAAGAAAACTTTCCCTACACAGGTCACACAGAATTTTTGGATCCTGAAACGAAAGAGAAACATGTTTCCACTAAAGCAGAAGATCTTCGTAAGAGCTATTGTAAACTATATCACGCAAGGCGACAAGAATTGGTAAATTTTTGCGCACGCCAAGGATGGTCTTATCACGTTAGTACAACGGATCAACCTTTAACAGAGACCATTTTTCATCTTGCAAATACAATGAGCGACTCTCCATTGCAAAAAAGGAGGGCACTTTGAGTTTTGCTGCTCCCTTTCTGTTACTAGGGCTTTTGTTCCTACCGGTCATTTGGTGGCTGTTACGGATAACTCCTCCATCTCCGCGCAAAGAGCTTTTTCCCCCTTTTCGCTTCTTACCCAAACCAACTCATCAACAAGAAACAGCAAAACATACACCTTGGTGGTTGCTCTTGTTGCGTTTAACCATAGCGGCACTTGTTATCATAGCTCTAGCACGCCCCACTTGGAATCAAAAACCAATCAGCTTTTCTGGATCTCAACCCCTTGCACTCATTATTGATAATGGTTGGGCTTCTGTAAAAGAATGGAAAAAGCGCATCTCTATCACTGAAATGCTTCTTGCACAGGCAGAAAAACAGCAAAAAAATATTTATCTTGTTGCAACGGCTGAAAATGATATCTCCAATATAGAGCCTCAACCAGCCAAGATTATAAAACAGCATTTAATGCATTTGCAACCGCGTCCTTGGCCTGTCAACCGTGTGCATGCCTTCAAAAAACTCAGCGAAATAACCAAAGGAAAACCTCTTGATATTGCTTATTTAAGTGATGGATTACGAACAAATGAAGATGAGCAAGCTTTTGCTCATCTTGAAGAATTAAAACCTAGAAACTTCTTGTGGTATTTGACTGATATTTCCGATTTAACCGGCATAACATCCATAGAAAATAACAATGGAAACATGGGCGCGCGTATTATCCGCTCAACAACACACAGCAACACTCCCGCTATACTCAGCCTCTACGATTCAAATAATCAACTTCTCGGTCAATTTACGAACAATTTCTCTGAAGGAGAAACAACAGCACTTGTTCCTTTTAATGTACCACTTGAACTACGCAATGATATCGCTTGGATAAAAATAAACAATCAAAACCATGCTGCTGCAACCTTCTTGGTAGACAGCCATAACAGAATAAGCCGTGTTGCTCTTCTCTCACCAGATACCAATGAAATGGCACAGCCTTTACTTGCTCCATTTTATTACATTATCAAAGCCTTACAAGGTCATACACAGCTTATAACAGCCGGTGGAAGAGAACTTTCAACGGATATTGATCATTTGCTTAAACAAAATCCATCTGTTTTGATTATGGGTGACATTGTTAACATACCCCCAAAAGCAGAAAAAAAACTTTCTGATTTTGTGAATAAAGGGGGAACACTCATCCGCTTTGCAGGAGAAAAACTCAGTAGTGCAGAACATTACGATAACCTTCTTCCGATACCACTACGCCCAGGTCAACGTTCCCTTGGAAGTATTATGTCTTGGACAAAACCACAAAAGCTTGCCCCTTTTGCAAAAAATAGCTTTTTCTTTGATCTTCCTTTTCCAAAAGATGTCACTGTCTCGCGCCAAATCCTCGCAGAACCAACCCCAGATCTTTTTGAAAAAACGTGGCTTAGCCTTTCGGATGGAACTCCTCTTATTACCGCAGCAAAACGTGGTAAAGGAACCCTCATTCTTATTCATGTTGCTCCTGACCCAACATGGTCTAATCTTCCTCTTTCTGGCTTTTTTGCACAAATGCTGCAAAAATTAATCACATTAGGTTCTAACGAAAACACAAACCTAACACACAGAGAAAAAAGAACCGTGGTACAAAGCCCTTGGCGAACTATAGCCGTTGACGGACAATTACAAGTACCACCCTCTGATGTTGTTCCTTTGATCTTTGACTCTCAAAATCCACCCCATCCTTCCTACCATACTCCCCCAGGACTTTATGGTGTCAAAAACAATTTTTATGCACTCAATCTCTTAACTCATTCGTCGCACTTGATGAAACAATCATCATTGCCAACTTCTCTTAATAAAAGCCCTTTATCTTACGATACAAAAGAAAAAAATCTTATTGGTCCACTTTTAGGATTAGCCATCTTATTATTCGCCTTTGACAATTTTCTCATTTTATGGATGGGAGATATTTTTTCTTTCATGAAACGGCGTAATATGTTTCTCCTCCCCTTTATAAGTCTTATTGCCTTGTTTTCATATGATCCAACTCTTCATGCACAAACGAAAGAAAACCATCATGATAGTGTACAAGCTGCCGGCGCAACACATCTTGCCTATGTTATAACCAATAATCATGAAATTGATACAACGAGTAAAAGTGGTCTAGAAGCGTTAAGTCAATTTATCGCAGAGCGCACAATGCTTACCCTCGGCTCTGTTACAGCACTTGATCTCGATAAAGATGAACTCTCTTTTTATCCTCTTATTTACTGGCCAATTGATGTTAAAAGTCCTATACCAACCCCCAAAAGCCTTGAAAAAATAAATAACTTTATGAAACATGGGGGAACAATTTTATTTGACACGCGCGATCAGATAAAGAGCAATCTTAATCTTGAAGGAGATGCCACTCCAGAAACGCAAAGATTACGAGATATCTTAAAAGAGTTAAATATTCCATCCATTGAGCCAGCATCAACAGATCATGTTGTTGCACGTTCTTTTTATATTATGCCAGATTTTCCTGGTCTCTACCGTGGTTCACCTTTATGGATTGAATCCTCCTCAACAAACAAAAAAAATAAAAATTCTCTTGCCAGCGGCGATAATGTAAGTTCTCTTCTCATTACTGCCAATAACTTTGCCGGTGCTTGGGCACTCGATGAAAAAGGGACATGGAAATATCCCCTTGTTCCCAATGATCCAATGCAACGTCTATGGGCATTTCGTGCAGGTTTAAATATTGTCCTTTATGTTCTTACAGGAAACTATAAAGCGGATCAAGTTCATGTTCCAGCACTCTTGGAACGCTTTAAAAGAGAAAGAAGGCAATGATATCATTTTTCACTTTTCAGCCTTTTTTACCACTCATTTGGATTCTGTTCTTAAGTGGAATATCGATTCTTTTTGTCGTTGTTGGTCTTGTTACGCAACGGCAAGGTTCTTTATTTCGTCTGATGGCATTAAGCGCCCTCATCCTTGCTTTGCTCAATCCAATGATCATAAAAGAACAGCGCGAACCACTGAAAAGCACAGTGGGAATTGTTATTGACCGCAGCAAAAGCCAAACATTTGGAACACGTACAAACGACAGTGATGAAGCGCGCGCGCAATTAACTCAAGCATTGGCGCATTATCCACAATTTGAACCACGCTTTATTGAAGCTGGAAAACTTGCTGATAATCAGTATGCGCCCTCAACGAATTTGTTTGAGGCTTTAACACAAGCAGTATCTGATGTACCGCTCTCTCGTTATGCAGGAACCATTTTTATCACCGATGGACAAGTGCATGACATTCCTGACCTATCAGACCTTCATCATGAAGCACCTCTCAATGCTCTGATTACAGGGCACTCAGATGAATTTGATCGCCAAATTAAGTTTATCTCTCCTCCACGATTTGCCCTTGTCAACAAACCACAAACGCTCTCCATTTTGGTAGAAGATAAAGGCCCCACCAAAAAAACAATACCACAGAAAGCAAATATTACACTAAGCATCAATGGACAAGACATTGGCCATTATTCTGTGACTCCTGGCGTGATTTTTCAAACTGAAATTACCCTTCCTCATGCTGAAAAAAATATTATCCAAGTTATAACCGATCCACACAAAGGTGAACTAAGCTTTGAAAACAACCGCGCCATAACAATTATTGAAGGAATCAGAGAAAATTTACGCGTTCTTCTTATTTCAGGTGCTCCTTATAATGGAGAACGGACATGGCGAGACCTTTTGAAAGGTGACTCCAATATTGATCTTGTTCACTTTACTATTTTGCGTCCTCCCACCAAAGCAGATAATACGCCCTCAAGCCAATTATCCTTAGTGGTCTTTCCCACAAGAAAACTCTTTGTTGAAGAAATTAATAACTTTGATCTCATCATCCTTGATGGCTACCAGCACTCTACTGTTCTCCCCTTAATCTATTATGATTATATCGCCCAATATGTACAAAAGGGGGGGGCATTGTTGATGGTAACAGGACCTGAATTTGCCCAAAAAAACTCACTTGCGAAAACACCTTTAATAAGCATTTTACCGGCATTACCTAATGGAACTATTATTGAAAAACCTTTTCGCCCCACATTAACCAAAGAAGGTGAGCGCCATCCTGTCACAAGAGGTCTTGCAACACTTAACCTTCCAGCTTCTCAATGGGGGCAATGGTTGAGACAAATTGCTATTCAAAACATAAATAACGGAATCGCCCTCATGAAAGGAGCCGATGAGCAACCACTTTTACTTCTCTCGCATGTTGATAAAGGACGTGTAGGCATGTTGCTTTCTGATGAAAGTTGGCTTTGGGCTCGAGGTTTCGAAGGCGGCGGTCCTTATGCTGCTCTTTATCGACGAATTGCTCATTGGCTCATGAAAGAACCAGAACTTGAAGAAGAAAAATTAAGTGCGACCAGCAGCCATCATCATTTAACAATTCGCCGCCAAACTCTAAAAGACCATCCAGAACCCGCTGAAATAATCTTTCCCTCTGGAAAAAAAGAAAATATTACTCTGACCAAAGATCAAGAAGGCCTTTTTACTGCAACTGTGACCACTGATGAGACAGGAATTTTTACCATTAAAAATGGCGATTTAACAATACTTTCTTCTGTAGGGATGCTCGATAATCTTGAGTTGTTTGACTTGACTTCAACACAAGAAAAACTAGCCCCCATTATTAAGCACACAGGCGGCTACATCGGACGTTTACACCCTGAGGGAAAAGAAAACATTCATCTTCCTCCATTCAAGCTGATTCAATCAAAAACAAGTCCGTCCTCTTCCCCAGAACATTCAATTGTTCTGAAAGAAGCAACAGAAACCCGTTTAATCAATACCTTTTATTTTTCGATATTTTCTGGTTTTTTTGCATTGCTTGCTTGCCTTTTACTGTTGAGCAGCATGTGGTATTATGAAGGACGTTAAAAGGTTTGAGATTTCGTATAATAGTTTTAAAATTCAGCTTATCTTTTTACGTATTTACTTGTCTTTTATAATTAGATAACGTATTGATTTATAACTAAAAATACAGTATAATTCTCCTTATTTCAAATATCCTCATATTAAAAAAATAAAAAACATTCTCTTGCGTATTATTAGAAGAGATGCAGTATGGATAGAAACCATCGAAGAAAAGAATGAAATACCTCTTATGAATCCTCTTAAAGCAAGGATTTTCATAAAATTGGGGGAAAATAGTATGATGGTTTTTATTTGCACCTTGTATAAGCGTAGAGATGGTAGTGTACAGTAAGCCCTATATACTTCACAGAAGCTTTCTATTATAGCATCGAATACCGGTCGTGAAATTAGCTCAAACGCATTGAGAAATGTTTTTTTTTACAAATATGTGAATGTACAACACAATGATATTCTATTGGGGATATTCTATTGGGGATATTCTATTTGGAACATTCCGCTTGAGGCGTTCTTTTTTGCAAGCTAATTTTTATTTTACAATCTTTCTTGCCTTTAAGCACTAACTTATCTTATGTTTATTCTTTAAATCGTTTTTAATACTCTACGAGCTTTTATGTTTTATCTTGCCCATATATCGGATGTACATCTTTCACCTCTCCCGCAACCTTCCCTCTTCGAACTTTCTGGGAAACGTCTTACCGGTTATCTGAATTGGCAAAAAAAACGTAAGAGTCAGATGGCAACAGACGTCCTAGAAACTTTAATAGATGCCTTGAACAAAACAAAACCTGATCACCTTGTGATCTCTGGTGATCTTGTAAATCTTGCTCTCGATAAGGAATTTGAACAAGCACGTCGTTGGCTACTTAACTTAGGACAACCTCAAGATATTTCTTTGACATTTGGAAATCACGATGCCTATGTCCGCGGCGCTTTCCAAAAAGCATGCACTCTCTTTAAACCTTGGATTACAGGTGACATCCCTCAAAAAAGCGTCTTTCCTTATATGCGCATTCGCAAAGATGTTGCCATCATAGCAGCTTCTTCAGCCATTGCGACACTGCCTTTTCAAGCTTCTGGTTATTTTGGTAAAATGCAAGCGCAAACTTTACCGCTCTTTTTAAAAGAAGCAGCACAGCGCAACCTTTTTCGTGTCGTCATGATTCACCATCCCCCCTTTCCCAATGCAACGTCTTGGCATAAAAAACTACGGGATATAAAACGTTTTCTAAACGTTATCAAATATCACGGTTGTGAACTTATTCTTCACGGACATACTCATTTACCCACATTGAATTACATTGAAGGACCAATTAAAAAAATTCCTATTGTTGGTGTTCCTTCCGCATCACAAGCTTTTGGTGATAAAAAACCACCCGCAGGCTTTAATTTATTTTCCATTGAACGCTTACAAAATCAATGGCATTGCCAATTACAACGTTATAGCATTATCAACCCCAAAAACGAGATTGCATGTACTGAAACAATTAATCTTTAAACACCTTCATAGTTGCCAAAACAACCAAAAACGAAAATATTTTTATTTCATATCCCTTTGGAAATCATAATTCTTATTTCCCTTTTTCTCCTTAAAAGACAAAGTTTCACCTTCTCTGTTAATAGATCAATTTTTCTCAGAGAATTCCATCTGCTGCCCCACTTATGTAACGAGCTTTTTACAAACTTATTGGTTTTCTTCCTTCCCGCCCTAAAGGACGAAAATTCTACCCCATCTGATTTATAAATAATCCGGATTCTTGTCGCACGGGTTCCAGCTGCTAATTGCGCATGTGATTTACTTCACAAAGCTCTACACATAAACCCTGCTTTAAATTTCATCATACACTCCTCCAAAAGCATCTAATGCGTAAAATCCTTATAATATTACAATGATGATATTTTATAGAATAATAGAGAAGCTCATTCAGCTTCTATACCTGAAAATAGATGACTAAAAAAGCCAAATAATAACTAAAGTATATAATTTAAATAACCCAACCTACTTGTGATTTATAAACAAATAATGTTGATTGATTTATCGTAAATAGATTTGAAATAATCCCTTACTATTTCACTCGATATTTATTATCGTACATTTAAAAAAAATATAAAAAATAATAGATTATATTTCGATAACAGATATAGGTAATAATGTTTTTTATGTCTCGATAAATTCCTAATTTGCTATCTATTTTTTCCTATAAATAAATTTATAATACTCTTTATAATTATTTTATTATTATAAATTATTATTTATAATATCACATAAAATATCTAATAATAATAAAAATTATAATATGAATTTTTATTATTATTGAGTTATATTGCGGATGTAATTTTACGTGCTTTAGAATTTTTTTTGCGATCTTTTTGTTATTAAATAAAATATTTTACGATAACGCAAAACAGAAAAGTCGATTGTATCAGAGGTCTTTCAAATAAAACAAAACACCATTAAGTTGCCAATTCATGTGTTGGTTTAAAAAAGCATCTTTTACAGCACCCAAACTCATTTCCCGACGGCACCTATGAATGATGTAATGATAAGTCCATTTAGCATCACCATCTTTACGTTTATGGAAAAGCAAGCTAGTATCAAACCTCACACTTTGCCAATCCCCAATGTAGCGACAGCTTTTGGCACTTAAGATGATTCATAAGAGGCATTTTTATTCTTTCTTTAATGTTTTTTATCTCACTGCTCTCCCTCCTTTTGACGTACAAAAGACGCGGTTTTGATTGGTCAACATGGTATAGGTTTAAAATGAGAAAATCTTATGATCCTTGGATCTCTCACTCAACATGACAAAAAGTAAATTATATTTATAAATCAACGTATTGTTCGAATAAAATAGTAGCTCTTTTGAGTGAAGAATATTTTCCAGCGCATATCTGAAAAATAAAAGCCTCATTCGAAAATGAGACTTTTGAATTGTTTAATTCTGCAAAAAATTAAAATTTATAAGCTACACCCACGCGGAAATCATTTGTTTTGTAGCCCATTTCAAATTTATCCTGTATGAACTTTTTTTTGCCAAAATCTGAATAACGATATTCTGCACGCACAATAACATTATCAGTCATTGCAAAATCAATACCACCTCCAAGGGTGTAACCAATCATGGTCTTTTTTTCATCATGCAACCAATCAGAAAAATCAACTTCTCCATTTTTGCTATCAGTAACTAACCCAAAAATATTCTGAAGCTGCGTATAAGCAACCCCTCCGGAAATATAAGGCATCATACGCTCAATCGCAAAACCAACTCTCACCCGTGTAGCACCAGCCCATTTTTGTTTTAAGGTATGACGTACAGCTTTAATACGCCTTGTTGAATCATTCTCATGCAAATCTCTTGTTAGACTTTTTTCTTCTGTAGGTTGTGGTTTTTCTTCAGTTGGACTTTTTTCCGGTAGATCGACATCTTTAGAATCCTTTTTACCAGACCACATAATATCCGTATCAATACCTATAATAAAACTATTATCGATATCAATATTGGAACCTGCATAAACTCCCCCTATAAAACCAGAAAGTTTAGGTAAATTCTCCTTTCCAATTGGATTCCATATCCTTGTCTCATCTTTTAAATAACTTGCAGTTGTTTTACCTGAAAAGTTACCAATCTGTCCTCCAAGATAAAATCCTGTCCAAGAAAAAGCAGGCGCTGCAATAACAGGAACAGGCTGTTCAGGAATAGCGATATCCGATGCCTGTACTACAGAAATTGAAATTAAAGAAAATATAGATGTTGAGGCTAAATACTTTGTAATCATAATTGCTCCCCTAAAAGCTAATGTGATACATAAATAATAATAAATCGTTTCACACTTTTTTCAAAAAATCTATAGCAAAAATGACACAGTTGAAAAATTAAAATCTTATTTATAATTTCCTAAAACTATTAATCTATAGTAGCTTTTATAGCTTCATATTGATCATTATTATCCAGAATTATATAAATAATTATAATATCAATTTTTTGAAAAGAATGAGATAAGGCTCATAAAGCATATCATTCACTAAACTAGTCACTCATCGTTTTTTGTATAAAGAATAATACCTAGAATAGCACATTTAACAGAGAAATTTTTTCATCACACTTGAAAAACCACTAGAGAACTTCACTCTAACCCTCTCAAGCGTGTAATGAAATAAAAGACAAAAATTAATATATAAAAATGGAATTAATAATTTTTATTATTCTTATAGAATTATTTTAATGTTTCATGATTTTTGTAAAAACTGAACAGACCAATTGCCCAGTTTCTGCAATTAATTTTTCAACACGAAGCAAATCAGGTTCCCCAACACTATTTAACAAAAGGTCACTTAATCCAGGTGGCATGTCATTGGGATCAAGAGAATCATTTAAGCAAAGCCGTATAATTTGACTCAAATTTGTATAAAGACGATAGGCATAATGTAAATCAGCAATACATGACTGATTAAGAAAACTGTTTGGTAAGTGATCTAAAATATCCGCTGTCGTCGCTCCAATTTGAAACTCAATGACATGCGTAATAAGAGAAAATTGAGCAATAAACTCCAAATCCATAATGCCACCAGACATCGTTTTAAAATCCCATTGATTTTTTGGCGGCTTTTCTTTTGCAATCAAGGAACGCATTTCACACACTTCTTTTGCAACTTCCTTCTTATCACGAGAAATAGCAATAATTGCACACACTTCATTTTCTAGCTTTTGTAAAAAATCAGGATCTCCTGCAATGCCTCGAGCCCTTGTTAAAGCAAGATATTCCCATATCCATGCTTCTTGGCGATAATACTTTTTAAAAAATGGAAAAGAAACAGCAATAGGTCCTTTATTGCCTAACGGCCGTAACCTTAAATCAACGACATAAAGAACACCTTGGCTTGTAAGAGTGGATAAAGCAGAAACGAGGCGCTGTGCTAAACGCGTATAATATTGAGAAATATAAAGAGGCTTTTCTCCATCAGATATTTCTGCATCATCATCATGTTCATAAAGCAAAACGAGGTCAACATCGGAATCTGCTGTTAATTCACGACTTCCAAGTTTCCCCATACCCAATATGCCAACACGCCCTCCTTTAATACGACCATGAAGACGAGAAAATTCCTCTTGAACGGTAGCAAATGTTTTTGTAATCATAAGATCAGCAAGTGCAGTAAAAGCAAAACCCGCTCTTTCTCCTGTAATTGCACCATTCAAAATTCGAATACCAATCAAAAAACGTTGTTCATCTGCAAAAATCCTTAAATGGTCAAGAATCTCCTCATAAGAAAGAATATTTTCAAGAAAATATTCAAGCCGTTTTTCTAAATACGTTTTTGTTGGTAATTCTGAAAGAATATTTGGGTCTAACATTCCATCAAAAACGTGGGATCTGCGTGTAATAATTTCTGCAAGACGTGGAGCAGCACCCATAATAAGGACAAGCATATCCAAAAGAGAGGGATTAGACTGCAAAAGACTAAAAAGCTGAATTCCTGAAGGTAAGCCCTGTAAAAAACCATCAAAACGCAACATCGCCTCATCAGCTCGTTTTGTCCCACCAAAAGCTTTCAAAAGAGCTGGTGTTAATTCCGTTAATCTCTCGCGTGCTTCGGCTGATTGCGTTGCTTTATAACGACCAAAATGGAGCGTGCGCATAATACGACAAATATCACTTGCTCTTTCGAAGCCTAAACGGCTTAACGTTATTAATGTCTCCGGATCATCTTCTTCACCGGTAAAAACTAAATTACCAATTTCTAAACCAAGTTCTTGCTCATTCTCAAACAGTGCTGCATAATGTTTTTCAACAACCTGAAGTGTTTTTAATAAATCACGGATAAAACTGCTACTGTCTTGATAACCCATTAAATAGGCAACACTTGTGAATTGAGCAGTATCATTTGGAAGAAGATGTGTTTGTTCATCGAAAAGCATTTGAATACGATGTTCCACATTTCGAAGAAAAGCATAACTTTTTATAAGGCTATTTCTCGTTTTCTCACTGATCCAACCAAGCGTGTGAAGTTCTGCTAACATTGCAACTGTCTGACGTCCACGTAATTGAGGAAAACGTCCACCAGCAATGAGTTGCTGTGTCTGAACAAAAAACTCAATCTCACGAATACCACCACGACCTAACTTTATATTATGCCCATAAGCTGCAATTTGACCGTAATTTTTATGCGCATGAATTTGACGTTTGATCGAATGAATATCAGCAATAGCAGCGTAATCTAAATATTTCCGCCACACATAGGGAAACAGCTCTTTGAGAAAGTTAAAACCTGCCCTCTTATCACCAGCAACTGGACGTGCTTTAATCATGGCTGCTCGTTCCCAATTTTGCCCACGCCCTTCGTAATAACGCAATGCAGTCCTTACTGGTAAGGCCAAAGGGGTTGAACCTGGATCTGGACGAAGACGAAAATCAAGACGAAAAACATATCCTTCCGCAGTGCGTTCTTGAATGATACGGATTAATCGGCGTACCATTTTAGAAAATACGTCAACACTTTCAGAAAGATTACCAATATGAGGTGATGTTTCATCAATGAAAACAATAAGATCAATATCAGAAGAATAATTAAGTTCCCCTGCTCCTAACTTTCCCATCCCTAAAATAATTAAACCACAGTCTTTTTCTGGATTCTCACGGCTTAATAAATTGATCTTACCATGATCATGCGCTTCTCTTAATAGAAAACGTAGTGCTACACTTAATGCTGCTTCGCCCAAACGTGTCAACCAAGCACATGAAACTTCGTAAGTAAAAACACCTCCCAAATCAGCTAAAGCAATGAGAACATGCGCTTCTCGTTTTTTGCGCCTTAAAGCAGCCATCAATGAAGTTTCATTTATAGTTTCATCCTTATCGATAGCCGTAATATCATCTATAATTTCGCTCAGCCTTGTTTCTACATCAACATTTAATAAAGCACTAAGATATGATGGATTGGCAATTAAAACCTCACGCAAAAAAGGAGATAAGGTCATAACCGAACTGATAAAATCAATCTGCGTTCCACTCTCTGAAATGATGGAAATAAGCGATTCTAAACCTTCTTTCCTTGCTTGTTCTTCCATGTCTTTTAACCATTGGGAACTACTTTTATCGAGAGGGCATAAAGGGAGAAGCTGTGTTTTTAAAAAAGCTTGTTTCGTCTGCGCTCCCTTGAAAAGCATTTTGCTTTCCTTTCTACTGCTTTATACTTTTAAAATAGTTGTTACGTATGAAAAGAGAAAAGTGAAGAAAAATATCTTTAAGGAAATAACAAAACAGCCCTAAGCCCTGGATTTGCATTTTCAAGTAACAATTCACCCCCGTGAAGCTTCATAACTGCTTTTGCTATACTTAACCCAATCCCAAACCCAGGTTGTGTGCGGCTTTCTTCAAGACGAACAAATCGTTCTGTCACTTTTTCACGTTTATCCTCTGCTATTCCTGGTCCATTATCGCTCACAACAACTAATAAATGTTCATCACGATATTCCATTGATAAGCAAACCTCCGCTTTCCTTTCACCTTTAGACGCATATTTAATGGCATTATCTATAAGATTAAAAATTGATTGTGCAACAAGCTCACGATTCAACTTAAGCTCTTTATCAAATATATTCCCCAACCGAAGTAAAACACCTGACTCTTCAGCAAAAGGTTCGTAAATCTCAACAGCATCCTCAAGGATCAGTTTCATATTCATCATTTCAAGATGCTCAATTGCACTGCTGGCCTCAATACGTGAAATCATTAAAATTGCATTGAACGTACAAATAAGTTGATCTGATTCTGCAATAACCCTATCAAGGACCTGACGATATTCAAGCTTTGTCTTATTTCCTGAAAGTGCTTCTTCAGCACGATTTCTAAGACGCGTTAACGGCGTTTTCAGGTCATGAGCAATATTATCTGATACTTGACGTAAACCAATATTTAACTCTTCAATGCGGTCTAACATAACATTAAGATTGGTTGACAATCGATCAAACTCATCCCCTACTCCAGAGACAGGTAAACGCCCACTGAAGTCACCATCCATCAAGCGCTGTGATGCAGCCGTTACATGATCAATCCTTTGTAAAGCTCTCCTGCCAACAAAAAACCATATGAGTAAAGCGCCTCCAACCATTGCAGCAAGTGCAATGATCACAGCTTTGCGAATAACAACAGCAAAACGTTCTGGCTCATCCAAATCACGTCCTATAAGAATCTTCATAGCATTAGGTAAATCAACAATAACCGCCAAAGCGCGATGTTCACTTGTTTTGCCATGTTCTCCAAAACGGGAATATAAAAAAGAGGTAGAAATAAAACCACTCTGATTCAAAAGACCTAATTCAATACGTGCTACATTTCCTGCTAAAATACGCCCCATAGAATCCGTGACAAGATAAAGAAATGCTCCTGGTTGTCTTGAACGATAATCAATAGTGCGCATTAATAAGGATAATCCCCCATAATTATAAGCATTTTCAATATACTTTAATTCTTCATGTAAAGCCTGTTCAGTTTGCTCTGTTAACAATGAAGCAGAAAATGCCGTCATATAAATAGAAAGTCCTGTTGCCACCAATCCAAACAATAAAATGTAAAGTGCTGAAAGCCTTAGCGCTGTCGTGCGCATTATATTAATCAAACGATTCATGCTTTGTTATCTGGTACTTTCAGCATATATCCAGCTCCACGCACTGTATGAAGAAGGGGAACATCAAAATCTTTTTCAATTTTGGCTCTCAAACGGGAGATATGGACATCAATGACATTCGTTTGTGGATCAAAATGGTAATTCCAAACATTTTCCAAAAGCATAGTGCGTGTAACAACCTGCCCGGCATAACGCATCAAATATTCAAGTAAACGAAACTCTCGTGGTTGCAATAGAATGTTTCTATCACCTCGTTTTACCGTATGTGCTAACCGATCAAGCTCAAGATTACCTACACAGTAAACAGTTTCTGCTTCTTTAGGATTTTTCCGCCGTTGTAAAACTTCAACACGCGCAAGAAGTTCAGAAAAAGCATAAGGCTTTGTCAAATAATCATCTCCCCCTGCACGCAGCCCCGTTACACGATCATTAACTTGCCCTAAAGCAGACAGGATAAGAACCGGTGTTTCATTGCCTTTAGCGCGCAATTCAGCAATAATAGAAAGACCATCACGATGTAAAAGCATTCGGTCAACAACCATAACGTCATAATTTTCCGTGGTTGCTAAAGCATATCCCGTATCCCCATCATAAGCAACATCAACGGAATGCCCTACTTCCAAAAAAGCTTTTTCGAGATAATGCCCCGTCTCATGATCATCTTCAATAACGAGTATCTTCATAAAACGTATCTCCATTATTTTATTATGTTGTAGGACAAATATTTAATAAACATTTGTCCTACAAACTAAAGCCTTACTTTTTGAAAATTGGAAGAGCAACAAAACGATTTTGATCATTTGTCCGCACTTGTAAGAGTATAGCCTTTCGTCCTAACTGCTGAGCATTTTTGATTGTGTTAATAATATCAGAGACTCGTTTAACCGGTTTATTATTTACTGTCACAATGACATCACCAGGGCGTATCCCTTTATCTGCAGCATCTGAATCGGTATCGACATCCGTTACGACAACCCCTACACCATCATCAGAAGGCATAACAATCAGACCATAATCTTCCAATGTTTCATCTAAATCACTCTGTCCATTTGAATATTTTGAAGTCTCTTTCTTACTTTCATCTTCAGACATTGAAGCGAGTTTAACCTTGATGCTCTCCTCCTTACCTGATCTCCAAATCCCTATGGTTACCATTTCTCCTGGTTTAATATTTGCAATACGTTTCGCCAGCTCACGCGCATCAGCAATTTTTTCATTATTCACTGAAATAATTACATCACCCGCTTTAATACCAGCCTTTTCTGCCGGTCCTTTTAACGGATCAGTAACCAAAGCACCTTTGGCTTCTTTCAAACCTATTGAATCGGAAATCTCCTTTGTTACCGGCTGAATCTGAACACCTAACCAACCACGTTGAACTGAACCTTTTTCAATAAGTTGTTGTACAACCTGTTTTACAGTCGCAGCCGGAATAGCAAAAGCAATCCCAACATTTCCTCCAGAAGGAGAAAAAATTGCTGTATTAACCCCAACAACCTTTCCATTAAGATCAAACGTTGGACCACCAGAGTTTCCTCTATTAACAGCAGCATCAATCTGAATAAAATCATCGTACACACCAGTGCCAATATCACGTCCACGTGCAGAAACAATACCTGCTGTCACAGTTCCACCAAGACCAAATGGATTCCCAATGGCAACAACCCAATCCCCAACACGAAGCTTTGAATCATCACCAAAATCAACATAGGAAAATTTTCTTTTATCATTCACTTTTAGTACGGCAAGGTCGGTTTTGGGGTCTTTCCCAATGAGCTTTGCATTCAATTCTGTACCATCATCAAGAACAACAGTATAACTTGTTCCATCAGAAATCACATGATCATTGGTCACAATGTAACCATCAGATGAAATAAAAAAACCCGATCCAAAAGCAACAGGACGGAGTCTCTGCGATTGGTGCGGAAATTTATTTTTAGGTTTATCAAAATCATAAAACTCTTTAAAAAATCTTTTTAAAGGATGCTGATCTGGTAATTGATCAAGTCCTGGACCACTAAAAAAGTTGCTAAAGAACCTATCTTCTTTCTTTTTATTGCTCTTTACTTGTACTGCTACAACGGCTGGTTTCACTTGAGCAACAATATCGGCAAATCCCTGTTGTTGCATTAACGAAGTAAATACAGAACTTGCATGAGCCTTTGTCATCCACAAGCTTGATGTACATCCACTAAAAAACAGTGCACTTTCCAATATCGCAGAAAAACTCACTGCGACAAATGTTTTAAAGAAAGCCTTTTTAACCATTTACTCTATGCTCCTATTCAATCATACCTTTATTCCAATTCCGACCACTTATAAAATACCAGACCTTACCGTTTTCTGTCTAAATTATTAAAGTTTTGTAAGGTTTCAGTATTCCCTAATATAATTACAATAAGATTGTATGCTCATTGCAAATGATCTGATTTCTTTTATGTAACATCTTTTTTAATGCAATGACATTTTTGACTGTTCTTTTTCATTCACATAACGCATGATTATTCCGTTTGAAGTGGAAAAATATGATACTTATGCCAGTGATAATAATGATCAAAGGCGAGAACCATAAAAACCAAGTTATTTTATTCAATGGTGGCTTCAAGAGAATAAATTCACCATATCGCTCAACAAGAAAGTCAGTGACTTGCTGATTACTATAGCCCATTTTTAGCCTTTCCCGAATTAAAAGCCGTAAATCACGTGCTAAAGCAGCATCTGAATCATCAATTGATTGATTTTGACAAACCGGACAACGTAAATGCGATGAAATATGGCGTGCTCGCGCTTCAAGAATCTTATCCTTTAAAATCTCATCCGGCTCTACTGCTATTGCTAATTGAAAAGGAAACGTTGCAATTAAAAAAAATACAATCCAAAGAATTTGTTTCATCTCAATGTCTTTTCCAAAAATTTAAAGCAAGCACTACCCTATTGTACATGCCAATGCGAAACCAATACCCCAGAAGAGAAAGACATCCCCCCATAGCCATCATGAATGCCCCTAACCAAATACATATTACATAAGGCTTCCACCATACGTGCACAACAAGACCCCGATTATCGATATGTCCCGGTACAATATATAGCTGCGATAAGCCATGATTTTTCAGACCAACTTCTGTTGTTGATGTATTTTGACTTGAGTAAAATCGCTTTGAGGCTGTTACATGACCCACAATGTTTTTATTTTCATATATTTTAAAATAAAACTCCATTGTCGAATAATTCGAACCAACACCATCATACACTGCATCAAAATGAAGCGTTTTATCCGCTATCGTCACCCTATCCCCTATGTTCATGATTAAAATACGTTCTTGCCCAAAACTTGCCACACAAACAATACCAAATAGTGTAACGCCTAATCCCATATGTGCTATTGCTGCACCAAAAGTAGACCATGGCAATCCAAGAAATCTCTTAACGCGTACTGAAAAAGCTCTCTTGCCATATCCACTCTTTCCCCATAGATCCGCTAAACTGCCTAAAAAAACAAACGCTGAAAGCCCAATCCCTAAAACTGCAAAAATATCACGCACAGATGCCGCATAGAATATTATAAAACAGACGATACCAACGAATACAAAAACAAACCATAACCGTTCAAAAACTGCAAGAAAATCACCGCGTTTCCATGCCATCATTGTCCCAAACGGAACAAACAACAACAGCAAAACCATTAGCGGTCCACAAGTAATGTTAAAAAAAGCAGACCCTACAGAAATTTTTTGCCCAGTTAATATCTCAATAAAATAAGGATAAAGCGTACCAATCAATACTGTTGCTGTTATTGTTGTAAATAACAAATTATTTAAAACAATAAACCCTTCACGTGAAATTGGTTGAAAAAATCTTTCTGTTTTTAAAATAGGGGTGCGCAAAGCAAAAAGAAAAAAAGCCGCTCCTGTAAAAAAAAAGAAAAGCGCAAGCATTGCCTGCCCCCGTGCTGGATCAACAGCAAAACTATGAACAGAAATTAAAAGCCCAGAACGCACAAGAAAAGTTCCCATCAGAGAAAGGGAAAAAGTAAGCAGCGCTAAAAACAAAGTCCAACTTTTCAATATTTCTCGTTTTTCGAGAACAAGAGCAGAATGTAAAAGAGCCGTTCCTGAAAGCCAAGGCATAAACGAAACATTTTCAACAGGATCCCAAAACCAATAGCCGCCCCATCCTAGCTCATAATAAGCCCAATAGGAGCCAACCATAATACCCAATGTCAAAAAACACCAAGAAAGTAAAAGCCACGGACGAATCCCACGCGCCCAAATTCTATCAACATGTCCCATAATCAATGCCGCAACGGCAAAAGAAAAACAAAGTGAAAAACCAACATAACCTAAATAAAGTAGCGGTGGATGAATTGCTAATGCGATATCTTGTAAAAGAGGATTGAGACCATTTCCCTGCAATGCTGGTGGATTCACGCGTAAAAATGGATTGGATACAAAAAGAATAAATAAAAGAAAAGAAGTTGTAATCCAACTTTGGCAAATTAAAACAAGCGTCTTAAAATCTTCTGGCAAATGTTGGCTAAAAAAAGCCATCAATGCGCTAAAAAAAGCAAGACTTAAAACCCATAACAACATAGAGCCTTCGTGATTTCCCCAAACACCTGTAATTTTATAGAGCATCGGTTTTTCTGAATGAGAATTCTCAACAACGTTCAAAACAGAAAAATCAGATACGACATAAGCATAAATTATCACTAAAAAAGATAAAAGTAGTAATGTAAAAGTGATATATGTTAGAGGAACAGCTGTTTGCATTAACAAACGCTCTCTCCACCAAAAACCTAAAGCAGGTAAAAACGCCCCTAATAAGCTTACTGAAAATGCTGCAGCTAAAAAAATATGACCCAGTTCGACAAGCACAATCGAATTATTTCTCCATAATGTAATGTTTTTTCAAACGATCAGCTGTTTCTTTAGGCATATAAGTTTCATCATGTTTTGCTAAAATACGCATCCCTATAAAAAAGCCCTGTTTATCGAAATGCCCTTCTACAATCACCCCCTGACCTTCACGAAAAAGATCCGGTAATGCACCATTGAAAACCACTTTTTCATGTTTTTTGTTATCCGTTACAAAAAAAATAACGCCTCTCTCTCCAACATATTGAACGGTTCCCTTTTCAACAAAGCCACCCAAACGCAAAGGGCGCTCCGTTAAAATATCTTCTCTTGTAATTTCAGAGGGCATTCTAAAAAAACTGACCGCATGACGCATTGCATACACTATGAGACTTGCTGCAATTGTCATAACCAAACAACATAATAATATGATCAGTAAGCGCCTTTTTTTTCGCTGCTCTAAAATAACCTTCCATGAGGCAGAACTCTTTAAAGATTGACTGTTCATAGACACTCTGCGAAAAAAGTTTAAATACGTTATAATTAAGTATCAATATTTTATTTTTTAAGAGCTTTGCACATCTTCTACATAGGTGCAAGATTTCTTTTCTCTGTATGCTCACTCGATAAATCACGTAACTGAATCATCATTTTTTTAACACGTGATTGTCCTGAAAAATTTTCAGGCATTGTATCAAGAAAGCTTTGTAAAAATTGCACTGCCTGCGCAGTTTTTCCTGCTTGATGCAATGCATCGGCCAACAACAAACGTGGATAAAAATCTGTTGGGGCTAAATCTGCTGCTTTTTGAAAGGCATTTTGCGCTTCTTGCGTTATCACCCCCCCTTCATAACCAACCAATGCTAAACCGTATCCGACAAGCCTTGGAGCTGTTTCTCCATTCAAACGAAGTGCATCTAAATAAGTATTCACAGCTTCTTGAAAAAGGCTTTCTTCGAGATACCCTACCGCTAACGCATCTGCTAGCTTGCCATCGTGAGGTGCACGGAAAAAAAGCACTTGTAAACGAATAAGCTTTTCTTGCTTACTGAGAGTTTTAGGATCCTTATCCATTAATTCGCTAAAAAAATAACTTTTCACTTCTGGATTGCCTGTCAGCCCATAAATACTCCATGTCATCAGAAGAACAAACAAAATACTCAAAGCCTTAAGAATATTTCTTTTTTTATAATTCATATAAAGCTTGTTAAACTCAATCGTACGCTTATGGCTTCTATAACCATCTACGGTTTCAACTGTCCATTCTTTCTTTATCTCATCGTCAAAACGTAGTGAAAGAAAAAGAATACTTGCCAGAAAAGTCAGAAAAAATGCTGCAAAAATTAATAAGAGCATATCGTTTTTTTCCAATACGAACAGAGAATAACTCGCTTACATTTTATCTTCTTCATAAGAAGAGTGATGTGAATTAATAAAAATTCATTTTTTCATGGAGAATATTATAAATATCTATCATATATATATCAATTAAGCAAAGAAACTAAAAATAATGTTTCCCTACTCTTTATGTATTGTCTAAAATACTGCTTTATAAACTTTATAGACATTTCTTGCTTAAGAAGAAAATATGTTATTCTCCCATCTTAGGTAACAAAACTTTTGCATACAATCCACCCAAATCAGAACGTGATAAAAAGAGATTGCCACCATATTCACTGACCATATCTGAAACAATTGCTAACCCTAAGCCTGCCCCTAGTTTACTTTCATTAAACCGCCGCCCTCTTTTTAATGCTTCATCAATTTTGTCTTCTGTTAAACCAGGACCATCATCTTCTACAAAGATACTAAAATATTCTTTTTCTTCAACATTTTCTTCTAAACAACAAGAGATCAAAACCTTTGCTCGAGACCACTGAGTAGCATTTTCAATCAAATTCCCTACAATTTCTTCTAAATCTTCCTTCTCTCCAGAAAAAACAATATCATCAACATCCATAATAAATTGAATTTGTTTTTCAGGATTAAGCTTTTTCATAACCCGCACCAAACGTTCAAGCACACTGCGAACAGACGTATGATAGACAATACTATCGCATTGTGCTGCAATCCGTGCACGCTGAAGATAATGATTGATTTGAGCTTGCATTATTTGCGTTTGCTCTCTCAACAAACAAGCCTTTTCTCCGCGCATCTTATCTGTCTCATTCATAATCACGGATAGAGGCGTCTTCAATGAATGCGCGAGATTACCAACTTGTGTGCGAAATCGCTCAATAATACGCTGATTATTATTAATGAGAGCATTCATCTCTTGTACAAGCGGCATCACTTCGCTTACTAAATCCGTATTCACATAATGAACTCTTCCTTCGCGAATATCATTCAATGCGTGTCGAATAAGCTTCAACGGTTGAAAACTAAAGAAAATAATAGCAATATTAATAAGAACACTCCCGATACCGAAACTCCAAAGAAAAATTTGCAAAGTTCGCGTAAATTCCTTTACCTGGGCATGAGCTTCATCGATATTCCCAACAAGCCGAAAACGTGCAATATGATTTTTATTATCAAGAACAACATCACTCTCAATCACTTGTAACTTTTGACCATTGTTCCCCGTTATCCGATAAGAGCGAAAGAATTTATTGTCAAAAGGTATATCAACATCACTTGGTGTAAATATCTCGCCTGTTCCCAATGATGGGGATGTCAATCTTCCTTTTAAATTATAGGATATCGCAACAACTTCCCAATACCATCCTGTTGTTGGATCAGAATAACGAATATCATCAATCCCAGCCCCTCCTATCAAAGTACCTTCCGATGACACCGTCACTGTTGCAATAAGACTGTAGAGTTGAGCAGAAAGGATACGCTCTAGGCTTTGTTCAGTTGAACGCTTATAAAATAAAATACTTACTGCAGAAATCGATAAAAGAGAAATAACAACCCATAATGTTGATAAGATCATAACACGTAAACTGAGAGATCGAGTAATTACAAAAAAGAACCTCCTACACCAATTATTCTCTTCAAAAACATTCATTAATCACCTAGCATTCTCACGCGATACCCCATTCCTCGAATAGTTTCAATCAAATCCACTCCAAGCTTTTTCCGTAACCGACCTACAAAGACTTCCACCGTATTCGAGTCCTTATCAAAATCCTGATCATAAAGATGTTCTGTAAGCTCTGTTCTTGAAATGACCCTGTCACAATGATGCATGAGATACGAAAGCAGTCTGAATTCATAAGATGTTAGTTTAATCAATTGACCATCTACAAAAACACGAGACGTCTTTGTATCCAACAAAACATTTCCGCAACATAATGCACTTGTCGCATGTCCCGTAGTGCGACGAATTAATGCTCGCAAGCGCGCCATCACTTCCTCCAAATGAAATGGCTTCACAACATAATCGTCAGCTCCAGCATCAATACCGTGCACCTTATCAGACCAACGGTCTCGCGCCGTTAGCATTAAAACAGGCATGGAGAGCCCTTCTTGACGCCACTTTTCAACAACACTAATACCATCAATCTGCGGTAAACCTATATCAAGTATCACCGCGTCGTAAGACTCTGTGCTCCCTAAAAAATAAGCCTCTTCACCATCGAAAGCACTATCGGAAACATATCCTGCACGTCTTACAGCTTCTGCTAATTGATGGTGAAGATTCCGATCATCTTCAACGATTAAGATACGCATCACAACACCATCTGCCAAAAACTAATCAGCAGGAACAAAAAACTCAACACGACGTAACTTTTCACCATTACGGGCTGGTACAACAACTACAATTGCACACATGTCCTTTCCATCCTGAACAACCGGTTTTGAACGGACGAGAACCCCGCTCTCTTGCGCGGCAGCCTTCTTACCTACTTCAGCACACCCAGAAGCTAGAACAGAATCTGCTCCTAAAAAAGCTGCTATTATTACGAACAAGAATTTTTTTTTCATCATAAATATTTCAATAACCCATCTCTTCTCCTTGATAAAGGATAAAAGAAATAATGGTTTTTTTCAGTCGATTTAAAAATCACAAATGGAAATAATTTATCCTCTATCTTACAGAAGAACATATTAACATTACTCCAAATTTTTAAAAAATCAAAAAAATATTTTTAATAATGAGAATAAAATTTATTCAATAAAATAATAAAATATTAATACACTATCTTACGAAAAATGAATAATTCTAAAATAAACTCTTTCTCTGTTAGCACTATAGCAAAAAAATACTTCTACTCCATATAATTATTGTAGATTTGTTTGGTTGTATTTCTTTGCCATAGGCTCTCTTTAAATGTTTGATTTTTTTAAAAAAAAGAAAGGGCAACATCGTAAGCCATTTCACAGTCCTGCTCTCATTGAATTAGACGCACGATTAGACACAGCGCTTTATCACATTCGTTCTGCTAACAGTTTTTTCTGGAAAAAGGCAAAAATCGTCTCACAAAATTTTCATCTTCAAGGATGGAAACGTTTTATCGTTGAAGTTCTCGATGAAATACTGACATTAGGGTTGATGGGATTTACTCTTTTCACTATTTTGGGCATTTCTGTTTTTGAAGTGACCAAAACAGATTGGTCTTCTCCTAAAAACTTTTCCATTCTTTTTCTAGATCGCTATGGAAATTCCATTGGGCACCGTGGTGCACTGCCGGCGATCTCTGTCCCCGTTGAAGAAATGCCTGACACTGTTATTAAAGCGGTTCTCGCTACAGAAGACCGTCGTTTTTTTGATCATTGGGGCATTGATTTTCAAGGACTTACACGGGCAATTTCACAAAATATGCAAGCTAAAGGTGTGGTGCAAGGTGGTTCAACTCTCACACAACAATTGGCTAAAAATTTATTTTTAACAAACGAAAGAACCATAACACGTAAAATCAAAGAAGCTTATCTTGCTCTTTGGCTAGAAGCAAATTTTAGCAAAAAGCAGATTTTACAACTTTACCTTGACCGGGCCTATATGGGAGGAAACAATTTTGGTATTGCCGCAGCAGCAAAATTTTATTTTGGAAAAAACATACGTCATGTCTCTTTAAGTGAATCTGCTATGTTAGCAGGACTCTTTAAAGCTCCAACAAAATATGCTCCTCATAGTCATCTCTTTGCGGCTCAAACACGTGCCAATATCGTCCTTTCTAATCTTGTTAATAGTGGCTTTATGACGAAGAGCCAGATTATCAATGCGCATCGCCACCCTGCTAGGGCACTTCCCCAAATAGAAAATAATCAGCCTGATTATTTTCTTGATTGGGCATTCGAGGAAGTCAAAAAAATGCGCAATCAACTTCCAAGCCATAGTTTAATTATTCAAACGACTCTTGATCCAAATATTCAAAAAGCAGCAGAAGAATCAATTGCATATCATTTACATCAGTATGGTCAACAATATCGCGTAACACAAGCTTCCACTGTTATACTCGATAATAACGGTGCCGTATGCGCAATTGTTGGAGGACAAGATTATAAAAAGAGCCAATTTAACAGAGCAACACAAGGCGGACGACAAACTGGTTCTTCATTCAAACCTTATGTTTACGCAACCGCACTGGAACACGGACTTTCTCCCTCGACAATCGTTTTAGATGCTCCGATCAATTGGGGAGGTTGGACACCAAAAAATAATTCGGGCCGTTATTTGGGGAAAATTGATTTAGCAACAGCTTTAGCTTTTTCTATTAATACAGTCCCTGTGTATCTCACCTATCAATATCTTCACCGCGATACCCAACCTATCATAGATCTCATCAAGAATATGGGAATTAACGCGCATATTTTATCACACAAAACGATGGTTCTGGGCACTTCCAACATGACCCCCATGGATCAAGCAACTGGCTTTAATGTCTTTGCGAATGGCGGAATAGCTGGTAATCGTCATGGGTTCACGCAAATCAGAACAATTGATGGGCATGTGGTATGGGATTTCGAGCATAACGGAAATAAGTTACACCGAGTTCTCAGCAGACAATCAGCTGCTTATATGAACCAAATGATGGTGGGTGTCACAACACGAGGGTCTGGTAAGCGTGCTGCTCTGCCCATGACTCTTGTCGCTGGGAAAACTGGAACATCACAATCCTATCGTGATGCTTGGTTTGTTGGCTTTACTGGCAATTATACTGGAGCGGTATGGATGGGAAATGATAACTTTTCACCGATGAATCGTGCTTTTGGGGGTGGAGTCCCTGCCATGATATGGCAACGCATCATGCTTGCTGCACACCAAAATATTATGCTCAAACAACTCTATGGTGTTAAAGATTCTCTTCTTCCTTATCATCCCCCAATACTTTCCTCCCATGCAGATTCTGAATTTTTTTCCCCAATACCCTCTACGCTTTCTCCTGAAACATTGAATATTGTGCGATTGATTAACAAAGATCTGAAAAAACCATCTGCAATTTCTTTGAAGGTGAAAACAACTGGAGATTCAACATTTTGAATTCAAGATATTCACTGATGTTTTTTAATATCACCATTTTCTTTTTTATCTTCGCTTTTTCCATTTTATGTGGAAAACTGAGTGTCGATTATGTGCTCAATTCCTTTCCTCATTTTGAACGCTTTAGAATTGGAAAATGGAGTGCTTATCCAAAAATGGGAACCGCCAATATGGATCCTTATACCCGCGCCCGCACGACCAAACGAGGCATTGTTTCACTCGGACGCACTGAAGGTCTTCAATTCCAGATTTGGCAAGACAACCAAGGGCGTCCACTCCACCCCCACTGTCATTATTTACTCAAAGGCACCATCCCTGAAACTCGTCTTTTCACCCTTTATACAGCTGACAAATCCCTAAAACCCTATACTTCATCCAAAGAAATACCTTTTGAACTCCACACGAACGCTATTATTTATGAGCATGATGGCTCATTGCGCATCAATATTTCACCTACACCGCAAGCCGGCAATTGGCTTGCAACAGTTAGTCAAAAAGAATTCGGGCTTATTCTTACCTTATACGATACCTCAATCATCTCTGCAACGGCATTACAAAAGCTTACAATGCCATCAATAGAACAAATCCCATCAGGACAAATAAATTGTGACTAGATTCATTTATATCGCACTTCTTGCAATCATTGGCGCTATTATCGTTCATATTTGCGTTCTCTTTCTGATCCCCTATTGGGCACAAAATAATATATGGACAGCACTTAAAAAATCCGGAGCCCCTTATCAATTTGTTGCTTTTACTCCCGATAATCCTATTCAACAATCTGCTGATCCACTCTTTCTTCTTAAAGTCTGCAGATTTAATCTTGAAAATGGACCTGTTCATTTAAAAGCTTTGAAAACACGACAATTTTGGACATTAGCAGCTTACACACACAAAGGAATTATTTTCTATAGCCTTAATGACCGAACAGCCCCTGATAATACACTCGATCTTATTATTGGAAAACCAATACAAATCATAGAACTCAAAAAATCAAAACCTAAAAAAAATGCCAATTCAGTTTTGGTTGCTAAAAATTTGAATGAAGGTTTTGTCATTTTACGTATTTTTGCCCCTTCTTCACTTGCAAAAAAAGAAAGTGAAGCTTTTCTTTCATCTGCGACCTGCCGCATATTTTATGAATAAAAACGGAGTAACCTCTCATTTGTACAATACCTTACTTTCTATACAAAATACATGAAGCCTATCAAAATGGTTATCTTTTTTCTCTATTAATTGAATCTTCGAATTCAGATTTATCTGATTATAAATCCCTCAATTTTTTATTGAGATAGAATGAAATCTCTATTGCACATCATCATATCCTATTTGATTACGCATTATCTGACAGAAAAAACTCCCAGCAATCAGAAGAGAAAATCAAGAGTAAAGTTCTAGAAAAATATGCTGCTAACAACCGTAAAACTTGTTATTTGAGTTTATTTCTTTTTATTTACAAACATTCCCATAAAATTCGCATCAATGACATGATAAACTATAGAAGAAATACTGATTACCTTCAATGAAGCGCAAAAATAATCGCTGGAAACTTATAAGACATTATGCATCCTTGACCTCAAAAATAAGTGCTTTATTTTTGTTTTATGAGCATAAGCTTTTTGTAAGATATGCACTCTGAAAAAACTTGGCTTATAGTTTACAATTGAGGGGAAAAACTTCATGAAGAAGAGATATGTTCGGTTCATTTCAAGAGCAGCAGTATGGTCCCCTCGATTTGGTGGATTGTCGTTCTTTGTTTTATTATTTTCATTCATTTTACAACGTTTTTCCGTCATTAACGTAACCGACTTCATAATTTTGATCGGAATCTCTACCGGCTGTGTGATTATTTCTCTTTTTCTTGCTTTAAAAGCACTTTACAGCTTATGGGTCTATGGAGCCCTAGGGGGAATGAAAGCTTTAAAAGGGATCATTTATTCGGTAATAACGGCTACACCACTGATGTTATTTTTTGGACTTTGGTTTACCTTACCGGCTCTTTACGATATTTCTACCGATACACAAAGTCCGCCGGCTTTTTTTCGCACAATACGTCCCAGCGATGCTTTACCGCTCAAAAGTGTTTTGACTGAACAAGAAACATTACAGATGTCACAATGGCCAGAAATATCGGGGCGCCGTTATGATGGTTCACCTGATCGTATTCGCGAATCTGTTCTCAATGTTTTAGCAGCCTATGATTGGCCTGTTGTGGCTCAACGAGAGTTTAAAGGTGAAGAAAATGCGCTTTATATTGAAACGAGAGCTAAAACTTTTTACCTTGGGTTTATTTCGGATATCGTGATACGCTTAACTGATGAAGGGGATACAACTTTTGTTGATATGCGTTCTGCTTCTCGTTATTTGCCAAGAGATTTGGGGACAAATGCTGCTTTTATTATCGATTTTATGGATGCCCTTGATACGGAAATCGCTTCCCTTCCTCTTTCACAAGACGATGAATAACAATCTAAGAGAAATAAGGCATTTTATATCCATAACAATTGCCTATTTTTCAATAAACATGATACATAAGCAAACAATCACTTTTCAAAAACTATAAATTGATAATCCTTATACAAAAGATAATAATCTCAAAACAACCCATGCTTGAAATAATTAAAAAGATTTAAAATAGGAAATAAAAAACAGAATTCTTGATGATAATACTGATTTTAAAGTATCTATCTCAATGTAATCAGTAAACATTTTTTTAAAGATAAATATTATATAAAAATAATAACTTATTTTTTATAAATAACTCTACAAATAACACCTTATAATTATATTTTAAAATAATATAACAACTTGATTTTATATTATTTTAAAATTCCCATATATTCAATTAATAAATTTGCAGCATAATATAATATAAAAAACCTAATTGTTGATAATGTTGTCCTTTTTATACTCCAGTTCTCACCTTTAAATCTATTGTAAGAAAACATTAAAAATCCACATATAAACGTTGCCAATAAGGAGCCAGTAAAAGTATTCATAACAAAAAAATCCAAAATAAAATATCTATTATCATACACAAAAATATCCCTGAAATCAGTTTAGCCATAGCTTTAAAGTATGTTTACAATATCACTGATCTCAGAAATATCTTACTAGCTATTTTCTAAATAAATTAGAAACAGCCTCCCTCTACTTTACGGATGACATTGATTGTACTTATCTTTAAAACCACTAATAGCTCCCATTACTCCGCCTGCGACTGCTGTTTCCGGACCACCTAATAAACCAATTAATGCTCCTGCGCCTCCCTTTATGGCTGTTGATACAACATAATCGCTTACTTCACAACTTGGATTCGGATGGCATTCATTGTACTTATCTATCAAACCGTCAGCAGCTCCTCCTAATCCGCCTGTTAGTGCTACTTGCGGACCAAATAATGCACCAGATGCTAGTCCTATGCCTCCGTGTATGGCAGCTGCTTCAACATAATCGCTTGTTTCACAACTTGGTGCCGTATAGCATGCATTGTATTTATCTACCACAGCGTCACCAGCTCCTGCTAGTCCACCTCCTATTGCTCCATTGACAAAGCCAGAACTGACACCTCCCGGTCCAGAAAAAAGACCTCCAACTGCACCAGCAATACCTCCTATTACGTCTCCTATGATGCCGCCTGCACCTGCTGCTTGGGCATGAGCGCCTGGGCTACAATCATCTTCTTCTGGAAAAAGCCAACTTTTTGGATGTGAGTTACTAATTGAATCATGTGATGAGCTTGAACTACCCATTTATATCATTCTTTTATTATTAGAAATAACTGTATCACAAAGATACAGTGGGAATTTCATTATTGTTCATTTTAGCAAATTTCAAACATAATTTGTAAAAATAATAATAAAAATACTGTATAAATAATAAATACATTATGTTTATATTATATTAATACAAGATATATATTTTGTATTAATATAATACTATTTACAATACTGTTTAAATATGCGACATCAATCGCTCTTTCTCTTAAATAAAATTATAAATTCAAATGAGACATTCACAAGAAAAACTAGTATCCTTTTCTCTTGGTTTACAATAACAACAAAGAAATATATTTATTATGTCATCGAACTCAGTTGCGTTGCTGTTGTTTTGCGTTTGCTGGGCTTGGTGAATCCTTTTATTTTTCAAGCGATTATCGACCGTATTCCCCCTTTTCAGCGTATTGAAAGTCTCTATGCTATCGTTGTCTTGATGGTTGCTATCATGCTGTTTAGCACGGCTCTTAGCACTCTTTCAGGTTACTTAGGTGCCTATTTAGCCAATCGGCTTACGCTAGAATTTGGACGGCGCATTTACACCCATGTGTTAAGCCTTTCCTTGCCCACTTTACGCACTTGGCAAATGGGGAAACTGTTCACGCGAATCTGAGATGTTGATACAATTCGCGGGTTTCTAACAGGAACCATCGCCACAACCGTACTGAATGTTCTGTTTGCCATTATTTATATTGCTGCACTCTTTTCCATTAGTCCAAAACTGACCTTTATTGTCCTTATCATTTTACCTTTACAAATGGGTTCTTTAGCGTTTGTCGGTCCCTTCTTGCGCCGCCAATTACGCCGTGCTTTCACTCTGCAAGCCGCCCATCAATCGCGCCTCATTGAAAGTTTTATCAATCTTGAAGCCATTAAAGCGCATGTAAAGGAGCCAGCCCATACAATACGCATGCAAGAGACTTTAGCCCGTAGTTTAGATCAAAGCCTTACAACTAGTAAATTGCATCTTCTCAATGGAGCCATGAGTCATATTTTTGGTGATCTTTTCACTATTTTTATTATCTTTTTTGGTGCTCAGGCAGTTCTTCAAAACCAGATTACACTAGGACAACTTATTGCCTTTCATCTCCTCGCTGGAAATGTTTCTGGTCCTATCTTAAGCCTTGCATCCCTATGGGAAGAATGGCAGCATTTGAAAATCTCTCGTCTTCGTTTGGGCGATATTCTTAACTCCCCTTCAGAATGGGAAGAAAAAAAGCCGCCTCTTCAACTCAGTGCTCCTCCTCATCTTGAGGCCAACGATCTCTGTTTTTCTTATGGAGATAAATCCATTATCAATCATCTTGATGTCTGTTTACAACCTGGGCAACCAATTATGTTACTTGGTCCTTCAGGGTGCGGAAAAACAACCTTGGCGAAGCTCCTTTGTGGACTCTCCCCCCAACAAGCGGGAAGATATTGATTAACGCACAACCTTTACAGAATTTTGATGTCCGTAGCGTGCGTGAAACAATCGCGTATTTTCCCCAAAATCCTTGCCTTTTTTCCGGAACCATTCTTGAGAATATGCTTCTTGCTAAACCAGATGCCACTAAAGATGAAATCGACTCTGCACTATATGTTAGTGCTTGCCATGATTTGATTGCTCAGTTGCCTCTAGGACTCAATACTCAAGTAGGAGAGCAAGGTGGTTTTTTATCAGGTGGTCAGCGCCAACGCTTGGCTTTGGCTTGTTTCTTTCTGATAAATCCAAGCCTTCTTATTTTGGATGAACCTACTTCCGCATTGGATGACACTGTCAGTGCACAAATTGTTGAGCATTTATATAAACTTTCACAAGATCGTATTGTTCTTGTTATTACCCACAAACGTGATCTCTTCCCTCAGCATGCAACCGTCTTAAACTTTACTGATTTGGAGGCAAAAAATGGCAGATAAAGCTCCCTATTTGCGCCTTTTGTCACCAACGCTTCATATGGTGGTTGCTGTTTTGGTCACCTTATTTCTCTTTATTGTAATCGGCAGCTTTATCGCAAAAACAGAGATTGTTGCACGGGGGCAAGGAAGTGTTATTCCCACCACCTATGTTCAGCTGGTCCAAGCGCAAAATACAGGACGCATTGAGAAAATCCTTGTAAAAGAAGGGCAATTTGTTCATCAAGGGGATCTCCTTATTCAATTAGATCCCCGTGAAGCCCTCAATGAGTGCGCACGTGTTCAAGCAGATATCGCGCAACAAACCCTTCAAGCACAAATTGCAACAGCTATTTTAACAGCTTTGCATGAAAGTGATCCTTTGGATAAAGATTTTGTAACCAAAGGGCTTGCCTATCTGCCAGCTCCTCCTTCTGGCAACACGACTGCAAGAATAGAAGGGGAAAAACTCATTAGCGCTACCCTTCAATCTCTCCAAGATAAATTAAGAGCGCTAAAAGCACAGGCGGACCGCGTCGAGCGCAGCGGTGCAACACAACATGCGCAATTAGATAGGTTGGAAGATGATCGTCAATTAAGCCAAGGAAAATTAAAGGCTGCAAAAAGCCTGATGGAAACAAAAGTCATTAGCCAAGCCGTTTATTTAGAGCGTTTACATGATTTTAAAAATGTCGAGCATGAAATTTTAACCAATCAAAGACGTTTGGAAGAAAATGCCGCCGAAATAAACACCCTCCGCCAACAACGGAAAAGTCTCATTTCCGATGAAATCGCCCGCTATCGGCAACTTTCGCGTGAAACAGAACTGAATCTTCAAGGATTAAAAGCAAAGCTTGATAGCACTCAATACCATCTTGACCACTTATCACTCTATGCACCTGTTGATGGACGTATCGATGATTTAAGTATCCATACTTTGGGCGGCTTTGTAGAGGCTGGTAAAACTCTCATGCGCATTGTCCCTGGTGCGGGTGGTCTCATTATTGAAGCATTTTTTGATAATCGAGATATTGGTTTTTTAGAAAAGGGCCAACGTGCTTACATCAAGTTTTCTGCCTTTCCTCCTGAACGTTTCGGTGTTATCCACGGTACAGTCGTTAATGTAGGCGCTACAGCGCGCTATAATAAGGAAATTAATGGTGTCTGCGCTGTTTTAATCAAAATTGACCAAGATCACATCACTTTGAATAACAAACAACTTAAATTTATCCCTGGCATGACTGTAACAACGGATGTCATTACCTCAAAACGACGTCTCATTTCTTATTTCTTTGAACCTATCACCAAAATTTTAGAACAATCTCTAAAGGAAAGATGATGTCTGTAAATGAAAATCCATCACCATCACTCATAGATCCTCTTACGGCTTTGGGTGCCATGGTTGTTTTAATGCTTACATCTTCCTTATACCGCCGCTGGCGAATCTGGGATATCGAACGAAATTTAGGACCAGCTTTACAGACTGGGCAATACAAGCTCTATAAAAATGAACGTGGAGAATTTTGTGCCTTTATCACTTGGGCTTTTTTAGATGAGAAAAATCATCAATCTATGTTTAAAAAAGGGAGAGCTTTTACCCGATGTCAATTGGCAGAATGGAAAATACGTATGGTTTATTGATTGTGTAGCACCCTATGGCCATACTGCTCATATTGTACGCGATATGCAACGAAATATATTTCCTGATCAGCGTTATTGCTACGCTGTTCGACGTAATGAAGATGGTGGAATACGAAAAATTGCACGCTGGTGTTGCTATAGAGCGCAAAATCCAGCCAAATAGTTTTTCTAAAGCAAGTGCGCATAAATCATTTACCCCTCGTCTTATAGAAAAGAATCTTTTAAAAGAGCTCTTTAAGCGATAGCTATAGTAAAAGAACCTTACCATATTTAGAGCTTCCCCGCTACAAATGGGTACTTTTCAGCTTACCAGACTTGCTATGAATAGCAATAGATGGTTAAGAGGGCTAATCCACTCTCAAGCTGAACTTTGATTAACATTTTACCAGAATTGGCTGGGGTACCTGGATTCGAACCAGGGAATGCCGGTACCAAAAACCGGTGCCTTACCGCTTGGCTATACCCCAAAAAAACACGCTTTATAGCGACTCCTGCACCTTATAGCGATTCCTGTGATTGGACGCAATATCTGAAAATCAAAGACTTTACTTTTTTATCATAAAATTTCTGAGTCTTGTATGGCATTGCCATAGATACAAATTCGTAGCAGAAACTGATATACAGTTGTGATTTTAACATAAGAAGGAACCATTTATCCATCAATTATTTTGCTCTTTGTATTGATTTTCTAGGAACAGAAAATGAAAATCTTGCAGTTTACTCATGTATCTAATAAATTTGCATATGATTTACTTTTCTTGATATATTAAAATCCCATCTTGCTCAATTAAAAAAAACTGTCTCCACATTGGCAACCGGTAAGTGTATGATAGTGCTGCTGTGCTCTTGCATTAAGCATAAAGATGGTAATGTCCACTAATTTTTACATTATATTATTCATGGGTAGCACCATAAAATAAAATCAAGCACATTGAAAAATATTTCCTAAAAAATAACACTTAATATTCTGTTGAAAACATTATGATACACCAATAAACTGGAAGAGTTTTGCAAAAATTAAAAACATTTTATATGGTATTTGAAAAAATAGAGATACAAAAACAAGGAATAATAGCTATTTCCATTTACTTTTTATTCAAAAGATAATGATATTTATTACCCACTCATAGATGTAAAAAATCTTCAGAAGCAATCTTTATGTAGACCAATACCCTTTTTGATTGATGAATATACATTTCCTAAAAGCTTCTTTTACAAAAAGAGAGACATTAAAACTATTTCATACAAACTAGGTATTCAACATTTGCTTTTAAATGCGGTAAATGGCAAATTAGGCTTATGAAATAAGCTTAACAATTAGAATCGAGGAGATTTTTAAATGGCTTTTGAATTGCCCCCATTGCCTTATGATTACGATGCCCTTTCGCCTTATATGTCACGCGAAACGCTTGAATATCATCATGATAAGCATCACCTCGCTTATCTTACCAACACCAATAATTTTGTGAAAGAGTTAGGCTTAGAAAATGAAAGCCTTGAAGATATTGTTAAAAAAAGTTTTGGAAAAAATATTGGTTTGTTTAATAATGCAGCGCAGTATTACAATCATAACCACTTTTGGCTTTGGATGAAAAAAAATGGTGGTGGCCAAAAACTTCCTGAAAAGTTAGCAAAAGCTATTGACGCTGATCTAGGTGGTTACGACAAATTCCGCGCTGATTTTATTGCTGCTGCTAGTGCCCAATTTGGTTCTGGATGGGCGTGGGTTGCTGTTAAAGATGGCAAGCTTGAAATTATGAAAACGCCTAATGGCGAAAATCCCTTAATTCACAATGCTCGACCTATTTTGGGTGTCGATGTGTGGGAACATTCCTATTACATTGATTATCGCAATACTCGACCGAAGTACCTCGAAGCCTTTGTAGACCATTTAATTAATTGGGACTATGTTTTGAAACTTTATGAAGAATGTGAATTTTAAACTGTCTCAATAATTTTTTAGTGTATGAAAGTCCCTATAATCCAATAAATTATCGGAGACTTTCATACAGAGGTATTATGGATTAGCAAAAGTCTTTTCCTGCTATCTTTAGAAGATATGCATAGATATAGGCAACTTCTTCTAGCTTTGAAAAACGTCCAGCTGCACCAGCGTGCCCTGAATCCATATTAATACGTAATAAAACTGCATTATCGTCTGTTTTTAGGTCTCGTAATTTTGCCACCCATTTTGCAGGCTCCCAGTAAGTTACACGAGGATCTGTTAATCCTGCCATCACAAGTATAGGGGGATAGTTTTGAGCTTTGACATTATCGTAAGGGGAATAGGAAGCAATAAGCTTATAATCTTCTTCTGATTCAAGAGGATTCCCCCATTCGGCCCATTCTGGAGGAGTGAGTGGCAATGAAGCATCTAACATTGTCGCTAAGACATCAACAAAAGGCACATTTGCTACGATCCCAGCAAAATCCTGTGGAGCTATATTGGCAATGGCTCCCATCAACATCCCCCCTGCTGAACCACCATGAGCAATCAGCCGGTCGTGAGAAGTGAATTTATTGTTTACAAGGTAACGCCCACAAGCAATAAAATCTGTAAATGTATTGTGCTTAAAGAGATGTTTTCCTTTCTCATACCATTCTACTCCCTTTTCTTTTCCTCCGCGAATATGAGCAATAGCGTAAATAAAACCTCTGTTTACTAGAGAAAGTACATTACTATTGAAACTGGCAGGTATAGAGATCCCATAAGCACCATAACCGTAAAGCAGACAAGGCGCACCACCATCAAGGGGAGTATTTTTGTGATAAAAAAGTGAAATAGGAATCTTCTCACCATCGTCTGCTATTGCTGTAATACGTCGTGTTACATATGCATCTTTATTATGCCCAGAGGGAATTATTTGCGTTTTTAAAAGCATCCGTTTACAACTTTTCATCTCATAATCAAACACTTGATCAGGTGTTGTCATAGACGAATAGGAAAAACGAATAGTTGGACTGTTATATTCTGCAACTCCTTGCAGACCTAAAGAATAAGCCTCTTCAGTAAAAGCAATGGAATTAACTTGTTTAGTGGTACGTTCCATTACTTTTATACGTGGAAGCCCCTCAAAACGTTCGATCCAGACAAGAAAATCTTGATAAGCATCATGGGATAATATTAGGCACCCAAGCTGATGTGGGACAAACTCAGACCAATTTTCTGATTGTGGAGATGTATATGGCGCTACCATAATTTTGAAATCTTTTGCATTATCTAAATTGGTCAGAATATAAAAGACATCACCACCTTCTGTAAGTGAATATTCAATACCTTTTTGTCGTTTCCGTACACATTGGGGAATAGTAAAAGGCGCCTCAGCAGGAATTAACCAGATCTCGGATGTTTCATGATCATGAATATTAATATAAATAACATCATTAAGCTTAGAACCGCTTACATCTAAGAAAAAACCTGGATTGTCTTCACGAAAAATAAGCTTATCTTGTGATTGATCTGTGTTTAATTGGTGATAATAGAGCTCTGAAGGTCGGTGGTTTTTATCCATCTTAGTATAGAAAAAACCTTCAGATCTAGCATCCCATACAATTTGACCAGATGTATCAGTAATTGTGTCTATACAGTCAGACAATGTCTCAAAATTACGAATTTTAGCTGTATAGAATTCTGATCCTTTGTCATCATAGGTCCATACCACATGTGTATGGTCAGGAGATTCTTGAACTGAACCAAATTTGAAATATCCTTTGCCTTCTGCCAAGACGTCACCATTAAGGTACACGTTTTTTTCTCCGCCATTCCTTGGTGTCCGAAAATAATGTGGTTGTTGGCCTCCGGTAACATAAGAGAATCCGTAAGCAAAAGGACCATGTTTTATAGGAACAGAACTATCATTCTCTTGGATCCTGTTTTTCATTTCGGTAAAAAGCAAATCTCGTAGTGGTTTTGTATCAGCCATTTGAGCTGATTGATAAGCATTTTCTTTTTCAAGATAATGTCGAATATTGAGATCAAGACAGTTAGGATTTTTAAAAACATCTTGCCAGTTAGACGCACGTAGCCAATGATAGGGATCATCACGAAAAATACCATGATATATTTCCTTATGAGTGATTCTAGATGCTTTGGGAGGAATTGCAAAAGTGCGAGTCATACACAATCCTATATTAAAATATGTTAACAGCTTCATTTATATGTTAGAATCACAATTATTGATGCAAGTGTACAAATCTATAAGTTCTATTCACTTGCAAAAATAGTGCCATGATAATTTTTAAACTAATACCTTTCTGTTCATTACATATCACAGCTATTGTTTTCTAGGGATATAATACCACTTTTATAATGAAAGTGACTGGTAAAACAATTAAACTATGAGAAAAAGAATTGATTTTTTTTGAAACAGTATAATCGCATAATTTTATAGAAATGAATAAATATATCATAAATATTATTATTACTTTATAAAAAATAAAAATATTCTATGTCGTTTTAATGAATAGTTTTATATTATAAACAATGCTATTGTGTCATGTTTGTAATATATATTGTTTTTTATTATTAAATTTAATAAATATAAATAATAAAAATAAATTTGAAATTTATTAAAAATAAACTTACTAAATTATAAGTATTCAAAACATAAAATAATAATTTATATATTATATTTTTATAATTAGTAATTTTATTTTTACGTTCTCAAAAAAATAAATAAATTTCATCCTATATCTTTTTATATTTGTGATGTATTATATATTATGTATGATATGTTATAGGCTAAAAATATATTTTAGCATGTAATAATTTCGTTTTTCTTATTGTATATTATGACAAAAAATGGGTATTTATTTGATTTTTTTGTGTTTTGGCAATTTTATAGAATAATTGAATTGACAAAAAAGATTTTTGTACAATATGAAACTCATGTGCATGAGATCTTTATATCATGAGTATATGCACTATATCTCGATTTTGAATTACTCAATTTTAAATTAAAGGAAACAAGAATGGAACATCGTGCAGTCTTAGAGACTGAAAGCAATTTAGTTATTACATTGGTTGCTGATATTGTTGCTGCCTACGTGAGTAATAATTCTATTCGACCGACTGAAGTGCCAAGTTTAATTGCTGATGTCCATGCTGCTTTTCGTAAAGCAGGGAATCTAGAGTTAACAGAAGTCGAAGTTGAAAAACAAAGGCCTGCCGTTAATCCAAAACGTTCAGTATTTCCTGATTATCTCATTTGCCTTGAAGATGGAAAGAAGTTTAAATCTCTAAAGCGTCATCTCATGACACATTATGGAATGTTGCCAGAGGAATATCGTGAAAAATGGCAGTTAGATAGTTCTTATCCTATGGTGGCGCCTAATTATGCAAAAACACGATCGGCTTTGGCCAAAGAAATGGGTCTTGGACGCAAAAGCAAACGGAAAAAAACTAAATAATCTTATTTTGCGAAAAAATGGTTTCGTGTATAAAGTTGATTTTAGTATACATGTTTTGTGTGAAGCTTTTGTATATATAGCAATTTCTATCAAGGGGATTACATATAGCTTTCGTTACGAATCCGTTTAATCATTGATTTCAAACCATTTGATCGTTGTGGTGTAAGATTTTCATTTAAACCAAGTTTTTCAAAAAGCTCTTGAGCATCAGAATTGCGAATTTCAGAAGCTTTTTTGCCTGAATAAAAAGCAAGAAGTATATAAATGAGTCCACGCACAATATGAGCATCGGAATCACCTTGAAACGTCAATATTGGATCTTCTGAGTTATTACGTGAAGATAAAAGCCACACTTGGCTAACACAACCAGGAACTTTGTGAGCATCATTTCGAGCGCTTTCCGGAAAAGGTGGCAATTCATAGCCAAGCTCGATGACATAACGATAACGATCTTCCCAATTATCCAAAAGCGAAAAGTTCTCTATAATAGTACCGATTTTTTCCGCCATTATTTTAGTCCTGTTTCGTTTGAATAATCATTCTTAAATACACTTATAAAAAATAAATATTTATTCTTCCTAATATAAATAACACGAAGAACGTTAAAAATCCTTATTTCAAGATAACATTTCATGGTTTTGTAAGAACTCTTGTATTTCTATTTTGTAAGAAACATTAGGGGAAGTCTCTGATATTATTTTTGTTCCCTAATATGTTCCCTAAATATTCATAAGCAGCTCTTGCACCGTAATATGCGCGTTCGCCAAGTGAACTTAAAAAAGATTTTCCTACTTTACAGGTTTTTATATTACGGTCACAAAATGCGCCTAAATCATTTAAGGCTTCCTTAAAAGCAATAATCACATCGCTCGTTGTTGTCTCATTATTTTTGGGGCTAGAAGAATGATTACTGCTTGGATCTGCTACAAAAAATGAAATAATGACAAAAATAAAAAATAATAATAATAATAATTTGATTAAAAAACGTATCATGGATAATCAATGTAGCGCAGTGGTAAATACAATAAAAGAAGCATTTTATATACTGTTGCTTTATAAACAATTTATAAAATGTGCTTTTTATAAAATTGAGTATTCATGTATTGGGTCTATATCATTGGCTTTTTTATAAATATGGCACAATTCCGCCGTATAAAATAGGATACATTGTCTATTCAGTAAAAAATTAACATCAAAATTATACACTTACAGGCTGATCATGTTAATGAACATACTATGGTAAAAAAATGAGAGATATAATTATGTCGTGTACATACTTATTTTAGATAATAGCTCACCATCTTAGCTTAGTTGAAAAAGCTAAAAAGAGTAAAATTCTGTTATTCTGACTCTAGTGTCGATAAAACATTTATATTATCTATAAAATTTTTACTAGCACATCATAAACATGATCAACATGTCGATCAAAATATTAAACAATAGATGCATCTCTTACAACTCCATCTAAAGATCTCAAGACCAGTTTTTCTATAACATTGTAAATCAATTTAATTGATACGAAGTTATTTACACTAAAATATAATTATATTAAGAGATAATTATATTTTACCAAACCGTTTATGGATAAGTAACCATCTATATGTAAATTATAAAGAATAGATAATGATTGTCATCTGTTTAGTGTTATATGCAAATATTTTCAATTTTATTTTAAATAATAGGCAAACATATGCCCCAAAATGAAGAATAACGTGGCATTATTGTTTAGATAATTATATGTGATAATGCAGTTTGCAAACACCAAAATGATCTTGAATGCTAATCATTTGGTGCTCTCTTTATACACATTAAAGACTTGTCAAAATGAAATGAATAAAAGTTGCCAAGAACTCTTGTTGATTTATCAACTTATAAATTGATATAATGAAGCTGCTCATTTTAGGAGTTTGAAAGGAAAAATCAATAATGTCAATGCACTTCTCTCTGGCTGGAAGTAAGAACTGATTCATATTCGTTTCCTAATTTATATTTGTTTCTTTGTAAAAAATAAACGCAACTGAAAATAAAAGTAATGGCAACAAAACGAAAGACATACCGAAAAAAAACTGTAAAACACCGTAAATACTATAGTAGTATTGTTATAACACTTCTTCTTATAATTTTTCATTTTATTTTTTGGAGTGCAAAAACTCTTTATTTCTATACGCGAAAAAATACTTTATTTTTTGTTGGATCTCTTCTTTTTAGCATTAGTTTTTTATTTATTTCATTTAATGCTTTATTTTCGCAAATGACAACGCATCAAAATATTTTAACTCAAATGAAATTTTCCTCTGTTCAAAGTATAGGTAAGAGCTCTACTTTATCGGAAAAAGAAGAAAAATCACAAGAACTCTCCCGTGTAACTTCTGTACATTCTCAAAATCATAACCACACAAATTTATCTTTATCCTCTCAATCAGCAAGCATGCTGGAAAAGCAAAAAGAACTAGCAAAATTAGGCCTTTATGATGGACCCTTAGATGGATTGGAAGGACCTAAAACACGCCGAGCCATCACTTTATGGAAACAGCAAACTGCTCAGAGAATGCAGAAGAATGTTCTATCTAATCCCGCAACAGATGAAATCGCGATATTAATTAAGCAAAGCGAAATAGAAACAAACAATACAAAAAATATGACACACTTAAAAGAAGCTATTTTAGAGCCTTCTGTTGAAGATATTATACAAGTGCAAAAAGCTTTACATATTTTTGGGAATGAAGAGGTTATTGTCACAGGAATAGAAGATCAAAAGACGATAGAAGCTTTAAAACAGTTTCAAAAAATATTTGATCTTCCTGTAACAGGTAAAATTAATCACACAATTTTAATGAAAATGCGTGAAATTGGTTTATTTAATTGAAGCTAATCATCTACATTATAAAAATAATCTCTTAATTTATAATGATAATTCATCTTTCGTTTGTTTAATGCTCCCCTCAAACATTCCTTCATCTCAAGCCCTCTTATATTCAATCAATCAGAATGGTTTTCTTACACATTACATATTGAGCCGTATAATTTGCTGCAAGAAAACCACAACCGATTGCAGAAAAAAGAAATATTGCAAAATAGAAAACGCGCTTGTTCTAGCATTTTTATTGCTTCTGATGATAAAAGGACACAAAATTTTTGTAGTATCACGTAAACCTTTCATATTATCGAACCACGAATTGTCCATATATTATCGTCAATTTGATCTTTATAAATATGATGCAAAGAATTTATGCAAACACCTGTAAGGATAAGTAGACGTAAAGCTAGTTGTGTTATGGTTGTTGTTTTGCAAAGTATCTGAAAAAAACAGCACTTCTCTCCAATCTATTGCTGGAAAATTATGTGTTTTATGACATTGTTTTCCTAAGATAGCGTGTGTGTTTAATATTGCCTATAAATCAACATCTAAATTTAACGCAGCAGTATATTTGAAACAAATGTTAAGACAGTTTAGTACTTTTCTCAGCTGTTATAGCTTTTGTATGCCAAATGGAGGCAAGAATATTGCGCATCTCTGTTTGTATAATCTCTTAAAACAGGGAGACAGCCTAATTTGGGAAGAATATGAAATTTTAAGGTAAAAACCAGTTTTCATCTTTGCCATTTCCTTTTAATTCAGCTTTACGCCTTTCAAAGACATCTAAAGCAATATCTTTAAAATAATGGAGATTACCTATTGCCTCATGCTTTTATTTATCACATGTCTTTTTGAACTCACTCCCCCCTCACGCAAAACAAAATGTCCCAAACGAAATACACTTGGATTGCCATTCACGGGCTTTCTTAAAAAAACATCTCTTAAAGCACCCAAGACCATTTCACAACAACGCCCGTGAATAATAGCAGCCCCTACTGCGCGCGCGCTATTATTTTTACACTTGTGAAAAAGCAAGCCAGCACCATTACACACTGTACCTACCTTCAATTTGTGACAACTCTTGACACTTGAGACGATTCATAAGAGGCATATCCTTGCTTTATTTTTTTATCCACAGACGCTCATCCCGCCTATAACATGCAAAAAACATGGTTTTGATTGATTCATTATAAAAGAAGTTGAAATGAGAAGATCTTATGATATTTACAGCTTTTGTTCAATATAAGAAATAAAAAAATATCATTATAAATCAACATATTGTATAACTTTGATATTCCTTCATAAAGGTAAAGATGGTAGCGTATAGTGGAGTTTATAAACTTACGGGGAGTTTACATAATCCCCATTCCACGAATGTCAATGTGAAATGGACATCCACTGAGAGATGTCTATCTCAAACAGCATGATGTGCAAAAAAATACATTTGTTTGGAGCATTCTATTTTGCGTGAGGAGCTCATTCCCCCATAAAAAAGCAAACGCGTAAATTGACTGCACAATAACACGTTTCTCTCTATCAAGAGGTTCTTCAATAGAAAGTGTATTAATAATACATCTTTGTCTATCCTGCTTTATATGTTTTCTTATAAACTTCTAAAAAAAGCACTTTCTCGCGTAACATAACTTATCGTGCATTTTAGAAGCATTTTTATTCCCTTTATTAAAGAAAATAAAAGAATATATAAAAATTTATTTCAGTAATAACGATACAACAAAAAATATTAACCCATTACATCCTTTTTGCTATTGCGGCCTGAGCTGCTGCTAAACGAGCAATTGGTACTCGAAAAGGAGAACACGAAACATAATCTAGGTTATTTTCTTCGCATAAAGTAATAGAAGCAGGATCGCCTCCATGTTCACCGCAAATTCCCAATTTTATTTTTGCACGCTTTGAACGTCCACGCTGTGCAGCAATGGTAATAAGTTCCCCTACTCCATCACGGTCAATAGACACGAAAGGATCTTGCTCTAAAAGACCTTTTTGAAAATAGGTTGCTAAAAAAGGAGCAGCATCATCACGGGAAATCCCAAAAGTAGTTTGTGTCAAATCGTTTGTTCCAAATGAAAAAAATTCAGCAGTTTCAGCAATTTCATCTGCTCGAAGCGCCGCCCTTGGAAGTTCAATCATCGTCCCAACCATATATTGAATAGTGCTTCCCTTTTCTTTCATCACTTCTTCAGCAACCTGATCAATACGCGCTTTTACAAAATCGAGTTCAGATTTAAGCGCAACCAGTGGCACCATAATTTCAAGCATAACAGGAGATCCAGATTTTTGGGCAGCTTCTGCTGCTGCTTCAAAAATCGCCCGCGCTTGCATTTCTGCAATTTCAGGATAAGTAATAGCTAAACGGCATCCTCGTAATCCAAGCATAGGATTAAATTCGTGCAACTGCTGAGCGCGTTCAGCAAGAACTTCAGCAGAAACCCCCATAGCTGTTGCAACATCAAGAATTTCTGCTTTCGTTTTAGGCAAAAATTCATGTAATGGTGGATCTAGCAAGCGGATAGTAACAGGTAAACCACACATAATTTCAAATAATTCACTAAAATCTGAACGCTGCATTGGCAAAAGCTTATCTAGTGCTTTACGACGACCACTTTCATCATGACTTAAAATCATTTCACGCATAGCAACGATACGTTCATCAGAAAAAAACATGTGCTCCGTACGGCAAAGACCTATACCTTCAGCCCCAAAAGATCGCCCCATACGGGCATCAGATGGTGTATCAGCATTAGCGCGAACTCTTATACGTCGCATCCCATCAGCCCATTCCATTAATTTTGCAAAGTCTCCGCAAAGCTGAGGCTGCAACATTGCAACTTTCCCTTTGAAAATTTCTCCACTTCCACCATCAATTGTGATAACATCACCCTTTTTTAAGCTTTCTCCTGAGGCAAACAACGTATTTGTGTTATAATCAATCCGCACACTGCCAGCACCAGAAATACATGGTTTTCCCATCCCCCGCGCAACAACAGCAGCGTGACTTGTCATACCGCCACGCGTTGTTAAAATTCCTTCTGCAGCATGCATACCATGAATATCTTCTGGGCTTGTTTCTACACGGACCAAAATAACTTTGCGACCTTCCGCCGACACAGTTTCTGCCTCTTCTGAAGTAAAAACAATTTCACCAGTTGCGGCTCCAGGAGAAGCAGGTAAACCACGTCCTATAACAAAACGTTCTGCTTTAGGATCAAGTGTTGGATGCAAAAGTTGGTCCAGCGACTTTGCATCAATACGCATCACAGCCTCTTCACGGTTTATTAACCCCTCCTCAACCATTTCAATTGCCATCTTGAGAGCCGCACGAGCCGTGCGTTTTCCTGAACGAGTCTGAAGCATCCATAATTTACCTTTTTCAATGGTAAATTCGAGATCTTGCATATCCCGATAATGCTGCTCAAGCTTCTGCGCAATCTGACATAATTTCAAAAAAGCCTCAGGCATAATTTTTTCTAACGACGGTCTATTTGAACCAGCAACAATACGCGCACTTTCTGTAATATTTTGAGGCGTTCGAATGCCCGCCACAACATCTTCCCCTTGCGCATTAACTAAAAATTCACCATAAAGTTCTTTTTTCCCTGTCGATGGATTGCGTGTAAAAGCAACACCTGTTGCCGAATCTTCTCCCATGTTACCAAAAACCATAGCTTGCACATTAACTGCCGTTCCCCAACTTTCAGGAATGCTATGTAAACGGCGATAAGTAACTGCGCGTGCCGTCATCCAACTTGAAAAAACGGCTCCAATTGCCCCCCATAACTGTTGTTCAGGATCTTGTGGAAAAGGAGTTCCTAATTTTTCTTCAACATAGGCTTTATAAGAAATAATAACATTCTTCCAATCATCTGCTGTCATTTCTGTATCAATAGTGTAACCATTGCATGCCTTTGCTTCATCAAGAATCTCTTCAAAATACGAATGGTCTAGCCCCAAAACAACGTTAGAATACATTTGGATAAAACGCCGATAACTATCATAAGCAAAACGTTCATTATTGGCTTGTAAAGCAATGGCTTTTACAGTCTCATCATTCATGCCAAGGTTAAGCACTGTATCCATCATCCCTGGCATAGAAGCCCTAGCCCCTGAACGAACAGACAGCAAAAGTGGCTTTTGCTCACTCCCAAATTCACGTCCTGTTTGTTCACCAACACGTCTTAGTGCTTGCTTAACAGATTCCTGTAGCTCTTCTGGATATGATTTGTCATGGGCGTAATAAAAATTACAAACTTCTGTTGTCAGCGTAAATCCTGGCGGTACGGGCAAACCAAGATTACTCATTTCTGCCAAATTAGCCCCTTTACCTCCGAGAAGGTTACGCTCACTTGCACTTCCTTCTGCCTTTCCATCTCCAAAACTATAAACCCATTTTTTCACTGTACAAATCCTCCCATATCAGCATCAAAACATCATTCAACCGAGGCTCATTTAAAAGCAATAATTTGATTCAAAATTGGCTCAAAAACAATATCGCTTCATAAATGCATAATATTAATCCTTCCAAAGGAGATAATGGCCAAAAGTATCACTATCCATCTTCTGGAAGATTAAGATTCAGTTTTTAAGAAAACTATCAATCACCGAAAAAAATTCTTCTACTTTCATGGCACCTTCATATTTACTACCATTAATAAAGAAAGTAGGTGTTGCTGTGACACCAAGCTCTTTACCGCGTTCAAAAGATGCATTTACTTCATCTAAAATGGACTGATTTTTCAAACAAGCAGTAAAACTTTCATCTGTAAAACCAGCCATTAAGCCAATTTTTTTCAATGGTGTTAGAGCATTTTTTCCGAAAGCCCATTCATTTTGTTTTTGAAATAAAACTTCTATCAAAGGAAAATAGCGATCTTCTGGTGCACACCGTGCCAACATAAAACCTGCTGTTGCCCGAGGATCAAAAGCATATTCTCGGAAAATAAGTTTTACTTTTCCTGTTTTGATATATTTTTTACGAATTTGGGGAAGTATATCATTATAAAAATGCGCACAATGGGTACATGTCAACGAAGCATACTCAACAATGACGACTGGTGCATCCGCCTCTCCCTCAAAGCGATCCTTTACTTTACCCGATTGGAGAAGCTCTGCCATATCAACAGTTGTTGCCACTGGTTTGGGATCACGCGCTAAAGCAACTGTTACACTGTTTTGTACAATCGTTATGAAGAGAAAAATTATCCCGAAAGATAAAAAAGAACGATATTTTACCATAAATAATACTTTTCTGTTGTTATTAACAAATAGGAATCCAATGCTTTCTCATATATTAAAGAAAAATATATAAAATATCTTTCTATTTATTATTTTTTTCCAAGAAAATGCAACAGCCAAGTTTATAAAGTGCTTGGTGCAAGCTTTTATCTTCAATTCCTTCAAGCATTTTTTCCACGCATTTTTTGTCTTGTTCACTCAAAGGCGGTTTTAGAGGCAAGTGATTCATAAAAACCGACATACTCCTTTGCTCAATCTTGATGCGATCAATAGCAATGTAGCCAAAAAATCCGTTAATTCTATGAAGTAATTCCTCTGTTTCATGCATCAATTTTAACGCAGCAAATCCTTCACATGCGACAACAAGTGTTGCTGGCTGAAAAACTTCATCTTGATCTGCACGACGTTTCCAAATAATTTTAAGCGGCATTGTATGTTCACTGATATCATAGCCCGCAATCTGTGGCCAATGTTCTATAAGCGCTACATTAAGCCCTGTCCGTTTGCGTAAAACTGGATCAAGTATTTTGTATACCGTCTCAGAAAGAGAATAAAAGATACGTTTTTTAAGCTGTTTTCTCATTTTTAGATCATTGTTCAACCGCTTACTAAATTAAAATCATTTGTTTCATCTAGAAATTGTTGCCTCCTCAATTTATGAAATATCAACAAAATAAAAAGCCTTTTCTCACCAGAGCCTTGACAATAAAAGAGCAAAAAACATGAATTACAAAATAAATAATTTTTTCTTTTGCATTTTATATCTCCCTATGCTTGAAAGCAATCATGTATGAAATTTCTTCGCACCTCCTTGCTTGGTACGATCAAAATCACAGACATCTTCCATGGCGGATTACCCCTGAAAAGCAAAAACAAGGTATCCGTCCTGATCCTTATCAAGTTTGGCTTTCTGAAATCATGCTTCAACAAACAACCGTTGAAACAGTTAAGCCTTATTTTAAAAAATTTCTAAAACTATGGCCTGATCTTTTCTCTTTAGCAAAAGCCTCACAAGATGATATCATGAAAGCATGGGCTGGACTTGGTTATTATTCACGCGCACGTAATCTTAAAAAATGTGCGCGACAGCTTGTTGAAAACTACGCGGGACAATTTCCACAATCTGTAAAAGAATTGCGAACTCTAGCCGGTATTGGAGATTATACTGCCGCAGCCATTGCTGCGATTGCTTTTAACCACCCTGTAGCAGTGGTTGATGGTAATGTCGAACGTGTGGTAGCGCGACTTTTTGCTATCACTTCAATATTGCAAAAAGCAAAAGTTGAAATTAAAGAAAAAACACAAAAAATTACTGCTTTAAATCGTCCTGGTGACTTTGCTCAAGCAATGATGGATTTGGGAGCAACAATTTGTACTCCACGCAAACCATCTTGTTATACCTGCCCTCTTCAATGTTTATGCAAAGCAGAAAAGATGCAACAACCGGAGTCTTTTCCAGTTAAAGCCCCTAAAAAAGAACGCCCTTCAAAAACAGGTATTGCTTTTGTGATCCTTAATAAAAAGAGACAAATTTATTTGGAAAAACGACAGACGCAAAAGCTCCTTGGTGGAATGACCCAAATTCCTAACAATATTGGCATAAACAACGAAAATGGGCTCCAAAACGCACCCTTTACTGCCAATTGGCAATTCAAGGGACAAATTACACATGTTTTTACTCACTTTTCTCTAAAACTCGATGTTTACTATACCGAAGATGTTCATGAAATGAATTGTGAAAATGGTTGGTGGTGTAACATTCAACATCTTACCGAAGAAGCATTACCTACTGTTATGAAAAAAGCCATTTCCGTAGCACTTCCCAATTCTTTCAGATTTAAATAACCTTCCCTATTCATAAAAATGTTTTCTAACAGAGACTTTTGTATCTCTAGCGATTATTTATTAATCTGCAAAAGAAAAATTAAAAAAATGAAATAACCAATTTTTTCTACAGATAAGAATTAAGGAGGGATAGAAAAGCTTAAAAATCTTAAATTTAAATTTCAGGTTCTATCCTTTTTTCGCTTATGAAGGAGTAAGTCGGCTCCATCGTTATATTTACCAGCCCCCTCAACATCCCTTGGTACGTGAAACGGTTCATAAGAGGTACTTTTAGTTCTTTCGTTAACAATTTTTATTCACACGCCAACCCCGTTTATGACATGCAAGCAAGTAATTTTCATCGATTCAATATGGAACAAGTTTGAAATGAAAAAACTTGACGATATTCCGAGGGCAATTCAATATGAGTTGCGTTAAATTATCTTTATAAATAAATACATTTTACGCACTTTACAGATGTACGTATTCAAAAAAGCACTTAATTTGGAACTTCTGAATGAACCTTTTAATTCTGATATTTCATTTTTATAAGCTTATATTGAAATTTTACTGTCTTGGAACTAAAACTAGAATATAGAGTGAAAATTTCTCATTTTAATTTCTTCTACAAGAAGCATAAAAATACTCGCTTGCCGCTTACAAGCGAGATTAGTGTGTCAATAAAAAACATCTAAGAAAGGCATAAAACGCCCTCACGTCCATCTTAATCAAGATCAGGTACATTGGTGGTCAATAGAATGAAGCGATCAGCTTAGTTCATAAAACACCCGTTTTTAACATTTGTGAACGTATAATCATTCTTAAATGATCTATGGACTTCAACCGTCCATTTTCCTCGTAATACCAAAAGGTCCAACCATTACAACTCTGCGAATCTTGAGCCTTTCTTCCCATTGCGTGAATTGAACCCGCTTCACCACCATGCATAATCGTACCATCAGCTCTTACAATAGCAGATACTTGCTTCTTACGATCATAAAGAACTTCTCCAGGATAGAGCAAACCTGCTTCAAGCAAACTGTTGAATGCTACGCGCGGTTCTGCTTTTTTTCTATCCAAAATCGCTAGTTCTGGTTGCGCTAAAGGTTGAACCGCCGCAATTCTCTCACATGCTGCATCGATGTAATCTTGCTCGCGTTCAATCCCAACAAAATCACGCCCTAAAAGCTTGGCAACAGCACCTGTTGTTCCCGAACCAAAAAACGGATCGAGAATAACATCACCAGGTTTACTAGAAGCCATAATAATACGCGCTAATAACGCTTGCGGTTTTTGTGTTGGATGCAATTTACGCCCTGAATCATCCTTTAAACGTTCAGCTCCAGTGCAGAGAGGGAAAAGCCAATCTGAACGCATTTGTAGATCTTCATTTGCCGCTTTTAAGGCATCATAATTAAATGTGTACTTTTTATCTTTTTGATCTCGCACGGCCCAAATAAGCGTCTCATGAGCATTTTGAAAACGGCGCCCTCGAAAATTAGGCATCGGATTATTCTTGCGCCAAATAATATCATTAAGCATCCAAAAACCTAAATCTTGTAATGCCGTTCCAACCCGAAAAATATTATGGTAAGATCCGATAACCCAAAGTGTTCCGTTGGGTTTTAATACACGACGACAAGCAAGCAACCATGCACGGGTAAAAGCATCATAAGCAGCAAAACTCTCAAACTGATCCCATGCATCATCAACCGCATCAACAAGCGAATGATCTGGACGGTATAAAGCTCCATCCAATTGCAAATTATAGGGTGGATCCGCAAAAATCATATCAACAGAATGTTTTGGAAGTTTTTCTAGAACGGAAACACAATCTCCTTTAAAAATTTTATTGCGCCATGGCATTTGTGAGGGAATACGAAGGAAATCTTTTTGAAGCTGAATAACTGTCATGAAAAACCCAACAAAATTAACTGAATTTGCCCTATAATCAACTAAAATAGTTTATAGGCCCGCATTACCAATCCATATTTACAAAATAGCGTAAACGTATCGTTAAAATTCTACAAAATTGATAATTGTTTTTGTTTTTTTAGTAAAAAAAAACTTTCACATGAATGAAACCTTAATTTTCTTTTTTTCAATGTACTGTTCCCATATCTTTTATTTCGTAAAAGAATTAAGAATCATTTTCAAAACTTATTTTTATGAAATAAGATCCTCTCAATATCGTTTTCATGAAAGTTGTCCATCTCGTAACATGTAAAGGAATATCTTATGCCTCAGATAGATCTTATTATTTTTGATTGTGACGGAGTTCTCGTTGACTCTGAATATCTTGCAGCAAAAATTGGATCACAATTGCTCAAACAAACAGGGTATGAAATATCACCCGAAGAATTGAGTGAGCGTTTTGCAGGGCTTATCTTTCGCGATATTCTTAAACACGTTGAACAGGAAACAGAAAAACCAATTTCTGCTCATCTCATAGACCAAATGACTAATATTTTTCGTACACAAATAAAAACTAAATTACGGGCTATTGATGATGTAAGAGAAGCTGTAGAAATTATTCAAACACGCTATCCCTACTGTATCTGCTCTAATGCAAAAAGCGTAGATATAAAAGAGATGCTCACCACGGTTGATCTCTATGACCTTTTTGAAGGTAAAATATTTTCAGCACCTGAAGTTGGAACAAAAAGAACGAAACCGGCCCCTGATGTTTTCCTTTTTGCTGCACAACAATTACAGGCAGAGCCCCAAAACACTATCGTTATAGAAGATTCACTTCATGGTGTACACGCAGCCATAGCAGCAGGCATGCGTGTCATCGGCTTTACGGGAGGATCACATAGCTATTTTGGCCATTCTAATGCACTTGCAGAAGCTGGTGCAGAAACAGTTATCGCAAAACATGCTCATTTAGGAGAAGTTTTAGAAGCAATGGCAATATGGCGCGATCTATTATAAAAAAAATCTCTTGAATATATTAGTTTGTAAACTCTTGTAAGAAGAATTTTTACTCAAATGTCCTTCTCTTCTCGTTGCTCCTTTTATAATAACTTCAATAAATGCGTATCACGACACGGGTGAATTGCATCTCAATGTGAAGGAAAAATATAGCGCCTCATTGAAATCATAAGTCTGTTAACCATTGCACGTGCTTTAAAAAAAGCAAAAAACAGGGGTGCCAACTCATAAAAATTAAACCCTGCTTATCTATCTCAACTCCGATATCCCACTCCCAACCTCAGCAGCTCATCCTGATAAATTATTATATTTGTCAAAAAAGGAATATTACGATGCCTTGCTCGATAAGATGTGAGAATTGCTAGCCTCTTTCATCTGATCAAAAAAATCACATACTATGGTAAAATTGTAAGGGATGTGCCTATTGATCATGGAAAAAAATATTAAAATTCGCGGAATCTATGGAACACAAGAGTTTATTGAAAATGATAAAAGCGTCCTTGTTGAGTTACACGGGCTTATATTTGCTCAATCCAAATCTCGTAAACTTGTTGAAGGCTTATTTACTTTGCTGCTTAAACAGTATTTTAACAGCATCAATTAGTACAACCTCCCTAAGATTACAAAAAACAAAAAGAATACATTTTTATGAAAAATGTGCCTTTTATAAAAAACATTTCATACCAAGTAATTTACAGACAACATGTTGATTTATAATCAATAATTAATCATTATTCAAATTAAGCAAAAAAACCGAATATTGTAAGATCCTCTCATTTAAAATCTGGATATGCTGAATTAAAGAAATAAAAATTCCTTTTAATGAATTATCTCAAAAGGCAAAAATTAGTAGCAACATTAGGAGCGAGCAAAGTGTATGGCACTGCCATCTTTCTTCTTTATAAACGTCAAAAATTCTGATGTCCTAAGAATTTTATATTATGGGACTTTATCATCATATATAGCGTTGCAAAATAGGCTTGAGTACCTTGAGAACGGTTTCTTTAAAAAAGCACTTAAATATGAAACATACAATCATGTTAAACAACGTACAGAGATACCAGTAGTTGCTCAAAATTTTCCAAAAGCACTTAATAGACTTTTTAAATAAGCAATGAAATCAGATCTTTTCAAAAGTAATCCAACTTTAGGAAAAACACCCTTTCTAAAAATAAAAGCGGCTTTTCAGTTTGGAAAGAAGAAAATGTCGAAAAATATTATCCAATGCTGATCTTTCGGCACTCATAAATATGTCTGAATTGACATTCTTCTATACACTTTGCATCATAGTAATACGCCGCTCACATTGGCGAGAAAAAGATAATATCATTTATCTCTATCCAATTCGAGCTCTACTTTCCACTATGAGAGAGCTGTATATTTTTTAGTATCTATAACATATTATTATCTATAAGATAAATGTATATAATTAATAGTTAAGTAAGCAGTAGTATTATGCTATCATGATGCAATTAATAATCATTGAATAATAACTTAATAATATCTATATAACACATATTATTAAAATAATGACTATCTATAATAACTCATATAAATAATAATATTTTAGCATGTCCATTAATATTTTAATTTTTAAGAATATTTTTATAAATACATCATAATTTTTATGTTTTTATTATAATATCTATAATAAATAAATTTATATATATTTATTATGTAAAAAGTTTGATCAACTTTATTATTTATAATTGTATTAAAAAAAATAATATTAATATCATTTTATAAAAATCATACGATAACCACGTGTTGTTTTATATATAACACATAATAAGATATTTTATAAAATTTTTTAAAAAATATTTTTGTAATTATTACTGTTACTTTTTTACAATAATGTTTATAAAAAATTACAGTTATATTTTTATATGTATTTTTATTATTGACTAAAAATACATATTGAAATATATAAATTATATATAGTGTGAGATACATAAACATTATGTATATTTCTTACATATATAACTTAAAAATATTTGAGGTAAAGTTATGATAAAAATATTTAAAAATTATATCTTAAGCATTTTTATAGCGAGCACTTTTTTTATTTCACAAACTGTAAATGTTAATGCAAACTATTTGAAAAATGATACTCCAAAAGAGGAACTTTCTGTTTTCCCAATGGAACAAGTAAAATATGCGACATCCGATGTAGTTTCTACGACTGCTTTCTATGTTCCATCTGTAAATTATCAAACAGAAAATGGAACAACTGGTGAAGGAAAATTAGAAAAGGTCGTTGAGCCTATAACTATAGGAATGGGACTATTGTTTACTGGATATGCAATGAGCTTTATAGGATCGATAATAAGTTGGATAAAGGACATAGTATTGATGTTCAAATAATTCAACCTCATCTAGAACTCTAGAATATTAGCTTCATTATGTGTCTATAATTTATTGTAAATAATTACATAATGAAGCTCATCTTTCTACAAAATATAAATGTTGTAGATTATATCCAAATATCCAAAGTATAAATTTACGCATATATATAGTATAAAATATTTGAGGTAAATTATGATTAAATTATTTAAAAATCATATATTAAGTATTTTCATTATGTCTGCCTTTTCTCTTTCTCAGGTTGTAAATGTACATGCAAACTCTTTGCAAAATAGTACTCATCGTGAGAATACTTTTGTTTCTGCAATAAAGCAGAAAAGAAAGGATGCAGTCCATACCGTTTCTCTCTATAGACCCAGTCTAAATCGTGGAGTGAGTAATGAAACTACTATTGAAGGAAAATTTGAAAAGGTCGTTGAACCTCTTACAATCGGGGCTTTTGGTATGGGGATGGCACTTGGATATGCATCAAGTACGATAGGCATGTTTTTAGGATGGATAATAAGTAAAATAATATCGTGTTTTAAATCTCGTTAGAATTGAAATTTCATCAGAATAAAACCTTCTCATATGAAATATAAACTATGGATATATTCTGTGTTGATCGATTGTTGATGACAAAAAACTAATGAATTATCACACTAAGAATGAAAAAAGCTTTAAATGCTTCTGTTTCTCTCAATGTGCACTAATTCTGCCGACGAATCTATTCAATTCAGATTAAAATAAAAGTAAAAGTAGTGGTGAAAAATTATGATTAAAGTATTGAAAACTTACGTATTAAATATTTTAATAGCAGTTTCTTTTTTGCTTTCACAAGTTATAAATGTTCATGCCAATCATTTGAACAATGATACTCAATGGGAAACTGTCTCTTTAATAGAACAAGGAAAGAAAAAAGCTATCGATATAGCGGCTCTTTATGTCCCAAGTTTCACTCATAAAGCAAAAAGTGAATCTGCCTTTGAAGGAAAATTTGAGAAAGTGTTTGAACCAATTACGCTAGGAATTTTTTCTACAGTAGGAGCTTTAGGTTTTGGATTCTTGACTGGATTTGTTATGTCCATATTTAGCGGGATAATCGGATGTGCAATAGGAAAAATTAAAGGAAAATAATTCAAAGATACTCAGTATTTTTTCTATTAAAAATGAGAATACTTTACAGCCTGCTTCACATCATTTAGCAGGCTGTTGTATGTTTTCTATGGATAAACTTTAAGTTACCATACTGTATAGCATAAATATAATATCTATTATTATACAAAATGATAAATTATGCTAAAAAAAGATTATGCAAAGTATAGATTTGCGCACGAAATGCCATAAAATTACCTTATAAATCTTCCAGTGTGAATTCTGAGATGTATCATTTTAACATTCGGTTTAGCAGATGTAATTGTTACAAAGTATTAAGAGCATAAAATAACTATGAATGATTGAGTTTTATACAAAAGTTCTTCAGTAACTACCATTCTATCTATTTAATTTTATTATTTTAGAAGGTGCACAAGTGAAGATACGTTGTAAAATTTAAGTGAGTGAATAATAGAGAGGAAATTTTCGTCTGCAACAGATTTTCTGTGAACATTTGACGTTTATATCTTAAAAATAAAAATGCTTAAGACTATTTCCTTTCATTATTGAGTTAAAAAGAAGAAAAGAAGCTCTATCCATTTAATAATTTAAATATTATGAAAAACGTGAAATAAATAACTTCACCAATTTGCCAGAAATAAAAAAAGGATAAGACTTATGGAATATATCAGCACGAGAGGTGAAGCTCCTGCTTTAAGCTTTACGGAAACAATCATGACAGGGTTGGCAAATGATGGGGGACTTTATTTGCCAGATAAATTTCCTCAGCTATCATTTGATGCGTTACGAGCACTTCGTGGTCAGTCCTATACAACAATTGCTAAAACTATTCTGTGGCCCTTTGTGAATAACGAAATCGAATATACAGCTTTTGAAAATATGATCGCTGAATCTTATGCAACCTTTCACCATCCAGCAATCTGTCCGTTACGACAAACTGGAGCAGATGAATTTATCCTTGAACTCTTTCATGGTCCTACTTTAGCTTTTAAAGATGTAGCAATGCAGTTTCTTTCTCGACTGATGGATTATGTTTTGACTGAAAAAAATAGATGTGCAACGATTATTGCTGCAACATCAGGTGATACAGGTGGAGCTGCGATACAAGCTTTTGCTGGAAAAGAACACTCAGATATTTTTATTTTATTTCCTAAAGGACGTGTATCACCTGTTCAACAACGGCAAATGACAACCAATCAATGTTCAAATGTTCATGCCATTGCCATTGAAGGAAATTTTGATGATTGCCAAGCCCTTGTCAAAGCAATGTTTAATGACCACAATTTTCGTACAAAAAGAGCACTTTCAGGTGTGAATTCTATAAATTGGGCGCGTATCATGGCGCAAATTGTTTACTATTTTTCATCTGCACTTTCTTTAGGAGCTCCTGATAGAGCTGTTTCATTTACTGTTCCTACTGGAAATTTTGGTGATATTTTTGCAGGTTATGTCGCAGCCCGTATGGGATTACCCATTGCTCAACTGGTCATCGCAACGAATGATAACGACATCCTTGTACGTACATTGACCAGTGGTACTTATGAAACACAACCAATAGTCCATACAACATCACCTTCTATGGATATTCAGGTCTCTTCTAATTTTGAACGTTTGCTCTTTGAAAGTGGCAATCGTGATCCAATCTGGATTCGCAATGCAATGGAAAACTTGAAAAAAACGGGGCTCTTTACTCTTGATGAAAAGCAACTCAAAAATATTCGTTCCCTATTTTCCGCCGGGAAAAGCAACATGGCTACAACAGCTCAAACAATTGATAGTGTCTATAAGGAAAGTGGCTATCTTGTTGATCCACATACAGCGGTTGCTCTTCAAGTAGCGCGTGAAAACAAAAAACCGCATATTCCAATGATCGTTCTTGCCACGGCTCATCCAGCTAAATTTCCTGATACGATTAAAAGCGCTTGTGGCCTTCATGCTCCATGGCCATCTCATCTCAATGATGTAATGAAACACGAAGAACATTTTATAAGTCTTGCTAATGATGAAAAAATAGTAAAAGATTATATTTCTTTAAAATCGCGTGCATCTTATTAAAGTTAGCTGCATTAATTTAAATCAAGAATATTCTAATACCTTTACAATGAGGTATTTAGCTTATTAATGGAGTTGTAAATACATGGATGTAGATATATGTCGCCTTAGTAATGGTTTGACTATCGCCACACATACAATGCAACAAATTGATAGTGTTGCCCTCGGGATATGGGTTAAAGTGGGCTCACGCAATGAAACCTCCACACAGCATGGTATTGCTCATCTTCTTGAGCATATGGCTTTTAAAGGAACCGAAAACCGCACTGCTTTTCAAATTGCAACCGATATTGAAGATGTTGGCGGTGAAATAAATGCTACAACCAGTATTGAAACAACAGCTTACTTTGCACGTGTACTTAAAAGCGATATCCCTCTTGCTATAGATATTTTAGCCGATATTTTAATGCATTCAAAATTTGACGACAATGAACTAGAACGAGAAAAACAAGTAATCTTTCAGGAAATTGGTGCTGCCCATGACACTCCTGATGATATTGTTTTTGATCATTTTACAGAAACAGCCTTTCGTCATCAATCCCTTGGGCGCTCTATTTTAGGAACAGCTAAAACTATTCAATCATTTACATCTACTGATCTCCATGATTTCATCAATAAACAATATAGTGCAGATCGTATGATTGTCGTTGCAGCAGGAGCTGTAAAGCACGAAAGTTTCGTGCGAGAAGTTGAAAGTCGTCTTGGTACTTTTCGCTCCCATTCAACCGCACCTCTTACTAATCTTGCAAATTATGTCGGTGGCGACTTTCGTGAATATCGCGATTTAATGGATACACAAGTTGTTCTAGGGTTTGAAGGACGCGCTTATCACGCGCGTGATTTTTATGCGGCCCAAATTCTTTCAATCATTCTTGGTGGTGGTATGTCTTCACGTCTTTTTCAAGAGGTAAGAGAGAAACGTGGATTATGCTATTCTATTTATGCTTTTCATTGGGGATTTTCAGATACTGGACTTTTTGGTGTTCACGCTGCTACCGGACAAGAAGGGCTCAAAGAACTTATTCCTGTGATTCTTGATGAACTTTCCAAGGTCAGCAAAAATATTCACGCTAATGAACTACAACGAGCACAAACGCAATATCGTGCGAACCTGACAATGTCACAGGAAAATCCTTCTAGTCAAGCACATCTCATTGCTCGCCAAATACTCCTTTATGGTCGACCAATTCCAATATCGGAAACAATTGAACGCCTCAATCTCATTACTCCTAAAAGATTAACTGATTTAGCACATCGTCTTTTTACAAACTCCACACCAACACTAACTGCTGTCGGACCTGTAGGACCCCTCATAAATTTTGATGATTTAACGTCAACTCTTTCATACAAGCTAAAGTAAAAACTTCTTTTCAAAGCAGCATCACAATAACATCACATATTTTATCATAAAATTTACCACAAAAGCTCTTCTCATTAAATAAGTTTTGGAAATATTGGGCAAAGAGGCGTACAAAACTACCCAATTCATACTTCATGTGATAAAGATTCTAATGAGTGAAGGTATATCCGTGAAATCTGGAAATTTATGGTTTAACTTTGCCCTTTTAAAATATAAAACTTCATTCGCTTCAAGTTCTATTGGAGCAAATGGGTATGTGGTTTATTTGTATATAAAATCACACAACTTAAGAAAAAGTGATAACAATTTATTATGTAAATAAATTATAAAAGGTGGACGTTTTTTCTCAAAAATCGAAATGAAAATTAAACATCCTAAAATATTGAGAGTGGGACATTGTGAAGAGTTTGCGTAAAATAATTGACATCATTTTCATTGTAGTCGTTAGTTCTTTTGTCCATCTTACATCAGCACAAGCAATTGAGCCAGTTAAAATTTCTGCTCAAGATGCTGCTCTTGATCTCTCAAAAGCAATTGAAATTCACCATACAAACAACTCTATTTTTCAAACAAGTACAGCGCCAGGACCAGATGGTATTGTATGGCGTATTGAAGTGCAGGCAAAAAATGAAAAATTTTCCGGAAATTGGGCAGTTTTTTCTCTTGCAAATCCAACAGATGAACAAGTTGATCGTCTCATTGTTGCCCCCCATTACCGCATGGCACGTTCTGGATTTTTTTGGCCAGACCTTGGATCAGCAAGGATTCAATCCATAACGCCAAGCGAAGGTTTTTCCCTCGATCGTCAACTTAGTGCAAACTCTGATATCTTTCGTATTACTCTTAACCCTGGTGCTGTTGTTACATTTGTGGCCGAACTTAACTCTGCAAATCTACCGCAAATCTATTTATGGCAACCTGAAGCTTATAAAGATGCAATTAATTCTTATACGCTTTATCATGGTATTCTTCTTGGGATATCAGGTCTCTTAGCGCTTTTGTTAACTGTTCTCTTCGTCGTCCGTGGAACAGGGCTGTTTCCTGCAACAGCTGCTGTTGCTTGGGCAGTGCTTTTTTATATTGGTATTGACTTCAACTTTTTAAATAAATTCTTTGCAGTTACACTCACAACACAACCAATCTGGCGTGCTGGTACAGAAGTAGCTCTTACTGCTACACTCTTCATTTTTCTTTTTACCTATCTCAGCCTTAACCGCTGGCATTATCATTTTAGTTACGGTGCTATCGCTTGGACCATTGCCTTTTGCAGTCTAGGAGCCTTTGCTATTTATGATCCCATCAGAGCAGCTGGAATTGCGCGTTTGTCTTTTGGCCTTACCGCTGTGCTTGGTATAATATTAATCATCTATTTCTCAATCAGAAGCTATGACCGCGCTATTATGCTTATTCCAACATGGTTGCTCATTAGCTTTTGGTGTGTTGGAGCCTATGCTTGCATAGCTGGACATTTAAACAATGATATTATCCAGCCAGCATTAGCGGGGGGATTAGTGCTCATTGTTCTTCTCATAAGCTTTACTGTCCTGCAACAAACTTTTTCTAATGACGCTTTCCATGAAGGAATATTTTCCGACCTGGAACAACAAGTACTCGCAGCAAAGGGAGCTGGAAATATTATTTGGGATTGGAATATCGAGCGTGACCGTATTGTTGTACATCCAAACATGGCAACCCTTTTTGGTACTGAAATTCATAACCTCAATGGACCTATGCGCAACTGGATTTCAGCCTTGCACCATGATGATCGTGAACGCTTTCAAGCTGTATTGGATATCATTCTTAAAAATAAAAAAGGGCGCATTGATCAAATTTTTCGTCTTTCTTCCGGTGGTGGTTATTATCATTGGTTTTCTCTTCGTGCACGTCCGGCTATGCAAAAAGATGGAAAAATCACACGTGTCATTGGAACCATTGTCAATATTACTAACCATAAAAAATCCGAAGAACGCTTATTGCATGATGCAATCCACGACAGCTTAACCGGACTTCCTAACCAACAAATTTTCTTTGATAGACTACAAAATTATACCTCTTTAGCGAAAGCAAATATCAAAATTAGACCGACTGTCTTTATGATTGATTTTGACAATTTTCGCCAAATTAATCGCAAATTAGGCATAGCAGTTGGGGATACTGTACTGCTTATAATCGCACGTCGTTTAAATCGTCTCATTAACTTTCAAGACACCTTATCGCGTCTTTCAGCAGACCGCTTTGCAATTATTTTACTTAGTGAAACCGAACCACAAAAAATTGCAGCATTTGCAGATCATTTGCACAAAACAATTTCAGCACCTATTTCACTTTCAGAAAACAAAATAATCCTTTCAACCTCTATCGGATTGGTTACATGGAGTGAAAGCCGATCGACGGCTAAAGATATTTTTAATGATAGTGAATTAGCGATGATTCGCGCAAAACAAATGGGTGGAAACCATATTGAACCTTTTCGTCCTAATTTTCGCACTTTGGGTCTCGAACATAATACTCTGGAGAAAGATGTTCATTATGCCATAAAACGTAATGAGATGAAAATCCTCTACCATCCTATTCTTAATTTATCAGATGGACATATTATTGGTTTTGAAACAATTGTAGAATGGCATCATCCCACTTATGGAAATTTAAATGTCTCTGATTTCATAAAAATCGTAGAAAATGAACAAATTGTTATGGATTTGTCACAATTTATCATCGATAATGCCATTATTGATCTTATAAATGTACAAGAAAAGTTTTCCCAACAATCTTTCTTTATTTCAATTAATTTACCAAGCGCAGAAATGATTCATCCTCGTTTTATCAGTCAATTGCGTGCCGCTTTGCTTCGCCATCCGCTCCACAAAGGGCGTCTGATGATTGAAATATCTGAATTTGTCTTAAGAAATAATCCTGAACAATCAGCGCACTTTCTTGAACAAATTAAAACACTGGGAATGAATCTCGCACTCGATAATTTTGGAACAGGTTATTCGTCTCTGACCTATCTCGTACGTTATCCATTTGATATGGTTAAACTTGATCGTTCACTTATCTCAATCGACTCTCTTAAGAAGAAAATTGTTCTAAAGTCTATCATTAATATGGCAACAGATCTTAATTTGCAAATTATCGCAGAAGGTGTTGAAAATGAAAAAGAAGCAATCTTTCTTCGTCAAGAAGGCTGTAAATATGTTCAAAGTACACTTGTGACGAAACCGATTGCCATAGAAGAATTAATTACACTCGTTCAGAGCCATTTCCCTTATAAAATAAAAACATAATGGATAAAATAACGTGTAAAGTTAAAAAGCTTAGAAAAAACTCTACGCGTGTCCCATTTCAGAAGCAAGATAAGTTGGATCGATACCCATGCGTGTTAAACTTTTATCATATTTGCAGCTTAAATCGCTTTCAAAAAGAAAACTAGGTGATGTAGAACTGATTAGCCAACCATTTGTAGAAATTTCTGCCTCAAGTTGCCCCGCTTTCCATCCAGCATAGCCTAATGCGACCAGTGCATGTTGCGGACCTTGTTCGCAACTGATCGCTTTTAATATATCAATTGTCGCAGTAAAACAGATCTTATCTGCAATAAAAACAGTTTCTTCACAAGCATAATCATCTGAATGAAGGACAAAACCACGCAAAGGATCAACAGGACCACCATAGCGAACTGGAAACTGTTTTATTGGTTCAGAAAGACTTTTTTTTTGGCCACTGTCTATGACTCCCAAATGAAGCAAAAGCTCTGGAAAATCAATATGATGCAATTGATTAAGAATGATGCCCATCGCACCGGCATTAGAATGCGCACAAATATAAATAACAGAACGAATAAAGCGTTTGTCATTCATCCCAGGCATTGCTATGAGTAATTGTCCACCTAAAAAGCCATTACACCGCTTCATTAATCTGTTATTCTCCATAATTTACATGATAAAAGTTTGTTCATTTAGCACACTAGGAAAATAAAACTCCAATGAAAAAAAGTCGTATATTTACAAATTTACAAAATATCGCAACTTTCTTTTATAAAAAGCTTTTAGTTACTTTAAGCTTAACATTCATAGTTTTAGAATTACTTAACATTCCTGTAAATGCTCAAACAGAACAAAAACTCCAGCTTTTCGCAACATCTTGGTATGAATCAGATGGTGGTCGTATCCGATTAGCGATCACTGAACCTTCTCTTTCTGGAATAAGAGAAGGCATTATTGAAATTGAACTTAAACCAGGATGGAAAACTTACTGGCGTAATCCAGGTAATTCTGGCATGGCACCATTTTTTAATTTCAACCAACAGATTTCTTATGAAATCTTCTATCCTACTCCACAGCTTTTTGAAACAGAAAATGATTGGTCATTAGGTTATAAAGATAAAGTAATATTGCCCTTCAATCTTTCTGGTTCAAGCAAAAATTTAAGTGGTGCTTTCACTCTTGGATTATGTAATAAAATCTGTCTTCCATTTACTATTAACTTTGATTTTTCGCCATCTGCTCTTAAAAATAAACATCTTCCTGCTTCCTTCTTAAAAAAGGCGCAAGATTCTTTGCCCCGCATGATGCAGAATGCACTAAAAATAAGTGCCGAAAAAAATAACAGTACCCTTCTTATAAAAATACAAAATAACAACAAAACTACACCTTCCTCTCTCTTTTTAGATGGAGGAGAAATGCAAATTGGAGCAGCAAGAAAAGTCAGTGATAACGCAGAATATACACTCTTCAGTGCTCCACTCTATTTCGCACCAGAAGAAATAAACCAAAAAATTTTTTATACAGTTTCTTTTAAAGATCACGCCTTAAGTGGAACATTCATATTCCATACGCAGCCAACCCCGCTTACGACTCCGTGATAAAAGAAAAAGCTCCCAAACAGCAATTATGCTGGAAAACGTCCATTTTCACGATATTGAGTAATTGCTTTGCGAGCAAGGGCATCTGCGCGTTCATTTTCTGGATGTCCCGCATGCCCTTTTACCCAGTGCCATCTGACTGTATGACAAGAACTAGCATCCTCAAGAGCTTGCCATAGCTCCATATTTTTAACAGGACTTTTTGATGCGGTGCGCCAATTATTCTTTTTCCAATCTTCAATCCACTTAGATATACCGTTACGCACATAAACTGAGTCTGTATAAAGATCGACCAAACAGGGCTCTTTAAGCGCCTTTAATGCACAAATAGCCGCCATGAGTTCCATTTGATTGTTTGTCGTATGAACCTTACCGCCATAAAGCTCCCGTTCATGACCATTCCAGCGTAAAATTGCCCCCCATCCTCCAATTCCAGGGTTCCCTGAGCAAGCACCATCTGTATAAATTTCAACGACTTTTTGTTGAGTTGCCATAAAATTTAAAAACCTAATTCACTTAGCGAATTTACATTACTAAAAAAACAAAGCTTGTGCCAATACTCCCATGGATCTTTCTTAATAACAAAGCTATTAGGCGGTGTATTAAACCAATCATATAGACGTGTGAGTAAGAAACGTAGAGACGCACCACGAGCTAATAAAACCATCTTGTCCAATTCTAAAGGGATCAATGGTCTTATTTTTTGATAACTTTCCAATAACTTACGTGCTTTGGTAAGATTATAGGAATGATCAGGCTCAAAGCACCAAGCATTTAAACAGATCGCTAAATCATAAGCAAAAAAGTCATTACAAGCAAAATAGAAATCTATCATCCCAGAAAGACGATGATTCACAAAAAAGACGTTATCATTAAATAGATCTGCATGAATAATGCCTATTGGTAAATTGAACGGCCAATTTTTCTGTAAAAAAGCCAATTCCAACTCAATTTTTTGTCCAAATTCTTTTAACAATGCATCTTCTTTGGTTTGACAACGTTGCCACAAGACCTTCCAATCCATAACAGAAAGGGTATTTTTACGACTAAGTGTAAAATCCTGTCCTGCTAAATGCAATTGTGCGAGCCCCATCCCCACTTCGCCACAATGATCTATATTGGGCTGGCGGATCCACTCTCCTTCCAGAAAAGTAATAATAGCGGCAGGACGTCCTGCTAATTCACAGATCATCATTCCATCATTTTGAATAACAGGTTGAGGACAAGGAATTCCACGCTGTCCTAAATGCTGCATCAAGCGACAAAAAAAAGGTAAATCATCTTTTGAAATACGCTTTTCATAAAGTGTTAAAATAAATCGCCCTTGTGTTGTCTCTAACATAAAATTAGAATTTTCAATCCCCTCCTCTATACCTTGATAAGACAAAAGTGATCCTATTGCATAACGTGTTAAAAACACTTTTAAATCATTTGGGTGAATATCTGTATAAACGGCCATTATTCTGCTTTCGTTGTAGACATGTTTGTATTCTGATTTTTATTTTTTGCATTATTTGCTTGACCATTGACGAAAGCCATATCTTGAGACGTTAAAATGACGTCACGTAATTCGCGACTCACTAAAAATTTTTCCGTTTCTACCGCTGTTTCAGCTAATTCTATTGTGACATCATAACGCTCACGAAATGCTGAAATAATTTCATCAATAATAATTTCAGGAGCCGAAGCCCCTGCTGAAAGACTGACAATAGAAAGAGATTTTAGGTTTTCAAAATTAATTTCATCAGCGCGCTGAACTAAAATAGCTTGCCGCGCACCAGACTTTTCGGCAACCTCTACTAAACGTCGTGAATTAGAAGAATTTGGTGCTCCAACAATCAAAAACAAATCGCTCCCCTTTGCCGCTGCTTTAACCGCATCTTGTCGATTCGTTGTAGCATAGCAAATTGACTCAGCCGCTGGGGCTGCTAATGTAGGAAAACGTTGTTGTAATATATCGATAATTCCTGCTGTATCTTCAACAGAAAGCGTTGTTTGTGTCACAAATCCTAATTTATCTGGATCATTGGGTTGATAATGCAAAGCATCTTCTATCGTTTCAATAAGCGTCACAGCCCCTTCTTCAAGCTGTCCCATTGTCCCTATCACCTCAGGATGACCAGCATGACCAATCAATATAACATGACGACCATGACGTTGATGTCGTATCGCTTGTTTATGCACTTTCGAGACCAACGGACATGTTGCATCGAGATAAAACAAATTATAGCATCGCGCTTCTTCTGAAACAGATTTTGGTACACCATGAGCAGAAAAAACAACCGGTTGATTGCGATGTTCTTCTGGAATCTCATCAAGTTCTTCGACAAAAACAGCTCCCCGTTGCTGTAATCCCTCAACCACGTAGCGGTTGTGTACAATTTCATGACGAACATATACTGGAGCACTATATTTTTTTAATGCAAGCAGAACAATCTGGATAGCACGATCAACCCCTGCACAAAATCCACGTGGACCACAAAGACGTATCGTTAAAGGGGGAAGTCCAGACATAAATCATCCTTAATCTCTATAGTTTTAGCTATATATTCAAACAACCTATTATTATACATGAATAAGCAATGTAAAAAAACGCGCAATATCATCTTTTGCATAAGAACAGACTCTATCGTGTTTTCTTACAGAATTTTCTTGAAGAAAAGCTCTTTTTAAATTTGCTTTTTCATTTTATTTGCCTAAAGAGCGATAAAATACCAAACAAGAGATTCAATCAAAAGAACTCCAAAGATAGCTGCCAAATAGAGTAACGAAAAGAAAAACGTTTTTTTGGCCATCAAAATAGTTTCATTATGTGTATCAGCTTTCCATAAACGATAAGCAAAATAAATAAAGATAATGCTTAAAATTGTTGAAAAAATAGCATAAAAAATTCCGCCAAGACCAATAAAGCAAGGAGCAGCAGCACATAATGCCATCAAAATAGTATAAAATAAAATCTGTTTTTTTGTTGAATGTTCACCTCGTACATTAGGCATCATAGGGATGCCTGCAGCCTCATAATCAAGAGATGAAAATAAAGAAAGAGACCAAAAATGGGGGGGGGTCCACATAAAAATGATCAAAAATAATAAAAAGCTATCAATACTCACTGTCCCTGTTGCCGCGGCCCATCCAATCATTGGTGGAAAAGCCCCAGAAGCACCACCAATAACAATATTTTGTGGTGTGATACGCTTTAACCAAATTGTATAGATAACGACATAAAAGAAAATCGTAAAAGCAAGAAAAAATGCCGCAAACCAATTAATGAAGCTCCCCATAACCAATACCGAGAGCATAGAAAGAACCATGCCAAAAATAAATGCCTTTTGAGAGCTGATTTTACCCATGGGAATGGGACGCTTTTTAGTCCGTTCCATCACAGCATCAATGTCAGCATCATACCACATGTTCAGTGCTCCCGCACCACCGCCACCAGCAGCAATACATAAAATTGCTAAAAAACCATACCACGGATTGATAGGAACAGGAGACACCATCAAACCAACTAAAGCCGTAAAGATCACAAGAGACATAACACGTGGCTTTAATAATGTGATATAATCACTAATAGTGGATTTTGGTGGCGTTGGTTTACCATTCACAACCGATAACTTTTCTGAAACTGACATTCCACTCAAAGCCCTTTTCCATTTCTGTCATTCACAAACCCAATATTATCTGACAAATATTATCTAGCGTATGGAAATGACCAATTAAGACCAATCGTATTTTTGAGAAAATATGAAATATCTCTTTCGCACGTATACCCTAAAAGTAGATGAAAATACTGGCAATAAAAACACATTTTTTCAATCAACGTTCTTTCCCATATTACAAGTGTATCATAAAAATATATCCTATGAATTAATATATTTGGGTAAATACTGATTTTGTGTTATAGTTTTTTATAGGGAATTCATTTTTTATGTAAATCTATGCATGGTTGTGAGTGTTAAGTCGGATAGGATTTTCTGTGATACTTTATAAATTACTCAAAAAAACTTTTTTTATTGGCACTGTTTTTTACACACTTTATAGTAGTTTTATCAGTCATGCATTTGCACAAACACCCTATGCGCAAAGTGTCCCTGCTCCACAAACCTATGGTGCATGGACAAAAGTTTGTTCTCTACCACCAGGTACACCTAACATGCAGTGTGAAGTTGTACAAAACGTTCACACACAAGGGCGTCAAGATATTACCTTGCGCGTTACATTTTATAAACTTCCTCAAAAGCAAGGTGCCTTGATGCGTGTTTTTGTTCCGATTCGCGTTGAATTACGTCCTGGCGTTGGAATTAAAATTGACGATAAAAATATGGGCAGAATGGAATATCGTCGTTGTCTTGGTGATAATTGTGTTGCTGAAGCCTTTCTTAAAGAAGACATATTGCAGCTCTTTTTAAAAGGAAAAATGGCAACCTATTTTATCTTTACAACTCCGGAACAAGGGATTGGAGGTTTTGTTGACCTTCATGGTCTTGGCGACGCCTATGCAACCTTACCAACATGAGTGAAATCAATACACTTTAAACGATTGAAATTTCATCGTATATTTTGAAAGATTCTTAAAATTAGATTGATAAAAATCTTCTAAGCCCCCATAAAAATAGGATAATTCTTATGAAATCGCTGATTGATCATTTTGATATTGCTTCCTCTAAAGTGCAATCACTTGTACAGGAAACACTTCATCATGCTGATGATGGTGAGCTTTACCTTGAGTACACAGAAAGCGAAGCTCTTTTATTTGATAATGGGCAGCTTAAAAACGGCTCATTTCATCAAGATATGGGATTTGGACTACGCGTTGTTGCTGGAGAGGCTACTGGATATGCTCACTCTAGTGAGTTATCAGCTGCTGCACTCAAACGTGCCAGTGAAGCTGCTAAAGCTGTTACCTATAATAATCATGCAGGGCCTTATAGTATAGCACCTCAACAAACAAACAAAAGACTTTATCAACCGCATAATCCCCTTGATGCTCCATCATTTGAAGAAAAAAGTGCTCTTTTGCAAAAAATTGATGCCTATTTACGTGCTAAAAATGATAAATTGCATCAAGTGACTGTTTCTCTTTCCGGCTCGCTACAACATGTTGAAATTTTACGTGCAGATGGTTATTTGGTTCGTGATATTCGTCCCCTTGTGCGACTTTCTATATCTGTGGTCGTAGCTGAAGGCAATCGACGTGAAAATGGTTTTTATGGGTGTGGAGGGAGACAAGCATTTAACCAATTTATTCATGAAGACAATTGGAAGAAAGCTGCAGATGAAGCCTTACGTATGGCTTTAACAAATTTAGAAGCAGAAGCAGCACCTGCTGGATCTTTTGATGTTGTCTTAGCCAACGGATGGCCTGGTGTTATGCTCCATGAAGCCGTAGGTCATGGTTTAGAAGGTGACTTTAACCGTAAAAAAACATCCGCTTTTGCTGGACTTTTAGGACAACAAGTTGCAGCAAAAGGTGTTACAGTTGTTGATGACGGAACAATTCCACAATGCCGTGGCTCTCTCACTGTTGATGATGAGGGGACCCCTTCAGGATATAACGTTCTCATTGAAGATGGAAAGCTCGTTGGTTTTATGCAAGACAGGCTTAATGCACGGCTTATGGGAGGTAAATCAACTGGAAATGGACGGCGTGAATCTTATGCTTATGCACCAATGCCACGAATGACCAATACAATCATGCTAGGAGGAGATAAAACACCTGAAGAAATCCTTTCTTCACTTAAAAGTGGTATCTATGCTGTTTCATTTGGTGGAGGACAAGTTGATATTACTTCTGGAAAATTCGTCTTTGAATGTACTGAAGCATACCGAGTAGAAAATGGTAAAATTTGTGCACCAATCAAAGGGGCAACTCTTATTGGAAATGGACCGGATGCTATGAAACGTATCACAATGATTGGTAATGATAGTAAACTAGATAATGGTATTGGTATGTGTGGAAAAGCTGGCCAAAATGTCCCTGTTGGTGTTGGCCAACCTCACCTTCGAATCAATAATATGACAATCGGTGGAACTGCGCTTATAGAGGAATAAGCTTGCTCATTCCTTCCCCGTATTGCCTCCTTCTCGTCTATTACGACCATTTTGTGAGTGGGTACAATGCATTGATTTATAAAGATAATCTAGCGTTATTCATATTGTATTAGAACCTTGAATACCGTAAGATTCTCTCATTTTAAATCTGTGTCTGTTGAACCAATCAAAATCATTCGTTTATACATTACAGGCAGGGAGAGTTATATGGATAAAAACTGTACAAGAAAGAACTAAAGATTCTTCTTATGGACCGTCTCAAGTACCAAGAATTTTAGAAACATTGGGAGATGGCAAATATAACGATGGAACAGGCTTATTCAGATACATATTCTTCGTAATCCATTCGTCTTTTTTGTGGTTTTTTTGTGTGGGGTAACTTGTCTTTTATATTTCATAATAAAAAAGCACTTTCTACATTCAGTGCTCTTAGATCAACGAGAAAAAGGTTATTATTATAGATAAATTTTGGAGAGATTTTATAATAATACTCAGGTAAACTTTTAAAAAAAATTAGGCTAAAGTTTCCAACCTTTCTTTTTTTTCTTTTTGCTCAAAACAGCAACAATTTCGACATGTGGTGACCATAAAAATTGATCGATCGGTATGATTTTTTCTACTGTATACCCCCCTGCAACAAGAAGAGATAAATCACGAGCAAATGTAGTAGGATTACAAGAAATTGCCACAACACGTGATACTGTTGTCTTCGCTAATTCACGTACTTGTTGCTCTGCACCAGCACGGGGAGGATCAAAAACAACACTCTCAAAACATTCAAGTTCCTTTACAGAAAGGGGATGTCGGAAAAGATCACGTTTTTCACAAGTGACCGTTTTTAAACCAGTCGCAAAACGTGCTGCTGTATTTAGATTTCTTAATGCATCTTCATTATTTTCTACTGCATGAACACTCATCTTTTTTGCCATACGCAAGGTAAATGTTCCTACCCCTGAAAACAAATCAACAGCATTCTTTGCTTTTTTTAAATGAGTCAAAATAATATTGCCCATTATATTTTCCGCTTCACAAGTTGCTTGCAGAAAACCACCAGAAGGAAATTCAACACGGACATCTCCAAAGTAAATCTCTGGTTTTTCTCGTTCAACCAAAACTTCACCGTCAACAGATAAACGTATAATCCCATATGAAAGAGCAGCACTGATCATTTTCTGACGAAGTGATTCATGGTGTATAATGCAACCGCTTAAAGCAACATCTAAACCATTTTCAACACATGTTATCGTAACATGAAACCGTTTGGCAGAGTTCTTTAGAAAAGCACAGAGCTCTTTGATATTATGCAACTGAGAAATAAGCTCTGGACGGCTTACTGGGCATTCCTCAAGAGCTACAATCTCATGAGAGAGATAACGGTTAAAACCAACTTTTTGCCCCTGTGGGGTCATGGATGCTGTTAGAGTAATCCGCCGTCGGCTATAAGGTTTACATTCTATTAAAGGCGCAACAACATTATTAAGTCCATACTTTTTAAGCGCCTCAACAACCAATTGTTGTTTCCATACGCGATAAGCATCCATATGCCAATGCTGAAGAGTACACCCTCCACATTCTCCAAAATGCTGACAAAGAGTATCAATGCGTTCTGATGATTTTTCTTTTAATGCTATATATGTTGCATATTTTCCATGAACAGTAATTTCAGCACACTCTCCTGGTAAAGTAAAAGGAACAGAAACGAAGCCGTGAGACGTCTTAGCAATACCATAACCATTTGCTCCGATATGATCGATTATGACATTGTCATTCACTCTTGTTTTTCTCCGAATAGTAAATATTCCACGTTGCCATCACCACCTGTAATAGGGGAAGAAATTAAACCTTTTGCACTCCACCCTGTTTGTGTATTTAACCAAACAAAAAGTGCCTCAGCAGTTTCTTTAGCACTTGATGGACTTAATATTCCTCCCTTACTAAAATGTTTACGACCAACCTCAAACTGAGGCTTTACCAGTAAAACAGCTTGGGCACCCTTCTTGGCTAAAGACAACACGGGAGGCAATGCAAGTTTGAGCGAAATAAAGCTAACATCTGAAACGATAAGATCAATTTCTCGCCCACCTAAATGTTCCTGTTTAAAATCTCTGACATTCAAGCCTTCTAATAACGTTATAGCACTGTTGCCCAATAAACGTTTATCAAATTGATGATGCCCAACATCAACGGCAATAACATGATCTGCTCCACGCTCTAAGAGAACTTGCGTAAAACCACCTGTTGATGCACCAACATCAATGGCTGTCACTTTATCTGTTATAATTGGAAATGCATCAAGTGCAGCAATCAATTTTAACGCTGCCCGAGAAACATAATTCTGCGCTGGATCACAAACGGTAATCTCTGCATCATCAAAAACGATTTGCCCAGCTTTAAAAACGATTTCTCCGTTAACTTTAACAGTTTGGCGCATAACAGCATCACGTGCGCGTGAACGTGTCTTAAAAAAGTTTTTTTCAACTAAAAGAATATCGAGTCTTTTTCTGGCAGCCATCTCATACTCGAATTTTCTATCCTGTTCGAATCTCGCGGTCCAAAGCTGTAAAAACCGTGTTGACAATGCCCATAGCATCAAGCCCGATACGTGAAAGAACTTTTTTTGGTGAGCCGTGATTCAAATATTCATCTGGAAGTTGTAGTGTACGAACTTTCAAACCATGCTCTAAGAGCCCTTCTTGCGCTAAAAATTGTAATATGTGCGCTCCAAATCCACCGATTGCCCCTTCTTCAATTGTCACCAATACCTCATGCTCACGTGCCAAACGACGCATCAAATCCTTATCTAAAGGTTTTGCAAACCGTGCATCTGCAACCGTTGTAGATAACCCTTCAACCTCCAACGCATCAGCAGCTTGCAACACTTCTGACATCCGCGTTCCAAAACAAACCAAAGCGATCTTATTCCCTTCACGCAGAACGCGCCCTTTTCCAATTTCTAATAACTCACCACGTTGCGGTAAATCTATACCAATCCCCTCACCACGCGGATAACGAAAAGAAATGGGTCCCTGATCATAAGCTGCAGCTGTACGCACCATATGCATCAATTCAAGCTCATCAGAAGGTGCCATAACAACAAACTCAGGAAGAGTGGACAAAAAAACAATATCAAAACTTCCAGCATGTGTTGCGCCATCTGCCCCCACAAAACCTGCTCGGTCAATAGCAAAACGTACCGGTAATTTTTGAATTGATACATCATGAATAATTTGATCATAAGCACGCTGTAAAAAAGTAGAATAAATTGCAACAAAAGGCTTATACCCTTCACAAGCAAGTCCTGCCGCAAAAGTTACGGCATGTTGCTCAGCGATACCAACATCAAACATTTTTTCAGGAAATTTTTTCGCAAAAGAATCAAGGCCTGTCCCTGTTGGCATCGCTGCTGTTATGCCAACAATCTTATCATCATGGCGAGCTTCTTCTATTAAAGCTTTAGAAAATACCTTGGTATAGGGTAGAATATTACTTGATGCTTTTACCTGTTTTCCTGTCGTGACATCAAAACGATTAACACCATGATATTTATCAGACGAGGCCTCTGCAGGTGGATATCCCTTTCCCTTATGGGTTACAACATGCACCAAAACAGGACCGTTAGGATATTCACGAACATTTTTAAAAACAGGCAATAAATGCCCCAAATTGTGCCCATCTATGGGTCCAACATAATAAAAGCCAAGCTCATCAAATAAAGTTCCCCCAACCAAAAGTCCACGCGCAAATTCCTCTGAACGACGGGCCTTATCCAAAAAAAACTTTGGCAATTTTTCGCTCAACATCTTTACGCGTTCACGCAAATGACGATAAGAAGGACGAGACACTAATCGTGCAAGATGTGCACTCATAGCACCTGTAGGTGGTGCTATAGACATATCGTTATCATTAAGAACAACAATCAAGCGCGCATTCAAAACACCAGCGTTGTTCATTGCTTCATATGCCATACCCGCAGACATTGCACCATCACCAATGACAGTTATGATATTGCGTCTTGTCTCTGCTTTCAAAGCACTTGCCACCGCCATGCCAAGCCCCGCTGAAATAGAAGTAGATGAATGCCCCGCTCCAAATGGATCATACACACTTTCTGAACGTTTTGTAAAACCAGATAATCCGCCCTCTTGACGTAATGTGCGAATTTTTTCTCTACGCCCCGTTAAAATCTTGTGTGGATAGGTTTGATGACCAACATCCCAAATAATCCTATCCTCTGGTGTATTAAAAATATAATGTAATGCAACAGTGAGCTCAACAACACCAAGTCCCGCCCCAAGATGACCACCTGTTACAGAAACCGCATCAATTGTTGCTGTCCGCAACTCATCAACCAACTGTACCAAATCAGACTCATGCAATGCCCGCAAATCTTGCGGAAAACAAACACGGTCAAGCAATGGTGTTAGGACCTGAGACAAAAAAAATCCTTTCTATTATCTTAACTCAAGAAAACGCAACGAAATACATCTTCTCTACTCTTATTTACAGTTTTGCATCTTTTTTTACTGAAAAATGCTCTTTATCTATTGAGATGAACTATAATTTCCTCATTTTTAAATTATTATATAAAAAAGAAATCAATAAATTTTTCTGTTTATAAACTAAGGTTATTGCATCTCTTAAGTCCCACAATAAATATCCAAAAAGATTTAATATTATTTAGCATCAAGTGGTTCTACTCCTTCTGGAGAACCTTCTTCTGAAAACTGGATTTTTTCAACTTTAGCTTCAGCAACTCTTAAGAGTTTTTCACAATGCTTTTTAAGCGCTTCACCGCGTTCATAAATATCAATGGATTGTTCCAAAGGCACATCGCCACGTTCCAAATTTTCGACAATAACTTCAAGTTGCTTAAGCGCTTGCTCGAAACTTAAGGTCGTAATATCTCCCTCTTGTATCTCTTTTTTCATATGAACCTCAAAAAATATCTGTTCTGGATATACGAATTCCAAAACCTTCCAAACCTACATAATGACGCTCTTTAGAAGCATAAACAATAACAGAGCCTATTCCTAAATATTTTAAAATTTGTGATCCTAAACCAATTTTGCGCCATTCTTCTTCGCGTTCAATCGCCTGCACATGGTTTTCTGAACTGTCTCTTGCCATGTTTTGAATACCAATAGTTGATTGTATAACAGATCCTTCACGCAAATAAATAAATACGCCACGTTTTTCTTTTTCCATCATACGCCGCATCATCACCATAATATCTGAAGTTTGACAAAAAACGTCATTTATAATGTTTTCATGATGTAAATACACAGGAATATCCTCCCCCTCACGGACATCACCAAAAACAATTGCAATATGCTGAACGGCTTCCCAAGGGAGTTGATAACTTTGAATAATAGCGGGACCTACAAATGTTTCAATAGGCATTTCTCCAACATTTTTGATCAATATTTCCTTACGTTGGCGGTAAGCAATTAAATCTGCAACCGTTATAATATGCAACCGATGTTCTTGCGCAAATTTCATAATCTGATCGCCATGTTTAACGCTTCCATCATCATTAACTAACTCACCGATAACACCAACCGGCGGCAAATTAGCTAATTTACATAAATCAACAGCCGCCTCTGTGTGACCTGAACGCATGAGCACCCCCCCTTCATGCGCAATCAAAGGAAAAACATGCCCTGGACGAACAAAATCATCCGCACTTGCATTTGAATTCGCAAGATTACGTACAGCTAATGTACGGTCATGTGCTGAGATCCCTGTTGTTATGCCGTGTTTAAAATCAACAGTAACCGTAAATTGTGTCCCATGTGCAGAATTATTATCTGGTACCATAGGAGAAAGATTAAACCGTTTTGCTTCTTTTTTTGGCATAGGTGTGCACACAATACCTGTTGTGTGACGAAGAATAAACGCCATCTTTTCTTCTGTACAATGCGCTGCAGCAACAGTTAAATCACCTTCATTTTCACGGTCATCATCATCTGTTACCACAACAATTTCACCGCGTTCAAAAGCTTTAAGTGCAGAAACAATTTTTTTTTCATCATACGCCATTGTTCACCTTCTCAATCACCCAACTTGACCGCGATGTCTTAGATAATGGTCAGCAATAGCACAAGCAACCATCGCTTCACCAACAGGAACGGCACGGATCCCAACACATGGATCATGACGCCCCTTTGTTATAACGTCTATATCATGACCATCAACATCAATAGAGCGACGAGGTGTTAAAATTGATGAAGTAGGCTTTACAGCAAAACGTGCAACAATTGGCTGTCCACTCGATATTCCCCCTAAAATACCTCCCGCATGATTTGATAAAAAAAGCGGTTTTCCATCATTTCCCATTCGCATTTCATCGGCATTTTCTTCTCCCCTCAAGCGGGCTGCCGCAAAACCATCACCAATTTCCACACCTTTTACCGCATTAATCGACATAAGTAACGAGGCAATATCTTGATCAAGCTTTGCGTAAATAGGGGCTCCTAAACCTGCCGGAACATTTTCTGCAACGATCTCAACAACCGCTCCAACAGATGTTCCCTCTTTACGGAGTTCACTGATATAATCACTAAAAATGTGAACCATCTCTGCATCAGCTGTAAAAAAAGGATTATTATTAACCTCTGACCAATCCCAACGATCACGATTAATATTATGAGGACCAATTGCTATCACTGCTCCTCGTACAATCAAACCAGGAACGATTTTACGAGCAAATGCACCAGCTGCAACACGTGCTGCCGTCTCCCGTGCCGAAGAACGTCCCCCACCTCGAAAATCACGAATGCCATATTTAATATCATAAGTATAATCCGCATGTCCTGGACGATACTGATGGGCAATCGAGCTATAATCCTTCGAACGCTGATCTGTGTTTCGAATCAACAGAGAAATTGGTGTACCTGTTGTCACCAATGTCGTCCCATCGTCTTGAACAACAACTCCTGAAAGGACCTCTACTTTATCTGATTCTCGGCGCTGCGTTGTATATTTTGATTGTCCTGGTTTGCGTTTATCAAGATAAGCTTGAACTTCTGCAAGAGTAAAAATAATTCCAGGTGGACAACCATCAATGACACAACCAAGAGCAGCACCATGACTTTCACCCCATGTTGTTACACGAAACAAATGACCAAATGTATTATGCGACATGAAAAAGATCCGTTTCTCTGTCAAATATTACAACGACAACGCATGTTGTATGCTATACACAAGGTAGCTCTTTGCGCTCAAATACTCTTAGCCACTTTAAATTTGGTCAAATTACTGCTGTCCAATAAAATCCTATAAACCAAACTTTATTCTTTAACGACAGAAATGTCTGGTGCATCAACGGCTTTCATACCTATGATATTATAACCCGAATCGACATGATGGACTTCACCAGTAACAGAACGAGACAAATCTGAAAGAAAATAAAGCGCAGAATCACCAACCTCTTCAATTGTTACCGTACGACGTAATGGAGCATTATATTCATTCCATTTTAAAATATAACGAAAATCACCAATACCAGAAGCTGCTAACGTTTTAATGGGTCCAGCAGATATAGCATTAACACGAATATTTTGAGGACCTAAATCTACCGCTAAATATTTCACGCTCGCTTCAAGAGCCGCTTTAGCAACCCCCATTACATTATAATTTGGAACAACCTTTTCTGCTCCATAATAGGTCAGTGTCAAGATTGAACCACCATCTGGCATCAATTTTTCTGCACGCTTCGTTAGAGCCGTTAGGGAATAAACGGAAATATTCATGGTCATCATAAAATTTGATTCGCTGATATCAATATAACGACCACTTAATTCATCTTTATCAGAAAAACCAATAGCATGAACTAAAAAATCGAGTTTTCCCCATTTCTTCTCTATTTCTTTAAAGACCGTATCAATAGAGACACTGTCAGAAACATCACAATGTCCACAAACAAACCCCTTTAATTCTTCAGCCAAAGGCTCAACACGCTTTTTCATTGCTTCACCCTGATAGGTAAAAGCAAGCTCTGCCCCTGCGCTACTTGCCGCTTTAGCGATTCCCCAAGCGATGGAGCGATTATTGGCCAACCCCAAAATTAAACCACGCTTACCGTACAATAAACCATTACCCTTAGCCATCAGCACTGCCCCATTGTTACTTAAAATTAATATTATTCATCTGCCTATGACACAGGTCAACTTTTTCTTCAAGCAATTGGTTTAAAATCAAACAAAAACTACGCTTTTATATATAAAAATTTTAAAATTAATCTTGTTGCATTTGCAAAAACTGTTCTAGCGCGGCATTTTCACCTTCCGGCAACATAATGCGAACATGCACATAAAGATCATCTCTTGTACCATTTTTTAAACGAAGCCCTTTCCCTTTCAACCGTAAAACGCGATCAGAACTTGACCACGCAGGAATCGTTAAAACCACACGTCCCTCCAACGTCTCAACTTCTTCTTTTGCTCCCAAAACAGCATGTTTAAGAGAAACTGGTAAATCAAGATGAAGTGCTCTTCCTTCAACCCGAAAACGAGGATGTTTTTGAATCTGAATGGTTATCAACGCATCTCCTGCTTGCCCAAGAGCTACCTCTTCTCCCTGACCTTTTAAACGAATAACCTGTCCGTCTTCAATATAATATGGAAGTTTAATTTTTAACCTTTTTCCATTTGGAAAAACAGCTTCCACCTTTTCTGCGCCAACCATCTGCTCTAGTGTTATGGCAAGATTAGCACGAACATGTGCTCCTTGTTGGGGACGGTTATAGTGTGTGGAATTCGAAAAGCTACCTCCTCCTCCAAACAGATCCCGAAAAATATCACTCGCATCAAAACCTGCACCACCTGAAGAGGAAAAATCAAATCCCTTTGCTCTTCCTGAAAAGGGATTTTGTTTATTGCTAAAATTTTCACCAGTACCATAGGCTTGATAAAGCGGTTTTCCTTCCATATCAATTTCACCGCGGTCAAATTGTGCCTTTTTATCTTTATCACCTATAATTTCATAAGCTTGATTAATTTCAGCAAATTTTTCTTTAGCCTTTGCATCATCTCTATTATGATCTGGATGATACTTCTTTGCTAATCTTCTAAATGCCGATTTAATCTCTTGCGATTTTGCGGTACGTGCCACACCCAGAATCGTGTAGGGATCACGCATATTGCCCTCTTTTCAATTTTTTCGTTTTCAAAATATCAACTGATCCGTTGTTCAATATCCCTTATAACTTCATCAATCTATTCTAGAGAATAATTTCTTCTTTCCTCTTTATATGTCTATCAATAAACTAAAATACCAGATAAAATGAGATATTTATTTAATATAGCTCCTTGTAGTCTATGCTAAAGTAAAAATAATTAAACTACCATAGAAATACACGATAGCATTGGCTTTTTGAAAATGAGAAAAAATGGTACTGTGACTTTTTGATGATAAAGTAAATGAGAAAATGCCTCACCCATGCTCACTGATATTTGGAGAAGCTATGAGCAAAAAAATACCAACAGATGATCATTTTATGCAAATGCAAAAACCTTTTGAACTTTTCGCAAAGTGGCTTGAAGAAGCAACGATAAGTGAAATAAATGATCCGAATGCTATGGCATTAGCAACAGTTGACGAAACAGGACTCCCTAATGTTCGTATGGTTCTCCTCAAAGACTACAGTCCCCAAGGCTTTGTCTTCTATACCAATTATGAAAGCTGTAAAGGACAAGAAATTTTAAAATCAATGAAAGCATCCTTAGGTTTTCATTGGAAATCGCTCCGTCGTCAGGTAAGAATTAGAGGAATTGTTGAAAAAGTAAGTCAACAGGAAGCCGATGCCTATTTCCAATCACGACCACGTGGTAGTCGAATTGGTGCATGGGCATCTAAACAATCTCAACCTTTAGACAATCGTTTTGTGCTCGAAAAAGCAATTGCTCAATATACTGCGCGTTATGCTCTAGGTAATATTCCACGACCACCTTATTGGTCTGGGTTTCGTGTTAAACCCCTTTCTATAGAGTTCTGGTGTGATCGCCCATTTCGTTTACATGATCGTCTGCTTTTTACACGCGATTGTGTTGAACACAGCGATTGGAAAAGACAAAAACTTTATCCCTAATCCTTCAAATTTCATCGTTATGAAGATTTTTTCTTCCCAACAGTTAAACAAATATTTTTTATTTGAAAAATTCTAAAAGAAGATGATTTATTTTATTTAAATAGAAGAATTTCATTTCCACTGTAACAGTTGATTAGTAATATTTTCTACTGTATCGCTTAAAAATAGATTAGCAACAAGCTTATTTAAAAAAACATACTGTATTCAGTAGAAACTATGATTTTAGCTAACTTATTTTTAGACCGCAGGATAAAATATCGTCCATATACCCCCACATACTAAACCAGCAAAAATCACAAAACCAATAAGCGAATTAGATTTGAAAAGCCTGAGGCATTGTGAACTGTCATCTATATCAATGACTTTAATTTGAATAAACATATGGATGCTTGCCACAAAAATCCCCAAAAAACTAAGAACAGGGACTCCAGCTAAATAAAATGCTAGACTAATGAACATCACAAAACCACCATACAAAAATACTAAAGCACGCTTGGTTGCTTTACCAAAGAGAAGAGCCGTAGAACGGACACCAACAGTAACGTCATCTTCTTTATCTTGATGTGCGTAGATTGTATCATATCCTATGGTCCACAAAATTGATCCCACATAAAGCAAGATTGGTGCCCAGCTTAAACTTCCAAAGACAACAGCCCACCCCATTAATGCCCCCCAATTAAACGCAACGCCTAAAAAAAACTGCGGCCAATATGTTACGCGTTTCATAAAAGGATAAAATGCAACAGCTATCAATGACGAAATACCTAGAAAAAAACTAAACCTATTAAATTGTGATAAAACAACTAAACCAACCAAACATTGCACAAGTATAAAAACTCTTGCTTGAAACCGACTCACATGACCTGTCGGCAATGGGCGAGAACGTGTCCTTTCTACCTGAGCATCAATTTTATGGTCAATAAGATCATTCCAAGTACATCCTGCCCCTCGCATAGCAATAGATCCCAGAAAAAAAAGAAAAAGATACCAAACCCAATGAAGAAACATTGATAAAAGAGTATCGTAATGCATTTTATAAGAGAAAAAAGCCATTGTTGTTGACCAAAAACAAGGCCACATCAACAATTGCCATCCAATAGGCCGATCCCAACGCGCCAATTGCGCATAAAACCATAAAGAACAGGGAAGGAAATTGTAGACCCATTGTTTGGAAGATGCATCCATAACCCGTCCTTGGCTATCATAGGACTGAACATGCGCGATATTTTTATTTTTTTTCATCAAATGATTTACCTTTGGTCTTGCGATAGAGACATTTCATTCTTATGAGAAGGGGATGAGATTAATCATCTTTTATGAGAGGAGCAAGCAATGAATATTCTTCTTATTGGCTCAGGTGGACGAGAACACGCTTTAGCATGGAAAATAGCAACATCACCACTGCTAACAAAGTTATACTGTGCTCCTGGAAATCCTGCAACAACAGAATTTGGTGAAAATATTAATTTAAACATTGATGACCATTCCCTTGTTATTGATTTTTGTAAAGCACGTTCTATTGATCTTGTAATTGTAGGACCAGAAGCACCATTGGTTGCGGGTATAACAGACTCTCTTAATAGCGCTAACATCTGTGTATTTGGTCCTACTCAAAAAGCTGCTCAACTAGAAGGTTCAAAAGCTTTTACAAAAGATTTATGTCGTAAGAATAACATTCCTACAGGAAGTTACCAATGCTTTAATGATGCCTCTAAAGCTAAAGCTTACATTCAGCAACAAGATGTTCCCATTGTTATTAAAGCTGATGGCTTAGCAGCTGGCAAAGGTGTTGTGGTTGCAACAACTATGGAAGAAGCATTTAACGCAGTTGATGCCTGCTTCAAAAGTACATTTGGAGATGCAGGAAACAAAATTGTTGTAGAATCTTTTCTTGAAGGTGAAGAAGCAAGCTTCTTCTGCCTTTGTGATGGTAAAGTTGCTCTTCCTTTTGGATCTGCTCAAGATCATAAACGTGTAGGTGATGGGGATATTGGAGCAAACACCGGTGGTATGGGTGCTTATTCACCAGCGCCCATCATGACCAAAGAAATAGTGAATCGTACTCTCAAAGAAATTGTTGAACCAGCTTTAAAAAGCATGAAAGAAATGGGCGCTCCCTTTAAAGGTATTCTCTTCGTCGGATTAATGATAACGCAAAAAGGACCCGAATTAATTGAATTTAACGTACGATTCGGTGATCCTGAATGTCAAGTTTTAATGATGCGCCTCAAAGATGACATTTTGCCAATTTTTCTTGCTGCTGCTCAAGGAAAACTTGAAAATAAGCCTCTTCGGTGGTCTGAAAAAGCTGCTCTCACCGTTGTTATGGCTGCTAATGGTTATCCAGACTCTCCCCAAAAAGGTACTGTTATCCGTAACGTTGATCAAGTAAACTCTCTTCCCGATGTGAAAGTTTTTCAAGCTGGTACAGTGTTGCGTGATGGAGAACTCATTGCAAATGGTGGACGTGTTCTCAATATAACTGCAACAGGAAAAACGATTACGCATGCACAAAAACGTGCCTATGAAGCTGTTGATTGTATTGATTGGCCAGAAGGTTTTGTTCGTCGTGATATCGGATGGAGAGCCGTTGCGCGAGAAAATAAAATCCTTTGAATATTCTTTTTCACGATTTTATTATTTTATATAAGAGCATGACACACAAATTTTCTCACTGTTTTACGTTGACCATAATTTTGAAAAAATGAGTGTGCTTTCCTTTGAACAATCAAATATTATAAATAGAATATCTACTCATGATAAAATAGGAAAATTTTTTGAATCTGAAAATGTAATATAAAATGATCATTTTACTGTTACTTTAAACGTATTTTCTCATCATTTTTATAAACACTTTCTTTCTTATAAAGTCCTGAAGAAAAACATATATACTATCATTTCTTTTATCTATCGCGTTTTTAATGAAATTCCGCTTTTACAAAAAATAAAATGCCCAAAAAAGATAGTTATATTATTCACATACAAATTCTTAAACAATACCTCTCATGCTCATCACTCCCATTTTACGACACTACCTGCAAATAGTATAAATCCATTCTGCCATCTTTCTGGAATAAAAACCGATACCATCTTTGTATTTTCCAACTCTCAATATTACGATCACCCTTTCTATCTAAATGATTTTGATTATAAGAGAGAGAGATGAAATAAGAATATTCTGCAATATTCAAAGCTCTCATTCAACATGGAGAAATTATTTATAAAAAAATTCAAAAACACTTCCAGCAATCTGCTGGTGTTTTTATGATGTGGCAAAAACCCAAAATTATACCGCCAAAAAAAACAGTTTCTATTGTTATGAAAACCGTTTTTACCTCTCCGAAAAAAGCGTTTTACATAATCGATTCCTGCTGCCAATGTATGGTGTCAAAAAACTCTCATTTACAATCATTGACTTCCTCTTTTTGTTTTCAAGAACCAAAAGTCACACCAAATCCCGTCTGTAAAGGTCTGGATTCTCATTGAGCGGGTTCCTCTTGCTTCCCACTCCTATGCTGCACTTACACAAATACCTACAAGCAAACTTAAGAATATTTGCCATATCTTCTAAAACACTTCATGTGTGAAGTTTACATGCCTTATATTACCGCTCCAAACAACGATGTTTTACAGCACAACAAGATAAATGCTGACGGTAGTACAAAAATGAATGCATGTTAATATTACTGGAGTGCAATTCGATTCGCAATCACCAAACGCAAGCCTAACGGATTGCTATAACGAAGTAAAAAACGCTTTTGTTTAGAATGTGCTGTTGTACCAAAAAATCGATGTAAATCAGAACGATCTTTTACAACCAGAATGCGATTATCTTCATTGATCATAAGCATGGGAAGGCCATAAGTATCCGCCCATAACCGCCAATCCAGAAGAACATTATTCAAATCTCTGGAAACCAAAAGTGGTATACAAGCTTCCTCATCGGCATGAAGTAATTCTAATGCAACAGCTCTTTCTCCTGAACGCGTTTTTACGGTACGTGCTGCAATTCCTTGGAAATGATAAGGGGGTATTAAATGCGATAAACTTGAAGGCATATCCGTTTTAAAAGAAACACCACGCTCATTTAACGAACAAATAACCTGATTACCCGTTTTGGATGAAAAATATGTCGTCGTTTGTGGCAAATGGCACGGATCTAACCGAAATTCAAGCACCGCTTTTGCCTGATTAAAGCATTGATTAGCCATATACATTATCCCAATTTATCTTAAATAACATACACCCTTTAGCAGCTTTTTCTCATTGGATTATTAAAAGTTTGAATAAAAAACAACTGGTTTCTTTTTTGGTTATTAAAATCTAAACAAAAATACATGATCACCATTCTTGAATTATAATACTTTTCCAGGATTCATTATCCCTAAAGGATCGAGCGTTTTTTTAATCCCTTGCATAATATCCAATGCGACAGGCGATTTAAAAGAACGAAGTTCTTCGCGCTTAAGCTGACCAATTCCATGCTCAGCAGAAAATGCACCTCTATAGTCCACCACTAAACTATGAATGCGATGATTCATTGTTGACCATAACTGCAAGAACACTGTCGTATCAGCTCCTACAGGTTGTGTAATATTATAATGTAAATTTCCATCGCCCATGTGTCCAAAACAAATCACCCGTGCTCCTGGAGCAATATCTTCTACAATAAGCGCTGCCTCAGCAATAAAATCAGGAATAGAAGCAAGTGGGATTGCAATATCATGCTTAATGGACCCTCCTGCTAACTTTTGTGCTGATGATATACTTTCTCGTAATTGCCAAAAAAAATCTTGCTGTTTTAAAGATTGCGCAACAACTGCATCTTCTATCACCGCATTCTTTAAAGCTTCTTCTAAAATAGTACTCAATACCGATAATGCCTCATCATTGCCTTGCAACGATGAAATGTTCATTAATACATACCATTCATGTTTCCGCTGAAGAGGAGGCTTCTCACACATCTTATAATCTAAAGCCATTTGCAAACTGAGATTTCCCATGAGCTCAAAACCTGTCAACATCCCTCCTCCATATTCTTGAGCCAGAGATAAAAACTCTAAAGCCTTCGCCGGACTATATAATCCCACCAAAGCAACAGCTTTTCCTTTTATTTTTGGAAACATCTTCAAAACGGCTGCGGTTATAACTCCCAATGTGCCTTCTGCACCAATAAAAAGATCTTTTAAATCGTAACCGCTATTGTCTTTTTTAACAAAACGCAAATCATCTAAAATACGCCCATCCGGTAAAACAACTTCTAAACCAAGACAAAGATCACGCATATTGCCATAAGCTAAAACAGCTGTCCCTCCAGCATTCGACGAAAGATTGCCTCCTACTTGGCAAGAACCTTCAGATGCCAAAGAAAGAGGGAAAAAACGACCTGATTCATCCACTTTTTTCTGTAAATCCTGTAAAATAACACCAGCCTCTACAACAACAAAATTTCCCTCAAGATTTATAGCTCTAATCTTATTTAATCGCTCCATGGATAAAAGAACGCTCCCTCCTCTTTCATCTGGTTGTTGTCCCCCCACAAGCCCTGTATTTCCACCCTGTGGCACAATCGGTGTGCGCGTTTTGCTCGCTAACTGCATAATCGATGAGATCTCTGCGCAAGAAGATGGACGTAAAAGTAAAGGTGTTTTTCCATGAAAAAGCCCACGCTCTTCAAGCAAATACGGCGCAATCAACGCTTGATCTGTTATAGCATGCTTAGCACCAACAATTTTCCTAAACCCCTCAATTAATTCCTGCTCCATGTTCATTTCTCCTTTGGAGCTGCAGCCCGTATAAGACGATCATTGATAGCCTCCCCTAATCCGTATGATGGAATAGGTTCTACTGCGATACATCTCACTTTAAATGAATCTAATTCCTTCATATATTGAAATAAATGAGAGGCTGCCTCTTCCAACTTTCCATCTTCGCTAAGGTTTAAAATAGAAACGGCATTTTCAGCCCCCATAACACGCTTTGAACCAAATGCTAAAAGCGCTTCACCATTTTCCACCTTTTCTACATTCAAACGAACCGTGGCATTGGGGGCATAATGCGATTTTAACATCCCAGGAGCTTCAATCGCCGCCCTTTGATCTATCCGTTTTAAAGACTTCCCCACAACTTCTTCAATTTTATCAGCCGTAAGCCCCCCTGGACGCAAAAGATAAATATTTTCACCACAAATTTTAATAATCGTTGATTCTAGCCCTATTTTAGCAGGTCCTCCGTCCAATATTAAAGGAACAGATTCCCCCAAAGATGCAAAAACAGCCTCAGCTGAAGTAGGGCTAAGACGCCCCGATTGATTCGCACTAGGAGCAGCAAGTGGACGGCCAAAATGTTGTACCACTTCCGCAAAACGACTGTCTGGAAAACGAACAGCCAAGGTATTCAAACCAGAGGTTGTTAAAGGATGGATATTATGCTGTTCCTTTAAAGGCAAAACCAATGTCAAAGGCCCTGGCCAAAATTCCTCCATTAATTGGCGTGAAAGAAAGTCAATTTCAACATAACGTTGTGCCATTTCGATGCCGCTGACATGCGCAATAAGAGGATTAATTTGCGGACGACCCTTTGTAGAATAAATAGAAGAAATTGCCCTCCCATTGGTTGCATCGCCCGCTAATCCATAAACAGTTTCCGTTGGTAACGCTACTAACTTCCCTTTTTCAAGAAGCGCTATTGCTTCTCTTATCGAAGCACTATCGAGTGGTAGAATCGTCATGATACATCATTTCTATAACACTCTTTTAGTGATATTATGCTCTTTTTTATTCATATATCACATTGATTTTATATAGTTTTTTTAAAAGTGCGAGGTTCATAAATAAAGGTTAGGGAATAGGATTTTCCAATATTCTTCTACAAAACATATCTTATTCTGCCAACTTTCTCTAATCATTTTTTGAATTTTGCTAAGTTCTCTTGTGAAAAGCTATTGTTGAAACTCTTGACATAAACTTAACGTGTAGTACATTGTACTACAATTGAATAGGAGGTTTAGCAATGGGAAAAATTCAAGCCCGCATACCTGATGAAGTTCAAGAAATTGCAAGTGCAGTTATTAAGTCTACGGGTTTAACTGTATCGGATGCAGTACGCATGTTTATGACCCGCATTGCTAGAGATCGAGCATTACCGCTTGATCTATTCCAACCAAATCCGGAAACATTACGAGCTATCGAGGATGCTGAAATGAGACGCATCGAACATACATCATTAGACGGCTTAAGGACCATGATACGGGAAGATAGAACCGAAATGCGTAAATCTGAAAAGCAAACCTAAGCTTGCTATGCGGGAAATTGTCTATACGCGTTCATTCCGGTGTGATCTTAAACATGAAAGCAAAGGTAGGTATGCTAATGCACTAGAGGAGAATTTACTGCTTGTGGTCAAAGCGTTAGCGGAGAATGAACCGCTAACGGCGCATTGGAGAGATCATGCACTAACATGTCAATGGCGCAATTGTCGTGATTGTCATATCAAGCCAGATTTAGTTGTGATCTATCGAAAGCCAGATACCAAAACACTAGAGCTCTTACGACTTGGTTTGCATTCTGAACTACGCTTATGATTGGATCTCCAATTCATAGTAAAAAGGATTTTTCGAAGTTTTGCTTGTATGACAGTTTTTCTAATTCTTTAAGAACCATTGTTTTAAATGTGCGAAGATGTTGTCTATTGCATCCATGAGGCGTGCAAAATCAAGGATAAGCAAAAAAAGAAAAAATGCTATCCACTTCATCAAGCGAGACATCATTTTCACGCTTTGATAGGTGATGATCATTTCTTGAAGCATTTCTTTTCTACTTCTGTAAGCTCTGTGTGTTTTTTGGATTTTTTTCTAACCATGTTTCCACCCACACAAGCGTTGACCCTGCTTGTTATGCTTTAAGAGCTCTCTTCCTAAGTTTGAGCTAATGGTGTTCAGATCTTGCCGGCTTAAATAAACAGGTAACCAACCAACACAAGAAGAAGCATATTTATTTGTCGCGCAATCAATCAAAGAGAGCAGCACGCACATCAGCAGCACTTTTTTGATTAACTTCACTTTCCACCTCCAGACGTATTGTGGCTGCTTTTAAAGCTTTTTCTGTTTGCTTTTGTTGTTCTGCTTTTTTTCCAAGAGTAAAGGCTCTTGCTAAAATCATAAAAAAAAGCGTCTAAAGCCGCACCTGTTAGCATCAGATTTCTTTTCATCCATAAGATTCATAGGCAGTGCTCCTGAAAACGTTTAGCAACAAAGAAAATGCCAGCATATGCGGCTCAAACCATAATGGCGGCTAAAGCCCATTGAACTAGACCATTGCCCGCTAAAAAACCGCCAAGACCTGAGAAAGAACCAATAATGGGTGCCAATGCTTCTGCTTTACCCCCCCGTTTCTACTGTTTGATAATTAGCAGAAGCACAAGCCCCTTTCGTCCATAGCCCTGCCTCTGATACACGCCGGAGTACAAGACCTTGTAAACGTTTGCCTCTTGGCTTTGGTCCATTTTCTGCAATTCGGTTGGTACAGCTTCATAATCACCCCGATTAAGCCTTTTAAGCAATGTTCTATAGCCTTCTTGAGGGCTTAACGTGTTGCCTATGATTTTCATGGCAAGATCTGGATATTGTGTGAGTGCTTGCGCATCTTCATCGCTATACCCTTTAGAGCGTAAAAATTGCAAAGTTTGTTTATGTTGTGCGTGTTCCTTGTTGCCCTGCCGCATAAGGATAGATGCATTTGAAAAACTTTCTTGTGGTGTCTTTCCTAACGCAAGCCCTGCAAAAAAATCCATTAAATGCTCGGAAAATTCTGATTTTCTAAAACGCTCCCATAAGCTACTTGGATTTGCTCCTGTCTGAACAAAGTTATCAAGTGACTTGATATAATCTGTTTTTTGTTCAAGATCACCACTTGCTTTTAAATGTTCCTCTTCTGGTAAGTGTGCATTCAAATGTTTTTCTTCTCCTATAGGTGCCTCAAAAAGCTTTTCCTCATCATTTCCAGAATCGTTTTTCAAAGAGTTTTCCGCTATAGATTTCTCATTAAGTTGAGCAATATAATCCATCACATCTTTTTGCTGTCGCCCAGCTTCATCCCCACTAGACTAATCAATGTTCGCAACAAGTGGAGATTGAGGAATCATTGATGCAACACCTCCCTGCTCTGAGAAGTCATGCTTTTGTTGCTCTGGCGCCTCTTGTATCTTAACAGTATCCTTTGAAACATCCGGTAATAGAGGCATTTGGCGCTTTAAATCATCTGTAGACATAATCAATTCTGCTGGCGTTTTTTCCCAGCTTGTTCTGTCCCTGCTTGAGAACCACGAATAAGCTCTGTAGGACTCAATTTTTGTGGAGTATTATCCCCATTGCTCGCATCAAAAGGGTTTGTGCTAAAAGCAGCACGTTCTAAAAAACTTGGCTTGTATCGCCCTTCCAACGGCGTGCTTGGAGGCGTAGAAAGCTGTTCGAACAAATGCTTTGGCAATTGATACATACCCTGATATATCAAGGGACGCAAAAATTTTGGATCAAACAACTTTGATAGAGAATTCGTGTTTTCTTGTTCCATCACCGCACCCTTTCCATCTCAAAGCCAAGATTGCCATAATCAACATGCAAAAAGCCTGTCACCTTATGCAAGAAAACAGCTTCAGGCTTTGACTTCAAAACGTCTTGTGCCATCACCCCGCGATAGCGCTCTGGATAACCCTTGTAATTATACTCATAGAGTTTGTGTCCATTTCGCTGCCCTACTCGTACAATATTTTCTTTCGATCTGATGTCGCTAAGCCCAGCAAAAGTACCAAGGATAGTTCCAACATTTCCAACAATCTCTCATGGATTAGGTTTTGGCTACAACAATATATTGATTTATAATGATAATTTACTGTTTTGTATATTGAATTAGAGTCTCGAATAACGTAGGATTCTCTCATTTCAAATCTGTTTATGTTGAATCAACTAAAACCACTTACTTGCACATAACAAGTGGGATGAGTGTGTGGATAAAATTTGTATAAGAAAGGACTAAAAATGGTTCTTATGAATCGTCTTAATGCAAGGGCTGTCGCAACACCCACGAGCTGGCAAATATAATGATGGTGCCGGCTTGTTACTTCATAAGCGTAAAGATGGTGGTGCTCAATGGCTTTATCGTTATACCATTCATGGGCGGCGTCGCGAAATGGGCTTGGGTGCTTTAAGAGATGTTTCTTTAAAACAAGCCCGTGAATTGGCAACAGGATGGCGGGCTGTTTTACGTGAAGGGCGTGACCCTATTAAAGAACGTGAAAAACAAAAGCGTGAGGCAATAAGCAATCTCCATTACTTAAAAGATATTGCACTAGATACTTTTGAAACTCGTAAAGCTGAATTAAAAGGTGACGGTAAAAATGGAAATTGGTTTACACCTTTACGCCTTCATATTCTTCCCAAGTTAGGCTGTTTACCCGTTTCAGAGATTACCCAAACAGAGATACGCAATACCCTTGCCCCCATTTGGCATACAAAAGCTGGAACAGCCCAAGCAGCATTGATACGTCTTAATCTTTGTCTCAAACATGCGGCTGCCTTGGGTTTGAATGTTGATTTACAAGCAACAGAAAAAGCACGTGCTCTCTTAGGAAAACAACGTCATAAGATCACTAATAGACCAGCAATGGATTGGAAAGATATACCAGCTTTTTATCAGTTCCTCTGTAAAACACAAAACATAACACATCTTGCTTTGCGCTTGCTTATCCTTACAGGGGTTCGCTCTAACCCTTTACGTCATATTCATAAAGATCAAATTGATGGGGATATATGGACCATACCTGCTGAGAATATGAAAGGAAAGCGTGATACAACAAAAGAATTTCGCGTCCCCTTATCATCTGAAGCATTAAAAGTAATTGAACAAGCCCGCTGTATTTCTAAAAGTGATTTCATCTTTTCACTTACCGGTCGTGGTCCTCTTTCACATACGATGATGGCGGCGTATATGAGAAAAAATAAAATTGAAGCCTGCCCGCATGGTTTTCGTTCTAGTTTACGCAATTGGCTCGCTGAAACAACCGATGCCCCCTATGAGGTCGCTGAAACCATTCTAAGTCATACAGTAGGAGGTAAAGTAGAGCGTGCCTATCGTCGTACTGATTATCTAGAACAGCGCCGTGTCTATATGGATAAATGGGCGGCTTATGTCACGGGTCAATCTTAAGATATGGGGTGAATAACCCCATTATCTGTGGATAACTTTAGCTCTCTTCTCTCTCATTCTTTCTCAATAAGACTCATAAATTATCACATTAGAAATTGTATGATAAAATATTGTTTTATATAAATAAAATACCTTTAAAAATGAACCCAAATGTGGTTAATAAATGGTTATGATTTGTTGCCATTTTTTGAGAGTGAAAGGATTTTAGTATGACAGAAAATGATATTCTTTTGACAGATCGTGAAAGTGCAAAATTGCTTCATATGAGTGTCTCAACATTCCGCCGTCATGTTACCAATGGATCTCTCCCCAAACCCCTAAAATTGGGTTTTTTATCGCGTTGGTTACAATCGGATCTTTTGAATGTCATCGAGCAAGCAAAACAGCAACGTTATAACGACGCGGCATAAAAAAAACTTGTCACGTAAGGACGGACAAGGCTTTCTCTGCTGAAGCAAGACTTAAGGTTTGCATTCAAGTTGTTCTGAATGCTTTTTACAATAAGAGCTATTTAAGCGTCTCTCAACACTTCGCTGAGGCATGACAGCACCAGGACGACATATGGGAAGGTTGTCTGATTTATGGTTCTCACACCAATCTTGTATTGTAAAGCTAGGGCGAAAACCTGATTGCGCCATACACATTTCAATACTGGCAAATTGATTCAAATCTAGCGCCACAACCTTATTAAGGTCCGGTACTCCACATTCTAAAAGTATTTTATTTCTCCATAATGCTGGAGAAAGTGAGGGAATTGAGTTAACACATCCAGCTGTATTTAACAGAGCTATACAACTCAACAGTTTTAAGATTTTCTTCATTATTCCCCTCTTTCAATGGATTTATTTACAATAAAAAAGCTCATAAGCCTGTTGATATTTCCTGTCATCGCTGTTTAAACAACGGTGAACAATATTGAAATGGTTGGTTGAGGAAACAATCCCGCCATTCCAAGAAAAGGCAAGAATAGTGGGATTGTTGATCATCACAAACAGCAAGACTTAAGGCTCGCATTCAGGTTGTTCTGGATGCTTTGTACAAAAAGGGCTGTTTAAGCGCTTCTTGACACTTCGCTGTGGAACAACAGCGCCTGGACGACAAATGGGCAAGTTTTTCTCTTTAAAAGTATAACATGGCCCTCCCGCTCTTGCTACTTCTTCATCTTTATAGCGGAATCCTGATTGGAGCATGCAAGCATAAGTTGTTGCTTTAGCATTAATACTCTGCTGTTGGTTTTCTGGATCGATATCATAAGGCGTTGGCATGCCACATTCTAATAGGGCTTTTCCTATCTCCGTAAAATCAGTAACACTATTTTTCTCCCACATACTCAAATACCCTGGAGCAGGCTTATCAATGTTACATCCAGCAATATTTAACAGAATGAGACCACTTAATAATTTCAAGATTTTCTTCATTTTTTTCTTCCTGAATATTTTGAATAAATTGGCGTACGATTAGGTGAACCGTAGCGCCATGTACAAGCATCACCGGCATGACCATAACAAGCATGAACACTTGGGTAGCCCTTAAATATTTGCCCTCTCTCTTTCCAGGGACCACTTCCAGGAGGTATTTGTTCAAAAGTGTAAGGATTTTTGCCAATCTTTGTACCCACAACGTCATATTTATGATTTTCCAAGTTTACATAATCCTGCTTTCCATCACTTAAGATATATAACGTATCTGCCATGTTTTGAGTATTATAAGCTGGTCCAAAGAAATTAATCGTTGTTTTCTTTGCTATACCATGAACACCATGCTTTTCTAAATCATGCGATCCATTGCCCGCTGTCATACTGCCGCGGCTATGCGCATCAGTATGCAATCCTATATTGCCAAGGCTATACAACAGATTCTGGTACTTCTTCGTCGAATTGGTCAAAATACCCAACTTACCTTCTAGAGCATACTGATACCCTGCAATGAACAACTCTACCAAGCGCGAATCGCTATGAGGGAACATCAGAAAATAGTGTGGATCATTCTTGTTATCAGCCAACTGAACCGCATTATGGGCTGCGTCATCTGGTGTTGTAAGAATACCATTGAGGAAAAAATGAACCTTGCCATCAGAACCTTTTTGTAAATTCTGTTGTTCTTCATCCGTTAAATAATGTGCGTGAGGAAACAATCGCGCCATTCCAAGTGAAGGCAAGGATGGCAGATTGTTGATCATCACTTAAGGCTTGCATTCAGGTTGTACTGGACTTCTTTTACAAAACGGGCTGTTTAAGCGCTTTTCGACACTTCTCTTCGGGATGACAGCACCAGGCTGACAAATGGGCAAGTTTTCGGCTTTATAGTTTTGACACCAAGTTCCTCCCCATTTATCTTTATAGTGGAATCCTGCTTGAACCATACAGGCATCAATTGTTGCCCATCCATTATTGTTTACCTCTTTATTTTCTGAATCAGGATCGATAAGACTCGGCATTCCACATTCTAATAAGGCTTTTCCTACCTCAGTAGAATCTGCTCCTGTCTTCTCCCACATATTCACGTACCCTGGAGCAGGTTTGTCAATGTTTTCAATGTCACATCCAGCTATACTTAATAAAACTATCCCACTCAATAATTTAAACAGTGTATTCATTTTTTTCTCCATAAATAACCTAAACCTAAATTATCTAAAATTGCATAAGGTGCATAAATTTTTGTATTATCATTATGATGTGCTCCATAATCACGTTTACATGCTGCCGACGCATTACCATAACACCTATGGGTGCTAGATTTAAAGCCGCCTAGAGCTTTCCCTTGCTCTATCATTGGAGTTGCTGGTGGAAATATTGCATAAGGGAACCTTAAGGGTGCCTTATAAAAAGTAGGTAGATTGTGACCAATTCCTGTACCAATGGGATCGAATATATGGTTTTGTAAATAAATATGATCTTTTTTACCATCACTCACATAATAGAGTGCATTCGCTATTGATTGAGAGTTATCAGCTGGTCCAAAAAGATAGATATCTGTTTTTTCTGCTATACCGTGAATGCCATGCTGTTCAAAGTCACGCATTCCATTGCCCACTGTCAAGCTACCACGGCTATGCGCACTAACAATCGCCCCTGTATTGCCATAACGATAGATAAAATCTTGTAACTTCTTGGTCGAATTACTCCATCTCCCAAAATACTCATAAATCGCTACTCCGATCTCTACGAGCCTGTCTTTAGCTTGTGGGTGGTATGTAAAATAAAGGGGTTCATGCTCATTATCAGCTAACTGAACCGCATTACGCGCTGCTTCATCTGGTGTGTTAAAAATACCATTATAGAACATACGCCTGTTGCCATCAGAGCCAGCTTGTAAATACTGCTCATCTTCAGCATTTAAAAAGTGATACAGAGTGATATATTCTCCATCGCTGTCTTTTATATACTCTCCATTTTCATCGGTTAAATAGAGTACTTTGCCATTTTCATCATGCGCAATCTCACCTACTGGATGCTCTTTAACATTTGCGACTTCGCGCACTTTGTCCCAGTATCCCAATCCTTCATCCGATAAATCATTGATCATATCTAGGCGATTATGCACTGCTCCCTCAAGCGATGTGGCGTCCACCGGTGCAACGGCTTGGTGGGCTGTAGCGGTGTTGCGGTTGAGAGAGCCAATGATTTGTCCAGCATCTTGCCCCATCGCCCTCTGTCCAGTTGTATCAGTAAGAATGATAGTCCCATCGCTGATAGCAGATTTGGTTTCCCCTTCTGCTCCATCCTTGGCTTTGCCGTGATTTAAAACATTCTTGGCAATGTTCTTTATCGTGTCATTCCCAGAAATGCTAAACCCATGGCTGCTGGCTTTAGCATGGGCACTGTTGCTGATATCACTGGTGCTAATGCTTCCAGTGGTCAGGCTGTTTTTATCTGCCGGCGCGGTGCTGGCAATGATGCCTCCGGTCAGCGTTGTTTTGTCTTTAACTATGATATTAAAGCCGCCATCACCGGCTTTGATGCCTGATTGCTCCACAACACTATGATAATCGCTAGAGGATTTATCCTTTTGGAAAGAGGCACTCATGGAGCCCCCACCACCCGTTTGTCCAGCACCAAACCCAACAGAAACAGAGTTTTGCTTGCTGGAAGTTTGTCCCGTATCACTGCGGCTGATAATGGCAAAATCACCCCCTACTTCCATTTCTACACGCTCTCCAGAAGCCACGGCGCCTGCCAATGTGGTGTTTGCCCCACTCGTGGTATGAACAGTGCCGCTACCTATAATATGGCTGTTTTTGTGTTGAACTTCCTCACTGGAACCTTCCCCTTGACTAAAAGCAGCACTACCCGTTGCCCCTGCGCCACCCGTGCCATAACCGGTGCCAACACTCATTGAAGAACTTTCACTGCTGTTTTGTGTGCTTTGCGTGTTTTGTGCACTTTCAAAGATGATATCTTCACCTGCTTCCATAGTGATATTTCCGCTCTGTGCATCATTTTCCAGCACATAGATTGGATTGGTACCAGCGATAATATCAGCGCCAACACCATGAATGCTGCCTTTGTGGGCTTGCATGTTAACAGCGCGTCCGCCTTCTATGCTATCTGTCACCGCTGTGGAGACTTGAGAAGAGGCTTCTGTTTTCTCAGTTTTAAAGCCCACGGTTACACTGCCAGATGCACCAGCCATATTGGCAAGAGCATCCTTGGTGGAGCCCCCCACCCCTCCTAATGAGCTACTCAGTCCTTTGGTTGTGTTCCCCTTTTCCCCCGTATTGCCAGTCAGCCAATTAATAAAGTTCTCTCCTTTATTAAAGAGGTGACTGATTTTCATGCCAGTCAGTATGCCATTAATAACGGTGTTATTGCCATCCTTATTGTTCATGCGGTCCGCTGAATCTTTTAAGCCTTGTACCGTGCCAAGGACACCGATATCAACGGAAGTTGTCACACCAGCAAAAGACTTTTCATGCTTTTCTTTTGCGTTA
>NZ_JBHINS010000077.1:0-5739 GCF_042195095.1 Bartonella sp. CL435QHHD
TATATGCTCTGTCGCAATACTCTCTTTAGATTTAATCGCATAGGTCCATAAAGCTGCATTCTTTTTACTTTTATCTAGAATTCCTCTTCCCGCACGCACTGTTTGCATTTCGTTGTGAAACACCATCGCTGGAGCTACAGACATAGACAATACCGCATCTGTAGAGGGCGTGGTCAAAAAGTGAGAAACTGAAAGCGTCTCACTCAATTGTGGAGAAGGCTGTTCTTTATGAACTGGACGCACAATCATCTGATCGGCTAAAGAGTGAGAAGATTCTGAAACAGCAGTTTGTTGCTCTTCAGCAGAAAGAGGATGAGAACTNTCATCTGATCGGCTAAAGAGTGAGAAGATTCTGAAACAGCAGTTTGTTGCTCTTCAGCAGAAAGAGGATGAGAACTGACTAGAGGAAACACCAGACGATTCTGATTTTCTTGAGAGGGAGATACAGAAACACTAGAGACATTCTGCACTTCTCTTAAATGACGTGGAGGCCGTGGTTTAGCTGGTTGTTTTTTAGTAGGTTTACGAGAACCGGTATTTTTTCCTCTAGAAGAAGCACTTTGATCAAACAATGCAAGAGGAATCTTCGTTTTCTTGTTTACACACTGTGTTTCAGTATTCGAACGTGTCGTACTTTCAGAGGCAGAACTTAAATACCAAATTGTAGAATAACCACTAGAATCAGCACATCTTTCTCTCTTTCGTAAAACATACTGATAAGCTCCACCATCAACAGCTGTAATGTCCTTACCCGAAAGATCTTCCAGAGTAAAATTAGCGCCTCCAAATTTATTAGTAACTAAATTAATCTCTGTGGTCCAACCATTTTTCTGAGAGATAGGACCTGTAATTTCACGACCAGAATCTGCAACGCTTATTTTGTGATTACCTGAACCTTCATCAATCGACAAGTAATCACTTGCATCCCCCGTAGCACTAATATTGAATCGAAAATGCAAACTTCCTGAAAGTTTCTCAACATGAAGTGAAATATGTCGTGGATCATACGGTATAGAAGTAAAAATAACAGTCCCATTCTGCCCCCCTAAATCTTCAATTTCAATCTGAGGTTTTTCTCCTATATTCCGTTCACCAACCTCAAATATTGTTTCTTCAGATCTGTCCTGTATAGGAATTTTTTTCTTAGTCGTATGATTTGTCCTATCACCAGCGAATAAATAAAGTTCTCCGTGATCATTGATCCTTACTTCTCCAACGACATCTTTTATACCAACATGGAACCACGACTTAGCAAAGCTGTTAACAGTCAGACCATCCACAAACCCTTCAGGATATACAACTTGAATAGCATGATCTTTCAAATTAGTATCATAAGATTCTCCTAACGCTAAAACGTGCTGCCTCCCATTCCCAGAGACCTGAGCATACATTGATTTTCCCCCCTCTTTTCTTTCTCCTGCATAAAGATTTTGTTCTCCGTTATCTCCCACTTTCGTATACCACACCCACGCTTCATCATATACATTCTGCTGTCCCACTGCTCCACCGCCGCCAGAAACTGTGGTATTAGAAGCACTGCTTTTTCTCACCACGCTTGTAAGATCAATATTTTTCTCTTCATGAACAAACTGCTGACCTCCAAGGATTTTAGCATCTATTGCATTTCCTCCACGTGTAACTATTTGCATCCCTCCTTTTTCAATAGTGGATCCCATGGAAGTTTTTCCATTTTCAACAATTTCAACACCACCACCTTCGATCTTAACATTATTGTTGAAAAGGGTTGTAATCAGTGCTGAACCTTTTGGTACCTTCCCTCCACTTCCCACATTTTCTAATCTTTTTAACTCTTCATTCCTGTTTTCAACTGCACTTGCAACTTGTACAAAACAACTACTGATCATCAATACTGAAAAACTCAACTTATGTTTATACTGCATTATCGACACTCCACTCTCAATTATTTAGAAAAATATCCCACGGCTACGTAGGTAACTCGCCTTAGATTGTATCGTAATGTGTTTTATTTATGTTTAAAAACACTTTTTAAGTGTATTTTTTAATGTAAACAACTTTAAGTTGTGTATCTATGAGCTACTAGAAAATTCTAACTTACGGCTGAAAATCTTAATAAAATTCAAATTGTTTACTTGAGTTCAAGGAACAATTTTCAATATTTGAAGTTAGATGAACAAAATGCTCGTGCCTAACGAGGTCACGTCCTTCACGGAACACAAAACGCCTTTGAATTGTACATTCACGCGCTTGTTTTAAAGAGACATCTCTCAACGCACCCGAACCCATTTCGCGACGTCATCCCATGAATGGTATACCGGTAAAGCCATTGCGTCCCCAATCTTTACGCTTATGAAGAAGCGAGCCGATATCATCATACACTTTGCCATCCTAATGTTATGATAGCCCTTGACACTAGAGAAGATTCATAAGAGACATTTTTACTCTTTTCTTGTATAGTTTTTATACACATGTTCATCCCGCTTGTGATGTGCTAGGCGAATAATTTTGATTGATTCAACATAAACAGATTTGAAATGAGAGAATCCTATGATACTCGGGACTCTCATTCAACATGCATAGAAATGAATTATTATTATAAATTCAGTATGTTGCCTTTAAAAGAGAGAGTATAAAGACATTCCTACTATTTGAGAAAGTCCCTATACTCTCGAAAAGACATAGCCGGGCGTTATCTGTTTAAGCTTGCAAAACAATTACATTTGTAAAATTAATCAGCCGTGTACACACATATTTAGAAACTATAGCGTAATCCTAAAATACCTTGAAGAGCATTCTTAATCTTATGTCCTTTTAGATAATGTGCTTCCGCATAAAGTGTTAGTTTATCATTGACCGTACCGTTTAAACCAATTCCCAATTTACCCGCACTGCCTGATAAATCTGTAATAAATTTATACTGCTTATTAATTGTCGTATAATTATTATTTATATTCTCACGCAACCAAGCTGCCATAATGTAAGCTGTTAATGAAGTTTCTGAATTCACAAAAAATTCATGTCCTGCAGTCAATCCAACTTCACTGCGGAATGAATTTAATGGGCTTAGATCACCTATCATTTCATTGGAAAGTTTTATTCTTTTACCTTCAACCTGCAAACCTGTTAGCTTGATATAAGGCTGCATCCAAGTATTCTGTGCCGGTTCAAAATAACAGCCAATCTCAAATGACCCACCTATCGCCCACTGATTGTAATGACTTTGAATAGCTAAACCATTCGTTGAGATGGCTTTTAAATTATCTCGGTAATAATTATATTTCAAAACACCATCCATATACCATCCACGATGATCAAAATAAGTTGCGTAAGTTCCAATGCTATAAGAGCTCAAATCACTATCACCACCTCGTGCATGAGAAACACGTGCTTGATCATAACTCCCAAAACCACCAACATACAACTCTCCATGCCTTAATTCACTCAACTGATCAGCACCAAAGACTAAACCTGTCTGCCCAAGCTTAAAGTGTGTATGGCCTGTCGCAACACGTTCTCTGCTCTTAATCCCATAAGTCCATAGTTCGATATCTTTCTTATTTCTGTCCCAAATTTTTCTACCATTCCGTACAACTTGCAACTCATTATTAAAAATAAGTCCAGGGACTACGGACAACGTTAACACTGCATCTGTAGAGGGGGTTGTTGATGTTTCACCAGGAAAAAAAGGATCTGTCGGATCTGGCATAGAAGGCTCTGGTCCACTGAGGCGGTCTGCCGATAAAAACCAAACTTTCCCATTTTCATCCTTTCTTTCTTTCAAATCATACATATAAGTTCCACCATCAATGGCGTTAATTTTTTCACCCTTAAGATCTGTCAGCGTAAAATGCGCACCACCACTTTGATCCGTAATTAAATCACGCTTATTTGAAAAAGGATCCGTGATTTCAACTCCAGAATCAGCAACACTTATTGTATGTTTCCCAGCGCCTTTCTCAACCAAGAGATAATCACCACGGTTATGGGCAATCGTAGTATTGAACGCGAAATGTAAATTTCCTGAAAGATTATTCACATGAAGCTGAGAATAATATGGATCAGAACCTGTAAACGAAAAAATAACACTCCCTTCACCACTTAATTTTTGTATCAAAGAACTTTTTCCATCAAACTCATCAGTAACAGAGTACAGTTTTGTATCTTTTCCATTTAAAATAATATCTTCTACTGTGGTGCGTTGTTGATCATTCCCAGCATAAAGATGGATCTGCCCAGAATGGTTTACCTGTGTCTTGCCTTCTAATGTTGCTCCAGCATGCACCCATGATTTTGTTTGATCATTCATTGTTAGATTCTTTACAGATCCATCAGTATATATTTCCTGAATAGCACTCTCATTTAAAGTGACTCCAATAGCCTGACCGCCTTTTAAGATACGTTGTTTACCACCACCAAAAACTTCTGTGTCAAATGCAAAACCACCATTTTTTGCACTTTGAGACTTTTTTCCAACCTCTTGGACACCCCCTCGCATAACTTTCGTATTCCAAACTTTTCCGCCATCATATACTTTTTGTTGGCCTAGTGTTTCATCTTGACCATAAATGACAGTATGAGAAGCACTACTCCCTTTAATCTCTCCTCCAATATCCCCCTCGCCGAAAACAAGCTGCTCACCACCATAAATTTTAGTCCCTTCTACTTTTCCTCCATTTCCAACACTTTGGTGTCCGCCTTCTTCAACAACAGCATTTTTCGAAAAACCTTGTTTTCCCTTCAAAGCCTGAACATTTTCAATTCCACCATGTTCAATTTTACTATTCTCACTGAGTCCTCCTGCATACACATAAAGCTCTGCACCATTCCTTACAGTGTTATTAATGGATCGCCCTGGACTATCAATCTCACCATCATTTGAAATGTATGCTTTACCTTCATTATCAAGGATATAATTTTCTAAAATTGCCCCATCTTTAATGGAGATAAGTTCAGGCTTTTTAAGAAACGCAGTATTTTGTTCTTGTGCATTATATCCAGCATTGTCACGATGACTACTGTCAAGTTCCTGTTGACTCGCAAACACTCTAGCACCCTTATCCATGATAAAATCGCTAGGCTTTTTCAAAAAGTCTAATTCATTGCGCGTTCTTACCATGGCATCATTAGAGGCTCCAAGTATGCATCTGCCTGTTTTCATATCCTCATTGTATTGATCTTGAAATACTTTATCATTTTCATAACTTGAAGATTGACAAAAAAGTGCTGGTCCCCCCTCATTTGCAGCAGCAGCTTGCACAAAACAGCTGCTCAACATGAGTATCCAACAATGTCGTTTCCATTTATATTGTAGAGCCATATCCTCCCCCCTTCACGCCTGCATAGACACTAAACGTAATTAGCTCTACAAAATATATTTTCAACCTTAGATTGCAACAATCCTTCTTAAAAATCATCCTTATCTCATAAAAAACCGCTCTTTATAGTTTTTAAATACTTTTTTGATCAAGAATATAAGAGCGCTCTTATAGTGCTTCTTTAGCATTTTCTCGGAGTTTTCTTATCAAAGATAAAAAGTAATGCATAATCAAGTATATAAGGGTATACAGTTTATCATGAACAACGAAGCTGCATGCTCTGAAAAATTGTTCTCTGAACCTTTAATTAAAGACCTTTAAAAACAATCATATATTTAAAGATAACTAAAAAATAACCATATATTTAGAAACTATAGCGTACACCTATAATTCCCTGAAGGGACTGTTTTGTTTTACGCCCTTTAATATAATGGGCCTCACCATA
>NZ_JBHINS010000037.1:0-8190 GCF_042195095.1 Bartonella sp. CL435QHHD
TAACGCAAAAGAAAAGCATGAAAAGTCTTTTGCTGGTGTGACAACTTCCGTTGATATCGGTGTCCTTGGCACGGTACAAGGACTAAAAGATGCCGCAGATCACATGAATAATAAGGATGGTAACAATACAGTTATTAATGGCATACTGACTGGCATGAAAATCAGTCATCTTTATAGTAAAGGCAAAACCTTTGTTAATTGGCTGACTGGCAATACGGGGGAAAAGGGGAACGTAACCAAAGGACTGAGTAGCTCATTAGGAGGATTGGGGGGCTCCACCAAGGATGCTCTTGCCAATCTGGCTGGTGCATCTGGCAGTGTAACCGTGGGCTTTAAAACTGAGAAAACAGAAGCCTCTTCTCAAGTCTCCACAGCGGTGACAGATAGCATAGAAGGCGGACGCGCTGTTAACATGCAAGCCCACAAAGGCAGCATTCATGGTGTTGGCGCTGATATTATCGCTGGTACCAATCCAATCTATGTGCTGGAAAATGATGCACAGAGCGGAAATATCACTATGGAAGCAGGTGAAGATATCATCTTTGAAAGTGCACAAAACACGCAAAGCACACAAAACAGCAGTGAAAGTGCTTCAATGAGTGTTGGCACCGGTTATGGCACGGGTGGCGCAGGGGCAACGGGCAGTGCTGCTTTTAGTCAAGGGGAAGGTTCCAGTGAGGAAGTTCAACACAAAAACAGCCATATTATAGGCACCGGCACCGTTCATACCACGAGTGGGGCAAACACCACATTGGCAGGCGCCGTGGTTTCTGGAGAGCGTGTAGAAATGGAAGTAGGGGGTGATTTTGCCATTACCAGTCGCAGTGATACGGGACAAACTTCCAGCAAGCAAAACTCTGTTTCTGTTGGGTTTGGTGCTGGACAAACGGGTGGTGGGGGCTCCATGAGCGCCTCTTTCCAAAAGGATAAATCCTCCAGCGATTATCATAGTGTTGTGGAACAATCAGGCATCAAAGCGGGTGATGGCGGCTTTAATATCATAGTTAAAGACAAAACAACGCTGACCGGAGGCATCATTGCCAGCACCGCGCCGGCAGATAAAAACAGCCTGACCACTGGAAGCATTACCACCAGTGATATCAGCAACGGTGCCCATGCTAAAGCCAGCAGCCATGGGTTTAGCATTTCTGGGAATGACACGATAAAAAACATTGCCAAGAATGTTTTAAATCACGGCAAAGCCAAGGATGGAGCAGAAGGGGAAACCAAATCTGCTATCAGCGATGGGACTATCATCCTTACTGATACAACTGGACAGAGGGCGATGGGGCAAGATGCTGGACAAATCATTGGCTCTCTCAACCGCAACACCGCAGCAGCACACCAGGCAGTAGGACAGCTAGATGTCGCACCGCTTGAGGATATATTGCGTAATCGTTTAGGTATGAGAAATAAATGGGTAGATGAATGGTTTGATATATGGGATGGGGTTCGTAAAATGGCATTTTATGTTGACCATCCAGTGGGTGAGGTTGCGCATGATGAAAATGGCAATGTCCTCTATTTAACCGATGAAAATGGAAAACCTATAAAAGGCAGTGATGGAAAATATATCACTCTGTATCACTTTTTAAAGCCAGAGGAAGAAAAGCATTTACAAAAAGGCCCTAATGGTGCTGTTTATATGTTCTACAATGGCATTTTTAATTCACCAGATGATGCTGCGGGTAATGCTGTCCAATTGGCTGTTAATAAAAATGGTCCCCTTTATTTTACATACTTTCCCCAAGCTGATGATGTGCTGGTAGAATTAGGGGTAGCATATTATCAAAAGTTTTGGGAGGGTAGCACTTGGGGATTGAGTAATTCGACCAAGAAGTTCCAAGATTTTATCTATCGTTATGGCAATGACAATGCTATTGTTAGTGGGCATAGCCGGGGTACCTTAACAATACGCAATGGAGCAAATGACTTGCAAGAACATGGTATCCACAGTGTAGCCAAGAAAACAGACTTCTATCTTGTTGGAGCGGCTGCTCACATGCAATCGATGGCCAATACAGTAGATTATCTAAGCGATGGCGAAAAAAATTATATCTACATACAAGGTCATATGTTAGACCCCATTAGTACAGTGATTGGTTACAATTGGCCTACGGCTTATAAGGCACCTTTAAATCTAGATTTTTCACTTTTGGAGAAAGGTATAAAAAATCCTTTTTATATGACGATATTTGCAGCAAACAGTTTATTTACTATAGCAACTAATCCAATCAGAGAGATGGGGAGAGCGGTCTTGGGCCTTAACCCGAGCCCCCATAATTGTTATGCTGATGCGAGTGATGCGTGTAGATGGAATTACGGTTCATTTGATTTTAAAAAACTTTATTCAACGAGAACAGGGAACAAAAAATGAAAATGTTTTTTAATTTATTAAGCCTGCTCATTTTGTTAACGGTTACTGGATGTGACATTGAAAACATTGACAAACCTGCTCCAGGGTACGTGAGTATGTGGGAGAAGTCAGGTGCGGATTCTACTGAGGTAGGAAAAGCCTTATTAGAATGTGGAATGCCGAGTCTTATCGATCCTGATTCAGAAAATAGAAAGCAGAGCATCAATGCAAAAGCAACAACTTATACATGTATGATTCAAGCAGGATTCCGTTATAAAGGGGGAGGGAGTCCGTGTTATACTTTTAAAGAGGAAAACCTCCCCATTTGTCAGCCTGGTGCTGTCATCCCGAAGAGAAGTGTCGAAAAGCGCTTAAACAGCCCGTTTTGTAGAAGGTATAAAAACGCGGATGAATGCAAGCCTTAAGTGATGATCAACAATCCCCCTCTTTGCCTTCGCTTGGAATGGCGGGATTGTTTCCTCAACCAATCATCTCAATATTGTTCACCGTTGTTTTAAGCAGCGGTGACAGGAAATATCAACAAGCTTATGAGCTGTTTTATCGTAAAGAAACCCACTGAAGGAGGGGAAGAATGAAGAAAGTCTTGCAATTATTGAGCGGCATAGCTCTGTTAAGTATAGCTGGATGTGTTAACCAACCTCCTCCATCAACTTTAGCATTATGGGAAAAACCAGGTGTCGATAAAGCGATGATCCAACAATCCTTATCAAAATGTGGCTGGAAACCGGTTTATGCTTCTTCTAGTGATATGAATTCGTATGCGAGTGAATTTGCCTCAGTTTATGAGTGCATGAAAAAAGCAGGTTTCCGGTATAAATTGCAAGATTCAAAAGGGCTCTATTTTGTACAACCTCTGAAAAGTGACTCGTTTTTAGCTAATTTGATGCTAGCTGGATATCAGCAATTTATGGACAATGACACCTTTGGTGTGACCAACAAAACGAAACAGGAACGCGCTTTACTAACGCATTTTGAGGATGAAAGAAAACGTCAGCAAAAGCAAAAAGCTTTACAAAAGCGATCACCAAAGCGTCCTCCCCATCGTTAAAAAGGTCGTTAGATAAAATCACGAATGAAGTAGAGGATCAAAGCTGTCTCCTTCTTTATCCACACAACGGGCACTTTTAATTTGGTGTTTAAGATAGTCGACAATAAGGCAGGTGAGGTTTCATTACGGGGGATGCGTATTTTGAAGCCAAAGTCGTGGGGCAATCCACAGGATACGTTAAGCGGTTTGACCGAGGCTGGCGCATCTGGCAGTATGACAGTGGGCTTTAAGAAAGCAGAAGCTTCTTCTCAAGCTTCCACCGCGATGACCACAACAATAGAAGCAGGACGCGCTGTTAATATGCAAGCCCACAAAGGCAGCATCCATGGTGTTGGAGCCGATATTATTGCCGGCACAAACCCGATGCAAAGCAATGATAAACAGAGTGGAAATATCACCATGGGAGCAGGTGAAGATATCATCTTTGAAAGTGCGCAAAACACGCAAAGCACAGAAAACCACACGCAAAGCGCTTCGATGAATGTTGGGTATAGTTATGGTACCGGTGGTACAGGGTGGATGGGGAATGCTTCTTTTGGTAAAGGCAAAAGGGGTCCAGTGAGGAGGTTCAACAGAAGAACAGCCATATTATTGGAACCGGCACAGTTCACACAACGAGTGGGGCAAACACCACATTGGCAGGCGCCGTGGTTTCTGGAGAGCGTGTAGAAATGGAAGTAGGGGGTGATTTTACCGTTGTCAGCCGCAGTGATACGGGACAAAGTTCCAGCAAGCAAAACTCTTTTTCTATTGGGTTTAATGGTGGAAAAAAGGATGATGCAGCCACAACCAATATTTCCTTGAACAAGGATAAATCCTCTAGCGATTATCATAGTGTTGTGGAACAATCAGGCATCAAATCGGGTGATGGCGGTTTTAAGATCAACGTTAAAGATAAAACAACGCTGACCGGGGGTATTATTGAAAGCATCGCGCCGGCAGATAAAAACAGCCTGACCACAGGAAGCATTAGCACCAGTGATATCAGCAACAGTGCGCATGCGCAAGCCAGCAGTCAAGGTTTAAGCATTTCAGCAGGTGGTCCGATGTATCAGGGAAAATATGGTGTCGGGAAAAACATTGCTAAAAATGTCTTAGATCATTCAAAAGCCCAAGATTCAGAGGAAGGATATACCAAATCTGCTATCAGCAATGGCACTATCGTCATTACTGATGAAGCAGGGCAGAAGGCATTGACAGGGCAAGACGTGGAACAAGCCATAGCCTCCCTTAATCGTGATACTGCCACCGCCCATAAGGGTGTACAACAGCTCGATGTAGGCAAGCTGGAACAAATCGTTCATGAAAACCGTGAAATGGCAACCCAACTCTTAGAAGAAGGGTTTAAATACAGCGATGATTCCTATAAAACCATGTTTATCAAAGAGCACCCCATCGCCGTTGTCGACCGTGATGAAAAGGGCAATATAATCTATAAAAAAGATGAAAATGGACAGTATATCAAAGACGCTCGTGGACAACCAATACCTAAGTTTCATTATTTAACGGATGAAGAAAAGCAGCATTTGCAAGCCGGCTCTGATGGCAAGGTGCATGTGTCCCTCAATGGCATTTTTACGCCACCCTATGAAGCTGCTGTTTATGCGGTTCAACATGCGGAGAATAAAAATGTACCGCTTTATTTTGTTGTGTTCCCAGAAGCTGATTCTGCTATCTCAGAACTTCTGGTCGCGGGCTATCAGAAGTTTATGGAAAATAACTTTTGGGGTTTGACCAATTCCACACAAGAAGCAAAAGATTTGATGTATAGCTATGGTCTTACAGGATTAGAACTTTATGGACATAGTCGCGGGACAATGACATTGGGGAATATGCTGAATTCTTTCAAACAAGAAGGTGTTCACGGTATAGCCAACGAAAACACGACTATCAATCTCTATGGACCAGCCTTTAATGTTTTAGTTGCATCCGGTCTGTTAGGGTATGTGAGTGATGGCAAACAAACCACTATTGGCGGTAATGGCTATACTTATGAGACAATACCTGCTGGTAGTAACATGTTGAAAGAAACATGGAATATGTTATCAGATCCTTACAATCCCCATACTTGCCTTAGACATGCGAGTGATATGTGCCAAAAGATTTATGGCTCATCTCATCTAGAACAAGTCCCTTTAAGGAGTAAAAAATGAAACAAACCTTAAAATTATTAAGTGCGATAACTCTATTGAGTATCGCTGGATGTCAGTTTAACAAACCTGCTCCAGGGTATGTGACTGCGTGGGAGAAGCCAGGAGCAGATTTGACAGAGGCAGGAAAAGCCTTGTTAGAATGTGGAATGCCAAGCCTTATTGATGCGGATCCAGAGAATGATAATCGCAGCTTTAATCAAAAGGCAACAATTTATGCTTGTATGGTTCAGGCTGGTTTCCGTGATAAAGTGGAGAGGGGGACTTGGTGCGAGAATCATAAAGCCGAAAACCTTCCCATATGTCGTCCAGGTGCTGTGATCCCGAGGCCCAGTGTCAAGAAGCGCTTAAACAGCCCTTTTTGTAAAAAATATAAAAATGCACCTGAATGCAAGCCTTAAGTCTTGCTTGTGATGATCAACAATCCGCCATCCTTGCCTTCACTTGGAATGGCGCGATTGTTTCCTCACGCACATTATTTAACGGATGAAGAACAACAGAATTTACAAAAAGGTTCTGATGGCAAGGTTCATTTTTTCCTCAATGGTATTCTTACAACACCCTATGAGGCGGCTGTTTATGCAGAGCAACATGCGGAGAATAAAAATGTACCGCTTTATTTTGTTGTGTTCCCAGAAGCCGATTCTGCTATTTCAGAACTTCTGGTCGCGGGTTATCAGAAGTTTATGGAAAATAACTTTTGGGGTTTGACCAATTCAACACAAGAAGCAAAAGATTTGATGTATAGCTATGGTCTTACAGGATTAGAACTTTATGGACATAGTCGCGGGACAATGACATTGGGGAATATGCTGAATTCTTTCAAACAAGAAGGTGTGCACGGTATAGCCGACAACACGAATATCAATTTCTATGGACCAGCCTTCAATGTTTTAGTTGCATCCGGTCTGTTAGGTTATGTGAGTGATGGCAAACAAACCACTATTGGCTTTGATGGGAATAGATATGACTTTGTCAGCAGAATTATTGGCGGCAATGGCTATACTTACGAGACAATACCTGCTGGCAGTAACTGGTGGAAAGAATGGTGGAGAGTGATCATGAATCCCATAAGCTCCCATACCTGTCTTGGAGATGCGGGTCAAAAATGCCAAAAAAGGTATGGCTCATCTCATTTAAAACAAAAACCTTGAATTAAATCATGGAGGAAAAAAATGAAACAAACTTTAAAATTATTAAGCGCTGTAACTTTGTTAAGTATAGCTGGATGTCAGTTTAATAAAACTCCTGGAGGATATTTGAGCGCGTGGGAGAAAAATGGTGTTACTGATTTTACTGAGGTAGGAAAAGCCTTATTAGAATGTGGAATGCCAACCCCTTATGATAAGGATCCAGAAAATAGAAAGTTAAGTTTAAATAAAAAGGCGTTTATTGATTCTTGTATGGTTCAATCAGGATTCCGCTATAAAGATACAGAGGCAGGAACGTGGTGTGAGAATTTTCAAGGAAAGAATCTTCCGGCTTGTCGTCCAGGTGCTGTCATACCACAGCGCAGTGTCAAGAAGCGCTTGAACAGCCCTTTTTGTAAAAAGCATCCAGAACAATATGAATGTTATCCTTAAGTTTTGCTGTTTGTGATGATTAACAATCCGCTATCCTTGCCTTCACTTGGAATGGTGGGATTGTTTTCTCAATGCATCATCTCAATATTGTTCACCGTTGTTTTAAGCAGCGATGACAGAAAATATCAACAGGCTTATGAGCTTTTTTATTGTAAATAAATCCATTGAAAGAGGGGAATAATGAAGAAAATCTTAAAACTATTGAGTTGTATAGCTCTGTTAAGTATCACTGGATGTGTTAACTCAATTCCCTCACTTTCTCCAGCATTATGGAGAAATAAAATACTTTTAGAATGTGGAGTACCGGACCTTAATAAGGTTGTGGCGCTAGATTTGAATCAATTTGCCAGTATTGAAATGTGTATGGCGCAATCAGGTTTTCGCCCTAGCTTTACAATACAAGATTGGTGTGAGAACCATAAATCAGACAACCTTCCCATATGTCGTCCTGGTGCTGTCATGCCTCAGCGAAGTGTTGAGAGACGCTTAAATAGCTCTTATTGTAAAAAGCATTCAGAACAACTTGAATGCAAACCTTAAGTCTTGCTTCAGCAGAGAAAGCCTTGTCCATCCTTACGTGACAAGGTTTTTTTATGCCGCGTCACTTTGACGTTGCTGTTTTGCTTGTTCGATTACATTCAAAAGATCTGATTGTAACCAACGGGATAAAAAGCCAAATTTTAAAGGTTTTGGGAGAGAGCCATTGGTTACATGACGGCGGAAAGTTGAGACACTCATATGAAGCAATTTTGCACTTTCACGGTCTGTTAAAAGAATATCATTTTCTGTCATATTAAAATCCTTTCACTATAAAAATGGTAACAAATCATAACTATTTATTAACCACATTTTGGTTCATTTAGAAAGATGTTTTATTCATAGAAAACAATATTTTATTATACAATTTCTGATGTGATACGTGATGAATCTTATTGAGAAAGAATGAGAGACAAGAGAGCTAAAGTTATCCACAGATAATGGGGTTATTCACCCCATATTTTAGGTTTGACCCGTGACATAAGCCGCCCATTT
>NZ_JBHINS010000029.1:0-13184 GCF_042195095.1 Bartonella sp. CL435QHHD
ACAAAAACTGTTTCTGTTTCACAACACAGAAAAAGAGCAACAGAATACAAATCTCTAATGATGTAATAAGCATTTGCCATAACCATATTCCACATCCACAAAGAATGAAGCTCTGCGGCTTTATGGTGAGGTATAAATGCTGTAGCAAATCTTCTTTTCCCTTTGAAAGAAGTAAAGAGCTAAAGATGCAAACAGTAAGCAACATGATCTCTTAAAAGACAAAAAGATACCTTGCCTTTGACTCTGAAAAGCGTGGGGTTTTGTCTTTCGTAACAATTTTTTTAAATAAAGATGATTGCATCTCTTTGTTTTTTTTAGCTAAAAAATCTTTCCTGCAAACATTGTTTAGCCAGAATTGAAGAAAATATTATTTTCTACCAATTATCAATATGGAGGCTAATAGTATGAAGCCACAAGATTCTTCCCTCCCTCATTCCTCACAAACACCAGAAGGGGCAAGTGCAAATGAATCCTTAGAAGACCTTATTGCACGTTTGATGCAAAGTTCCATCCAAACAGAAGAAGAACATGTTGCACCAAGTTCTGACGAATTAAAAGATATTATTACAGGCTTAGAAGATGATCTCGTCACCGGCCGTTGGATTAACGCTTATTATGAAAACACAGATATTAGATTGATGCCGGCTCTCGTAGAAAAAGCAAACAGCAAATATCCAGACATGAATCTCAAATTGGCTCTTACAGCAGAAGAGTTTTCGCACGCACTAAAAGAAGTCGTTGAGAGCGACGCAAAATCTGCCCGATTTATAGTCAATTCGGGAAGCAAAATCCACTTTGCCGTCCTTGATTATCAAAAAGTTGATGACAAAATCTCTTTGATTATGCTTGAACCTACAACATTTCAGAATATCACAGCTTGCAAACTAGGGATAAAAATAAATCAAACCCTTCAATGTCTTCAACTGCCTCCTTATTCTTTTACCACGGCAGAAATGGATATTCAGCGAAGCTCTTCTGAATGTGGGATGTTCAGCTTAAGCCTTGCCAAAAAGCTTCATCTTGAATCTGATAAATTAGCAAGATTGCACAAAGATAATGTTAAGGGTGCATTATGTGAACAAAATTCATCTTTATCTGCTGAAAAGTTAGATTCCTATCTTCCAACCACTTTTTATAAACACACACAAGGAAGAAGACGTCTAGAACACTATTTAAAAGCCAATCCGGATGCTGAACATGAAACAGTAAACAAAAAAGGTGAAACTCTGAGAGAGAGATTTGAAAAAAACTTAAGAACAACAGAAGGAAAAACTATTTCTGTTTCCTCCCACCAAAAAAGGCTCACTGAATACAAATCTTTATCGATGTAATTGAGGCTTTTTCCATATTCCTATTCATCAAAGAACGAAGAGAGGCTGCTTTACAGCTAAGATTTCTCTAAGCAAACCAGCTTTTGCGCTCATAAAACAAAAATAGCAAACAACTTTCCTCTTAAAGAAAAAGCACCATTGTCCTATAAAAACCATCCCCTCTTAAAATTGTATCAAAATTCCAAAGCTCTTGTTAGCCCAAAGCTCTTTGTAATAATGAGACTATTTGGATAAGCAAAACGCTTGATACATAAAATATTTAATGCTTTCGTCTTCAGTAAAAGCATATGTCTTGTTTTTCTGAGAGTATCCACTTCGTATCTCAAACACCCCCACATCAATGCCATACGACCAAACAACCGCAATAGACCACGCTTATCGTGCATCAACCAAACAACCGCCCGCACCAAGAAGGCTCCATCAAAAACACCAGGACAAGGTCTTAAAATCAACAACCTCTCTTAACGGAAAACGCCTGCCCAACCATTACCCCTCTTGCCCAACCATTACCCCTCTTGCCCAACCATTATCCCTCTTTGCCAACCATTACCCCTCTTGCCCAACCATTATCCCTCTTTGCCAACCATTACCCCTCTTTGCCCAACTATTTACCCCTCTTTGCCAACCATTATCCCTCTTACCCAACCATTACCCCTCTTGCCCAACTATTTACCCCTCTTTGCCCAACCATTATCTCACTTGCCCAACCATTACCTCACTTGCCCAACCATTACCTCACTTGCCCAACCATTATCCCCATTCCCTAAGATGTCACAACCAACCTTTTGATTTCATAAAAGTTTCACATCTCTTCTGTTTTTGAAGCGTGAAAAATTTCATTTTTAATCTGTCAACCAGCCTCACGTTAACGTGAGGCTTTATTTTATGGAGAAGCAAATGAGAAAAATATCTAAAGCAGGGCTTGCACTCATTAAACAATGGGAAGGATTGCGTTTACATGCCTATAAAGATGCCATCGGGGTGTGGACAATCGGCTATGGTCATACCAGCACGGCTGGCAAACCGTTCGTTCACAAGGGCATGATCATTACTGAAAAACAAGCAGAAGAAGTTCTTTCTCAAGATTTAAGACAATTTGAGAATACCGTTGAAAAACATGTGCGGGTTTCCTTAACGGATGAACAATTCGCCGCGCTCGTATCGTTTTGCTATAATATAGGAACATCGGCTTTTTGTAATTCGACCCTGCTCAAAAAACTCAATAATGGCGAATATGAAGCCGTCCCTGCTGAGTTACAAAAGTGGACTAAAGCAGGAGGAAAACGTCTTCACGGTTTAGTGCACCGTCGTGCAGCAGAAGCGGGATTATGGGCAAAAGGGGCTTATGTTTCTCCCAACTACCAAACCGTAGAAACGCAAACACCCATGGGATTTTTCAAAGCAGAAGCGCTTACACCGATTATTGGTTCTTTTTCTGGACTTGGGGGCTTATTGGCAGGCAATGGTCCCATCCAATGGGCATTGGCAACCATTATGGTTTTAGCCGCCTGCGTTGGCATTTTCTTTGTGGCAAAACGGTTTCGGGAGCAGCGCTTATGATGTGGTGGTTGAAAAAAAATCTGATGATAACAGGAGCGGCTCTGACCGCTTTTTTTATCGCTTTAGCAAAAGCTTTCACTCTTGGAAAGAAGGTTGAACAACAAAAGCAAATAGAAAAAACGCTAAAGTCATCAACAACACGGCTAGAGGTGGAAAATGAAATTAATCAAAAAAGTGATGCTGATGTACGCGCTTCTCTTACTCACTGGTTGCGCGATAAAAACAATCAATGAGCCTTTTTCTTGCGTTGGTTGGATGCCCATTTATTTAGACAAAAAAGATCTCAATATCATCAGTTCAAATCTCGCAAGAGATATTTTAAAGCATAACAAACAAGGGGAAGGCTTGTGTGGGTGGAAACATGGCTAGAAAAAAAACAGAGCTTACAGAAAAGGAAAAAGAAATCCTACAAGAAATCATCACAACGTATAAAAGTGTAAAAATGATGTCACGCTATACGAAGTGGATTATATTCATCATTTTCTTATTAGCACTTGATTTTTCACGGATCATAGATGTGCTGGGAAGTATTTTTACACAAAAATCGAATATTCAGCTCTAAAATAAATAAAAAACGTGAGACGTGTTAAATCTTTTTTTAAAATATAAAAAGCCATTCGTTATTTTTTGAAAACACGGAGATTTTATTGATGATTTTTTCACGTCTCACGAGAAATTTTTACACGCCTCACAAACGTCGTGCTCTTCACAAACGCTTTCATGAAATGAATTTAAGGGCATGAAGAGAGATTTTTAACCAACGCGTAAGTCAGCAACTTTGGTAACATAAGAAAAGGATCATACCAACGTACATTTTTTTAATAAACTATTGATATCCAAATGATTTTATACTCTTCATAAATAGCATTGCCAAGAATTTGTATTAAAAGACATTTCTTTTAAAGAAGCGCATAAACAAGCAATGTAATGGTAGCCTTACATAAAACTTCTCATCTTTACGTTGAATAAAAAAGCAAGCCGGCTCCTCCCACCCTCCCAATTTCCACCCTCCCAATTCCCTGCCTCTCAATGCCCTGCCTCCTCAATTCCCTGCCTCCCAATGCCCTGCCTCCCAATGCCCTGCCTCCCAATGCCCTGCCTCCCAATTCCCTGCCTCCTCAATGCCCTGCCTCCCAATGCCCTGCCTCTCAATGCCCTGCCTCCCAATTCCCACCCTCTCAATTCCCTGCCTCTCAATGCCATGCCTCCCAATTCCCACCCTCTCAATTTCCACCCTCCCAATGCCCTGCCTCCCAATGCCCTGCCTCCTCAATTCCCTGCCTCCCAATGCCCTTATGTTCTATGCATAAAGGTCAAGTTGAAGAGAATATATGGAAAATCCTTGGCTCGAAAATATGAAAAGAAGGCATGAGGCTACAACAGAATTTCGCGTGCCTTTATCATCAGAAGCATTAAAAATTCTAAAACAAGCGCGCCTACTGTCTCGTAATGATTTTTTTCGGCTACCTGTCATGGTCCCCTTAGCTCAAAAATTGCTCCCCACTCAAGAATTTTCTGTCACAATATAGGCAACAAACAGAACTTGAGTATAACAACATGGGTTTGGCTCCAGTTTAGGTGATGAGCTTACCGAAAAAAAGATGAGAGCAAGGCGAAAAATTAGCTTTTATCTTTAAGCTTCTCAAATGGAGCAGTCTCCCCATTTCAGAGATCAACGAAACAGAGAGATGCTTATTCTCCTATGCAAAAGCTTGAAATACCAGCATCTTATTCATAAAAAAACAACCCAGCCCCATCATGCTCTTTTCAACTCTGTCTTTCCAACGCTCAATAGGTACTAACTCTTAGCTACTGACTTTTAATGATTGCGTTGGTTCATAAAACCGTAGTGACCTCTCACCTTATGAAGCACAAACACAGGATTTTTTAACGGTGCATACATAAACCTAAAATGAAAAAATAGAACTGTATTAGGAATAAATGACTATAAGTCAAAGAGTTATATTTTTATTAGCACAATATTTTCAAAGGAAACCACGATCCCCACACAATAGAAACATTTCATAAAAACAAGAGAAAAAGCTATGGATTAAGAGTGAGCTTCATTCACAATGACGGTAGATCAACCAGAGGAGAGTAGAACAATCCTATAAGATAAAGAAACTGTCATAAAAGGAAAATTCGTATGAACAAAAGAAATATATAAAAAAACGGGCACAGAAGACCCGTTTCTTTATTACTTCTATGGAATAAGAGCTTAGAAATCCATTCCGCCCATTCCACCCATTCCACCAGCAGGCATCGGAGGCATTGGTGTATCTTTCTTTGGAACTTCAGCAACCATTGCTTCTGTTGTGATCAGAAGGCTCGCAATTGAAGCCGCATTCTGAAGAGCAGAACGCAAAAACTTTCACAGGATCAACAATTCTTGAAAGCAATCAAATCACCAAATTCACCGGTTGAAAAACATGAAAAAGCATAAAAAAAACGGGCACAGAAGACCCGTTTCTTTATTACTTCTATGGAATAAGAGCTTAGAAATCCATTCCGCCCATTCCACCCATTCCACCAGCAGGCATCGGAGGCATTGGTGTAGCTTTCTTTGGAACTTCAGCAACCATTGCTTCTGTTGTGATCATAAGGCTCGCAATTGAAGCCGCATTCTGAAGAGCAGAACGCACAACTTTCACAGGCGCAACAATTCTTGAAAGCAATCAAATCACCAAATTCACCGGTTGAAAAACATGAAAAAGCATAAAAAAAACGGGCACAGAAGACCCGTTTCTTTATTATTTCTATGGAAAAGAGCTTAGAAATCCATTCCGCCCATTCCACCCATTCCACCAGCAGGCATCGGAGGCATTGGTGTATCTTTCTTTGGAACTTCAGCAACCATTGCTTCTGTTGTGATCAGAAGGCTCGCAATTGAAGCCGCATTCTGAAGAGCAGAACGCACAACTTTCACAGGATCAACAATTCTTGAAAGCAATCAAATCACCAAATTCACCCGTGGCGGTATTATAACCATAAGTGTCAGCATTATTTTCCAGCACTTTGCCCACAATAATAGCGGCTTCTTCACCAGCATTGCTTGCAATCTGGCGCGCTGGTGCTTGTAGAGCACGACGAACGATACTAATACCAGCTTCTTGGTCAGGATTACTTCCCTTAACGGTCAACGCATTTGCTGCACGCAACAATGCGGTACCACCACCAGCAACAATACCTTCTTCAACAGCAGCACGTGTTGCATTCAAAGCATCATCAACACGGTCTTTCTTTTCTTTCACTTCAACTTCTGTTGCACCACCCACACGGATAACAGCAACACCACCAGCGAGTTTAGCAAGTCTTTCTTGCAATTTTTCACGGTCATAGTCAGAAGTTGTTTCTTCAATCTGAGCCTTGATTTGATTGACGCGAGCAGTAATTTCGCTCTTTTGTCCAGCACCATCAATAATGGTGGTGTTTTCTTTAGAAATATTCACTTTCTTTGCACGTCCAAGCATATCCAAAGTGACATTTTCAAGTTTAATGCCCACATCTTCAGAAATAACCTGTCCAGATGTCAAGATAGCGATATCTTCTAACATTGCTTTACGACGGTCACCAAATCCAGGAGCTTTTACAGCAGCAATTTTCAAACCACCACGTAATTTGTTGACAACGAGCGTTGCCAAAGCTTCACCTTCCACATCTTCAGCGATAATGAGAAGTGGTTTTCCAGATTGCACAACAGCTTCAAGCACAGGAAGAAGAGATTGCAAATTAGACAATTTCTTTTCGTGAATGAGAATGTAAGGATCATCAAGATCAGCGACCATTTTCTCAGCATTTGTGACAAAATAAGGGGAAAGATACCCACGGTCAAATTGCATTCCTTCAACGACTTCTAATTCCGTTTCAGCGGTTTTAGCTTCTTCCACGGTAATGACGCCTTCATTGCCCACTTTTTCCATAGCATCAGCGATCATTTTACCGATTTCAGCAGCGCCATTAGCGGAAATTGTTCCCACCTGTGCAATTTCTGCTGAAGTTTGAATTTTTTTTGCTTTTTTGAAGAGGTTTGCCACCACTTCTTCAACAGCAGCATCAATCCCACGCTTCAAATCCATTGGGTTCATGCCTGCAGCAACAGCTTTAACACCTTCTTGCACAATAGCTTGTCCTAAAACAGTTGCTGTTGTTGTTCCATCACCAGCGATATCATTGGTTTTAGAAGCAACTTCGCGCAACATTTGTGCACCCATATTTTCGAACTTATCTTCCAGTTCGATTTCCTTTGCAACGGATACACCATCTTTTGTGATGCGAGGTGCACCGAATGATTTATCAATCACCACATTGCGACCTTTAGGGCCGAGTGTCACCTTAACAGCATTAGCAAGGATGTCGACACCGCGCAACAAACGCTCACGCGCTTCACGGCCAAATTTGACTTCTTTAGCAGCCATTTAATTTCTCCTTGGAGTTTTCTCAAAATAGTACACAATGAAAAACTAAGTGCTTCAATTAGCCCATAATTCCCATAATGTCAGATTCTTTCATGATGAGGAGATCTTCCCCATTAATCTTGACTTCAGTTCCAGACCATTTTCCAAACAAAATACGGTCTCCTGTTTTGACTTCTAAAGGCACGCGCTTTCCGTTATCATCGAGAGCGCCATTGCCAACAGCAATCACTTCGCCTTCTTGGGGTTTTTCTTTTGCTGTATCAGGGATGATAATCCCACCAGCCGTTTTATTTTCAGATTCAACCCGACGGACAACGACACGGTCGTGAAGTGGGCGGAATTGTATATTAGCCATGTTTTAAATCCTTAAAACTGAACATAATTGCATTAATCTTAAAAGTTCTTGCTAGCACTCTCAAACTACGAGTGCTAGCATGTGTTAGATATAAAATCGGCATCTCTCAATGTCAAGAATAGCCATAAAAATAATTTCTCTAAATGAAGCTTCAAAGTCTTGCCTCTTATTGCACTTTCGCGTTATCTATCTTTTTTGAGAACCCGTGAACAAAAAAGGATCTTATCATGGTTGAAACACGTCAGGAAACGGATAGCTTTGGAACGATTTCGGTACGTCAAGATCGTTATTGGGGCGCACAAACTGAACGTTCTCTGCATAATTTTAATATTGGCAGTGAAAAGCAGCCTCTTGCCATCATCTATGCCTTAGTCCTTGTCAAAAAAGCAGCAGCGATTGTAAACATGGGCAAAGGAAAACTACCAGAAAATATTGGAAAAGCAATTATTGCCGCCGCTGATGAAGTGCTTGCTGGCGATTTTGATAAGCATTTTCCACTGTCCGTCTGGCAAACAGGTTCTGGCACACAAAGCAATATGAATGTCAATGAAGTCATTGCTAATCGTGCTAGTAAGATTTTGGGAGGAAAACTTGGAAGCAAAAAACCAGTTCATCCCAATGACCATGTCAATATGAGCCAATCATCGAACGATTCCTTTCCCACGGCGCTTCACATTGCCACCACGTTGCAAACACGCCAACACTTATTGCCAATCCTTGAAGCTCTTATTGCGACATTAAAACAAAAAGAGCAAGAATTTGCAGACATCATTAAAATCGGTCGCACCCACACGCAAGATGCAACACCTTTAACCTTAGGGCAAGAGTTTTCAGGCTATCGTGCCGCATTAGAAGCCAATCGTCAGCGCATTGAAAATGCGCTAACCGATGTCCACATGCTTGCTCAAGGTGGCACGGCTGTTGGCACAGGGCTGAATGCGCCAAAAGGTTTTGACGTTGCTTTTGCGCAAACAGTGAGCACTCTCACAGGAGTAACGTTCCAAACTGCCAGCAATAAATTTGAAGCACTTGCCCATCATGGCGCCCTTGCGCATTTCCACGGAAGCTTGAATGCTCTCGCTGCTGATCTGTTTAAAATTGCCAATGACATTCGGTTTTTAGGCTCTGGTCCACGTTCTGGTTTAGGGGAACTCAGTCTTCCTGAAAATGAACCCGGATCTTCTATTATGCCCGGCAAAGTCAACCCCACACAATGTGAAGCCTTAACCATGGTCGCATGCCAAGTTTTTGGTAATCACACCAGCGTAACCTTTGCCGCAAGCCAAGGACATTTTGAACTCAACGTTTATAAACCTGTTATTGGCTATAACGTTTTACAATCAATTACCCTTCTTGGTGATTGCATGCGTTCTTTTGATATGCATTGCATCCAAGGATTACGGGCCAATCGCGTTCATATTCACTCGCTCATGGAGCGCTCACTCATGTTAGTCACAGCTCTAGCACCAGAAATTGGCTATGAAAGAGCTGCTGAAATTGCCAAAGCAGCGCATAAAAATGATACAACTTTGCGCACCGAAGCATTAAAAGCAGGTGTTTTTGTAGAGGATTATGACCGATTAGTTGATCCCAAAAAGATGATTGCTCCCCAATAAACAACCCACTAAAAAAGATGCAAACGTCTTAAAACAAATCGTTCTGTCAAAAGATCGGGGTGTAAACACCCCGATGATGACCGATAACCATTACCCACAGCGTTCATTTTAGGCTCTGGTCCGCATTTATGCTATGGGTGGTTTTGTTGCTTATGTTGTACTTAAAAGGCACAACGATTTTGGAAAGAAATGGATAGTCATGGCTCAACACCCAATGGCTATAGTGGCAGAAAGTGATTTAAATGGATATGACCGTAAGGTGTTTTTCATTCTAGCTTCACGTCTTGATTTTAAAAATCAATTAGCTATCAACCAAAAAGAATTAGCTCAAAAAAATCAGTATTAATAGACATAATTTCAATCAAAGTATAAAAAGATTAATGAATTCATAGTAGTTACGCTTACAATGTTATCATTATTGATAACATTGGGTAGATAACTCTTATCTCAATGAGATAATGTATTGATTTATAATAATAATCTAGCGTTATCCATATTGAATGAGAATCCTAAATACCGTAAGATTTTCTCATTTTAAATCTGTCCTATGTTGCATCAATCAAAATCACTGACTAGCACATCACAAACGGAATGAATGTATGGATAGAAATTGTATAAGATAAGGAAAAACGCCTCTAATGAACCACCTCAAGTGCCAAGGACTGTCACAACGGCCAAAGGGGCCTGTCACAACATTGTGGAGAGGACTGTCACAACACCCACGAACTGGCAAATATAGTAATGGCACCGGCTTGCTCCTCTATGAAGCGGAAAAGAGGTGCTCAATAGATTTATCATTATACCATTCACGAGCCACCGTCGTGAAATAGGTTTAGAAACATTGAAAAATGTCTCCTCTATGAAGCGTGAAGATGGGTGCTCAATAGATTTATCGTTATATCATTCACGAGCCACCGTCGTGAAATAGGTTTAGAAACATTGAAAAATGTCTCCTCTATGAAGCGGAAAAGAGGTGCTCAATAGATTTATCGTTATACCATTCACGAGCCACCGTCGTGAAATGGATTTAGAAACATTGAAAAATGTCTCCTCTATGAAGCGGAAAAGAGGTGCTCAATAGATTTATCGTTATATCATTCACGAGCCACCGTCGTGAAATGGATTTAGAAACATTGAAAAATGTCTCCTCTATGAAGCGGAAAAGAGGTGCTCAATAGATTTATCATTATATCATTCACAATCACCGTCGTGAAATGGATTTAGAAACATTGAAAAATGTCTCCTTTATGAAGCGGAAAAGAGGTGCTCAATAGAGGAACAGCTGTTGGAACAAAATTCGATGCACTGAAAGGTTTTGACCTTTGCTGAAACAATTCACTCTCTGACGGGATATCCTTGACAGCTCGCAAGAAATTTGAGGCATTTGCCCCTTATGGCGCCCTCACCCATTTCCACAAAAACCTGAATGCACGCGCTAATCTCTTTAAAATAACCAACGACATTCAGTTTTTAGGCTCTCATCCACGTTCCGTCTTTAAGCGAACGGAAAGTTTATCATTTTACATGGCACATGAGAAACCTCTTGAAACTTGAGATTCTCGCCCTCTGCTCCTTCTTATTTTTCGTATTCCATTCAATCAATCAAAACTATTCGCTTGGATTGTCATAAGAAAAAGTAGCGTATAGATAAAAAAGAAATAAAGTCGCTCATCCCCTTAAGTGCTCAAAAGGCTATCGCCATATAAAGCTACGCAATATCAGAAACAAGCAAAGAATACGATAAAGAATATGATGGTGCCAATATGCATTTTTTACGACCAATTGAATATTAAGCACTTTGATATCAATCATAGTGGATAATATATTTAACACTTAATAACAAAGAGTGCTTTTAATATATATAAAATAATATTTTTTAAACAAATAAAAAGCCTGTTTACTATATTATATTTTTTTCTAAAACACAGAGAACACTGAAGAGGCGTATATAAAAAAATCCTGAAAAATCAATATAAACGCGGGATAATAGCATGAAAACAAGTTTTAAGAACACTTAAATATAGATAATTATAGAGTTTTTGAGTATTTTAATTTTCATAATGATATTAAATATAGATTTCTTTAACCAATTCGTGTATAATGCGCTTTGTATTTTAAATGAATTGGGGACGTTTTTATGAAAACAAAATGTTTAATTGCACTATCTATTTTCACTTTCATTACCGCTTCAACAGCGCAAGCAGCAGATACGGTAATCTTTGAGCAATCAAAACCGAAGGTTTCATTGCAAAATGATTCATCATCACGTATTTCACCGGTTACTGTTTCTGCGCCTTTTTCTTGGTCTGGTTTTTATTTTGGAGGACAAATTGGATATTTTTCCAATAAAAATACTCTAAATTACGCACAAGAAGCTAGGGACGGAAAATGGGCTTTGGTTGATAGAGATTTATCACCGAAACTATCAGGATTGAGAGCAGGTTTGTATGCAGGTTCTAATATTGATCTGGGAGATCTTGTTTTCGGTTTTGATACGGACATGGTTTGGTCTGGGAAGAAAAGTACCCAAACAGACAATGGAAAGAAAATTCTAGATAAATTAGACTCCATTAACATTGCCTTTGAAGAAGCTGGAATTCCTATCATAAAACCTGCCGCTCAGGATGAAACGATACCCAACCATGGTGACATTGTTGTTAGCGGTGTAACATTGAAAGAAACATGGTCTGGTGCCGCGCGCGCGCGTATTGGTTTTGCTTCCCATCGTCTTATGCCTTATATTGCAGGGGGTATAGCCTATAGACAGATGCAATATATCATGTCACTTTTATCAAAATCGCAAGAAGATTCGACAATTTTTGCTTCTGGCAATGTGTTAGATGAGACAAAAACAATGTTTGGTTACACTGTTGGTGGTGGTTTTGATCTTGCAATGACAGATAATATCATCATGCGTACAGAATATCGTTATTCAGATTTTTTTAAAAAGAAATTTGCAAACGATAACCTTAAAATCTCTTCTCAAACGCATGATGTTCGCTTTGGTATCGCTTATAAATTCTAAGTTTTGTAGAAAAATTGAACGATTAAAAAACCCTGTTAAAAACGGGGTTTTTTAATGCCCCTTTGCACTAAAAAGACGTAGATTCTAAAAACCAGTACTAAACTGTAAACAAATAATCACGAAACAATCCAACCTCTCCCTCTCTTAAAGCAAGCTTCTATCCTCTCAGCCTTTCATGTCGTGCATTGGGAATATATAAAAGCTTTACCACCATACCACTGGGCGCCATCGTAAAATAAATGAGAGCCGGTATTTAAGAGATATTTCTTTAAAAGAAATATGGATATTGTGCATCAATTGCAGTTTTATAGGATGATGTTGACTTGGCCTCCCCGCTCTTAAAGGATAAAGATTCTAAAAACCCATTTTAAAACACCCATTTTTAAACACCATGTCCGTTTATAAAAGCACAAAAACTCTTGGGGACTCTTAGGGGGATCTTGGGCGAGCTTCTCTGGGCTCCTCCTCATGGAATGCCCTTAAGCCTAAAGCAAGACAAACACACTGAAGAATATTCAACACACAGCGAAAAAATACTGTAACGTTTCAAGGAAGTATGCCCTATATTACCACACTTCAAACGACCGTATTTTACAGCTATTGTATGCCAGAGTGGAGAAAGGATATTGCGGTTTTCTGTTTATGTAATTTCTGTAACGGGGAGACATCTTCATTTGGAGAGAACATGAAGTTGTCAAGGTAAAAAACCAATTTCCAACCTTACCATTTCCCTCTGCTTTACAACTTTCAAAAGCCTCTAAAGCAGTATTTTTTAAACCTCTAAAACTCTGTCTTTTAAAAAGTGGAGATTACGCATTGCCTCATGCTTTTGTTGCTCACATATCTTTTTGGCGATCACGCCCCTCATGTCATACGACAACG
>NZ_JBHINS010000002.1:0-2629 GCF_042195095.1 Bartonella sp. CL435QHHD
AAGGTGAGTTTCAAGCCAGATCATATCCTTTTTGATCTCAGCAATCTGCTGAGGCGTTAAGGGCTTGCCTAGCACTAACCCTAAAGGACCTTGCTGCTCCACAGCATTGTCATAGAGCCTTTGCATTTGAGCATTGGGATCTTCAACATCAAGAAGAGTGCGATTGCCTGTCAGCTCAAAGATTTGCTCACCCACCAGACGATATTCAAAATAAGCATCCCCCAATCTTTTAAACACGTGCTCAGGCTTATAATTGCCAATCTTTTTTAAGTAATAGTCCGATCCTAAAAATTTACTTGGGTTGATAAAATCCTGTCGCGTCTCAACTAAAAACGGCACATCCGGTGATTGGCTGCCAGCCAACTCTGTCTTGACAGAGTTAAGCCCATCTTGCGTTGGCACTTGTATGGATTCTGGTGCGGGTGTTTTTGTGCTTGGTGCAAAAAGTCCTTTGTGCCCTTTCAAACCATTGATGATGCCGTCCAATCGATCATCACTAATCAGTGGTTTGGAACCGTCAAAATCGGTGTTTTTAACACCAGCCAAACCTTTATCGCCAGAGCTTAAGCCAACTTGCTCAACCCCCTCACGCACCGCATGATTGTCAATATAGCCTGTCAACTTGGCATCAAGCGTGCCACCAGCTTCAATCGTGCCGTAAACAGCATCATAAGTGCGGACGGTTGTTTGGGTAAAAGTAGGACCATCCCATTCTTTTGCATCGTGCGCTATACATCCTGGATTTGTGATACTACATTGCTTATATCTGTAGCGTGTTTCAGTCACAATCTTGGTTGTTTCGATTAAATCGCGCCCCTCATTGAGCAGCGTATCACCCTGCATCTCAATGTTGCCATTAGCAGCAATCAAACTATAACTATTGCGGATATCACCGGCATGAACCGTGAGATGACGTCCTACTAAAATCTGTGCAGCATTATTGGTAAAATGAGGCTGTTGACGGCTAATTGTAGTGTCGATATTTTTCTTGATCTTTGTGTGTTTATCAACATTTGGGATATTTTCCCATTCTCCTCGCACGTAACTGTGAGAAACCACTTTATCGCTAACTTCAACCCCGCCTTCACGCATGTTGGTAAGCGCTGAGACATCGAAGGTCATATCGCCTGAGACAGCTTCTAAAAGCCCCGAGCTGTTGATTACATGACCAGCCCGCTCTCCACTTAAACCACGGATGATGAGATTGTCTTCAGCAATGACATCGGCAAACTTATTGATAAAATCCCCATCTAAGGAGAAAATGGCAGATTTCTTGGCATAAATCAGCCCGCTATTACTCAGATCAGCGCTCACATTGAGCGCAACCCCATCACCACTTGAACCAATACTGCCGGCATTGTCCAAAACATCTGCGGTTAAGACAAAAGCACCACCACTTTTGAGAACTCCGTCTTCACCATTTAAAACCAGAGCAACTTGCCCCAATGACGGATCATGGCTTTCTGCTATAAGCGTAAAACTGTCACTGGCTAAAAGCTGACCGGAATTGGCTAAAGATCCGAGAGTTGCTTCAACAACACCGCCCACCATAATACCGGAATTGCTTAAAACATCATGGCTGTTGAGAGTAAGTACCCCGCCTTGCGCTTCCACAAGCCCTGCTTGGGTGAGTGTGCCTGCCTTCAGCGTTACATCATAGGCGCCAACCTCACTTGTCTCGCCCATTGTCAATATGCCATCACTGGAAAGCTCTATCCGCTTTTTAGAGACAATGCGCCCCGTTTGGCTGAGATTTGTTTGCGCATGCAAAGCAAGGGTATCATTGCTTTCTATTGTGCCACTATTGCTTAAATCACCGTGGCTGGTCAGTTGAAGGTCACCACGCTCAATCTCTATGTGCCCTGCTTGGATCACACTATCAGCAACAATATTAACTGCCCCTTGCGTAGAAATGAGACCATCAACATTCTCAAAACTGCCCACATTAATGCGCAAACCATCCCGCGCTAAAACATGTGCACCTTCATCATGTGTAGCGTTTTGTTGGTCTGAATTTGTCGTTTCAGCGCTTTTATTGACAAAAGACGTTGCAACAATCTTCATCTCACCGGCTAAAGCACTGAGAAGACCAGCCTCATTATTTATATGACCAGCACGTATCTCTTTCAGCCCACCAATGGTGAGAGCCTCTTCAGCAATAATTCTGCCCTGTGTGTTGGTTAAATCACCATCACTGAATAGATCCATAGATTTTTTGGCGTAAATCAGCCCGCTATTGCTGACATTTCCTGCCACATTGAGGGCAACATTCTCACCACTAGAGCCAAGCACACCGGCATTGTCTAATTGCCCTGCGATCACAACAAAAACACCACCACTTTGAAGGACACCTTCGGATGTATTCTTCAGAAAGGCTTGTTGCGGATCGGCGCCTTCTTGTGTGCTTACCATCAAATGCAAATCATCGGTTGCAATAAACGTCCCTTGATTGGTAAATGCACCAATATGAGCATCGACACTCTCACCGCGCATTGTGCCGTTATTTGCAACCACATCACGCACTTGAAGGGTTAATGCTCCTTCTTGAGCTTCCACAGTCCCTGCTTGGGTTAAAGCATCAGCACTTAAAACCACATCATAACTTAAAATCGTGCTCTCTTGACCGGTT
>NZ_JBHINS010000032.1:0-2718 GCF_042195095.1 Bartonella sp. CL435QHHD
AAGGTGAGTTTCAAGCCAGATCATATCCTTTTTGATCTCAGCAATCTGCTGAGGCGTTAAGGGCTTGCCTAGCACTAACCCCAAGGGACCTTGCTGCTCCACAGCATTGTCATAGAGCGTTTGCATTTGAGCATTGGGATCTTCATCATCAAGAAGAGTGCGATTGCCTGTCAGCTCAAAGATTTGCTCACCCACCAGACGATATTCAAAATAAGCATCGCCCAATCTTTTGAACACGTTTTCAGGCTTATAATTGCCAATCTTTTTTAAGTAATAGTCCGATCCTAAAAATTTACTTGGGTTGATAAAGTCCTGTCGCGTCTCAACTAAAAACGGCACATCCGGTGATTGGCTGCCAGCTAACTCTGTCTTGACAGAGTTAAGCCCATCTTGCGTTGGCACTTGTATGGATTCTGGTGCGGGTGTTTTTGTGCTTGGTGCAAAAAGCCCTTTGTGCCCTTTCAAACCATTGATAATCCCATCTAATCGATCATCACTAATCAGTGGTTTGGAACCGTCAAAATCGGTGTTTTTAACACCAGCCAAACCTTTATCGCCAGAGCTTAAGCCAACTTGCTCAACCCTCTCTCGCACCGCATGATTGTCAATATAGCCTGTCAACTTGGCATCAAGCGTGCCACCAGCTTCAATCGTGCCGTAAACAGCATCATAAGTGCGCGTGATTATTACAGGATCATCAACATATTCCGATGTGTCTGTATCTCCTATTTGAGCCACCCCTGCACCCAAAATATCACCAGATGTAGTCTCAATGCGTGTTGTCGTCTCAATCTTGGTTGTTTCGGTTAAATCACGCCCCTCATTGAGCAGCGTATCGCCATGCATCACAATGTTGCCATTGGCAGCAATTAAACTATAACTATTGCGGATATCGCCGGCATGAACCGTGAGATGACGCCCTGCTAAAATCTGGGCAGCATTATTGGTAAAATGAGGCTGCTGCTGACTAACCGTCGTTGTAACTCTGGTAGTTGTGGTAGTTGTATCAACAAAAAACCACCCATCTGTTTCGGTATGTGATGTTTCATAGACATTGCGATTCACCACTTTATCGCTAACTTCAACCCCGCCTTCGCGCATGTTGGTGAGAGCTGAGACATCGAAGGTCATATCGCCTGACACGGCTTCTAAAAGACCCGAGCTGTTGATCACATGACCAGCCCGCTCTCCACTTAAGCCACGGATGATGAGATTGTCTTCAGCAATGACATCGGCAAACTTATTAATAAAATCCCCATCTAAGGAGAAAATGGCAGATTTCTTGGCATAAATTAGCCCGCTATTGCTCAGATCAGCGCTCACATTGAGCGCAACCCCATCACCACTTGAACCAATACTGCCGGCATTGTCCAAAACATCTGCGGTTAAGACAAAAGCACCACCACTTTTGAGAACTCCGTCTTCACCATTTAAAACCAGAGCAACTTGCCCCAATGACGGATCATGGCTTTCTGCTATAAGCGTAAAACTGTCACTGGCTAAAAGCTGACCGGAATTGGCTAAAGACCCGAGAGTTGCATCAACAACACCGCCCACCATGATACCGGAATTGCTTAAAACATCATGGCTGTTGAGAGTAAGTACTCCGCCTTGCGCTTCCACAAGCCCATCTTGGGTGAGTGTGCCTGCCTTCAGCGTTACATCATAGGCGCCAACCTCACTTGTCTCACCCAGCGTCAAGATGCCATCACTGGAAAGCTCTATCCGCTTTTTAGAGACAATGCGCCCCGTTTGGCTGAGATTTGTTTGCGCATGCAAAGCAATGGTATCATTGCTTTCTATTGTGCCACTATTGCTTAAATCACCGTGGCTGGTCAGTTGAAGGTCACCACGCTCAATCTCTATGTGCCCTGCTTGGATCACACTATCAGCAACAATATTGACTGCCCCTTGCGTAGAAATGAGACCATCAACATTCTCAAAACTGNCCTGCTTGGATCACACTATCAGCAACAATATTGACTGCCCCTTGCGTAGAAATGAGACCATCAACATTCTCAAAACTGCCCACATCAATGCGCAAACCATCCCGGGCTAAAATATGTGCACCTTCATCATGTGTAGCGTTTTGTTGGTCCGAATTTGTCGTTTCAGCGCTTTTATTGACAAAAGACGTTGCAACAATCTTCATCTCACCGGCTAAAGCACTGAGAAGACCAGCCTCATTGTTTATATGACCAGCACGTGTCTCTTTCAGCCCACCAATGCTGAGAGCCTCTTCAGCAATAATTCTGCCCTGTGTGTTGCTCAGATTACCATCACTGAATAGATCCATAGATTTTTTGGCGTAAATCAGCCCACTATTGCTGACATTTCCTGCCACATTGAGGGCAACATTCTCACCACTAGAGCCAAGCACACCGGCATTGTCTAATTGCCCTGCGATCACAACAAAAACGCCACCACTTTGAAGAACCCCTTCGGATGTATTCTTCAGAAAGGCTTGTTGCGGATCGGCGCCTTCTTGTGCGCTTACCATCAAATGCAAATCATCGGTTGCAATAAACGTCCCTTGATTGGTAAATGCACCAATATGAGCATCGACACTCTCACCGCGCATTGTGCCGCTATTTGCGACCCCCATCACGCACTTGAAGGGTTAATGCTCCCTCTTGGGCTTCCACAGTCCCTGCTTGGGTTAAAGCATCAGCACTTAAAACCACATCATAACTTAAAATCGTGCTCTCTTGACCGGTT
>NZ_JBHINS010000073.1:0-21916 GCF_042195095.1 Bartonella sp. CL435QHHD
AAAAAAAAATTATTAGATTCTTTTCATGCGTTTCTTGGAGAAAAATCAAGCCGCGTTAGTCTAAAATTGCTTATCCTTTCATTCTTCATTGGTATCGTAATGAATTTTTTGGGATGGACACCTCGAAACCTCATACAAAAAATAGTCGATTTTTTTCAATCACTATGGGAAGCAGGATTTATAACGCTTACAAATTTCTTCCATATAACTATGACAGGAGCTATTGTTGTTGTGCCTATTTTTCTTATCTTACGAATTTTTCATAAAAAATAAAAGCCTTAACATTTTCCTTGCGTTAATCTTTTCGAAAAATCAAACGACACAAAAATCCTGTAGTAATAGCAATAATCACTGCAACAATACCATATAAAAAATGATACTTGTGCGCTGCATAAAAAATTGTATAGGTGATATGTGCTTTAACAATTTCAAGAGTCGTTGTTGCACTATCAATAAACTGTCCATCACGAAAAAGATAAGCACGAACTTTATAATGTCCAACCGGGATATTTGCTGGCAAACGAAAATGCGCTGTGAAAAGTGTGTCAGAACCAAAACGAACCCCACCCACTTCCTCATAATAAAGGCTTTTAGCTTTTTGCAATTTTATAAGTTCATCGCGAAAGATTTGTATTTTTTTCTGATCTTGTTCATCCGTCTGCAATGGCAAATAGAGTAATCCTAACCCTAAGCGTTTATAATCTTCAATGCTCGTAATATCGTCAATTTCACGTGTTGTGACCATAGAGTAAAAAAGAGGAACCTTTTTAAAAATAAGAGAATCTGTATTGACCCATACACCGGCATTGCGTTTTTTTTCTCGCATCACCATTGTCCGATCTTGTCCCTCCAAGCTTACAACAATATCATAACGGTTCTGTCGAGAATATAACGGATCAATATTTTCCAAAACACCAGCAATATAAAGATCACGACCAGCAAAATTTGCATCCACAGTAATCGTATTCGTTGTTACAATAATTTGGACAGTTTCGTGGTCAACTTGATCAATGAATGTAGCTGGCGTCCCAACATGTGACCATGTAGAAAAAGAAATAAAACAAAAGCAACCTGTAATGATGTATAAAGAAAATAATCTACCCATTTTTATCTCATAAGAATATCCAGAGAGAAAAGATTATCAGGGCGTATAAATAATTGAAAAGCAAGACGCATACACACAATCAACACTAAAAATGCAAGTGCCATACGCAATTGTTCAGCCTTTAACTTCCGTCCAACCCGTGTTCCATATTGCGCACCAATACTTCCTCCAAGCATTAACAAAAAAGCCAAGACAATATCAACGGACTGATTAGTCATACTTTGCAAAACTGTCGTGAAAGAAGACACAAATGTAATCTGAAAAAGTGAAGTCCCAATCACCACACTGGTTGGAACACGCAGAAGATAAATCAATGCTGGTATCATAAAGAACCCCCCACCAATTCCCATAATAGAAGACAACAACCCCACAATGAGACCAATCCCTAAAACTGGAATAATGCTAACATATATCATAGATGTCCGAAAACGCATTTTTAAGGGTAAGTGATGAATCCAATTATGTCGACCAGCAAGACGAATATTGGCTTTTCCTGCCTTACGCTTGCGCATCATATCATACCAACTTTCAACGATCATCAAGCTTCCTACACTTCCAAGAAGAATCACATAAAGAAGCGAAATCATTAAGTCTAATTGACCTAACTTTTTCAAAACAGAGAAAACCTGAATCCCGATTAAAGAACCAATCCCTCCTCCAATCGCCAAAAGAATACCAAGTTTAATATCGAGCGTACGTCTTCTAAAATGTGTAATTGCTCCTGTTACAGATGACGCAATCATCTGGTTAGCACCTGTTCCAACAGCAATAGCAGGAGGAATATTATAAAAAATCAATAACGGCGTGATGAGAAACCCACCACCGATTCCAAAAAGTCCTGAAAAAAAACCAGCAACGACTCCCATACCAATCAAGATCAGCATATTGAGTGACATTTCAGCAATTGGTAAATAAATACTCACTTACAGAACCTTCAAGATAATTTGAGGTTTTTTTACAATTAGAGAATCCTTCTCCAATTATCCTCTTTTCCAATAATCTCTGTTGCGTGTTTAAAAGGATAATTTTAGTTGCTATAGCTTCCGCACAAACACGAATGCGCAATACATTTCACATCTATTAACATCAACATCATAAAAATTAAAAAAAACAAGCTCCTTTTAAAAAGCTATAAAAACATAACGTTATCGCTACCATAAATGCAACGGTTAAAAAACAAAGAACACCTTTTTTTAGCAAATAAGATAAAAACGACACATGTTCCCGAGACTGCGTCCTTAAAGAAGAAAAATCATTCTCAATACAATGATTAGATGCCTGAGCACCCATCATACCTTTTTCTTCTATCACAGCATGCTCCACTACCCCCTCAACCTTTTTAAAAGAAGATTTCAGAGCATCACTGGGCAAAGGGCTTCTATCTTCTTGCTGCACCGTATTTTCAACATTTGTTTGGAGTGAAATTATGCTGTTTTCTTTCGAAAAATTTTGCACCTTTTGAAGTAATAAGCGTTCTTGATTTCCCTCACATTCCATGTGAGCAAGTTTTTGTACAACAGAATCAGGTGATTTTGAACGAGACACCCGTCGTGTTACCGCTGCTTCTTCTAAGCTTTTTTTTTCACTCTGCAAACTTTGAACAATTGTTTTAATCTGCTCTAAAGACTGGAAAAGCTTTTTTTCTCTTTGACGACGTATATAATGTTCAGCCAAAATGGCCCGACTAATATCATCTAAGTAAGATTTAAAATGCTCTTCTACCGAACTCTGCTGCATTAAAGAACGAGGCGAATGCTTCATTTGCATTTGCGCATAAACGGTGCGTAATTTTTGAGCAATATCCGACATCGTTACTTCTACAGAAGTATCCATGCTCTCTTTCTGTTCAACAAAAGAAAAGACTTTATCGTTCCTAACCTGTTTGGTCGCCTGGCCGATCGTATGACCCTTCGTATTCACAAACGCCTACCCCTCATTAACCTTTTTGAAAAGAATCGCAACAAATGATGAGAAAGTGTGCTCTATTTTAGTAAATAGAGCTTTAAGAACTCCCAAAAACTTTTTTGTTAGAAATATTTTCCCCAATCTTTATCTAAAATATTTGAAAGAAAGATCTTTAATTTTTCTGTATTCAAGATTTGAAGAGAAAAATCATTCCCCCATTTTTATCTTTTTTACTTAATTTTTCATTGCATAAAGGACCTATTGCACCATCATAAACAAAGCATAAGGAACTAAAAAAATATTCTCACAAGACAAATTGATTTTTTTACTTTTTATTCAAGCAAATAGGGCAATTATGGCAATGCAAAAATATGAAGATTGAAAATGACGACGAGAAAGTACAAGTAAACGTAAAAAAAGCTTATATGAAAGAGAACACAAGTTATAAATTGAGACTTCATTCTAAACAATTTGGTTTCTTATGAGTATTGCTATAAACTTATGACGTACAAACAAAGAGGATCATTATGAAGATAATTGTCGCTGTCAAACGTGTTGTTGATTATAACATCAAGATACGCGTCAAACCTGATAATACAGGCGTTGATCTGTCTCACGTAAAAATGTCTATGAATCCTTTTGATGAGATAGCCGTGGAGGAGGCCATTCGCCAAAAAGAATCCGGTAAAATTTCAGAAGTTCTTCTTGTTTCAATTGGCCCAGAAGCAGCCAAAGAAACTCTACGAACAGGACTTGCAATGGGAGCTGATCGCGCACTTCTTGTCACAACGGATCAAACACTTGAACCCTTAGCAATTGCTAAGGTTCTCAAAACCATTGTTGATGAAGAAAAACCTAATATGGTCTTTTTAGGAAAACAAGCAATTGATGACGATAGCAACCAAACAGGACAAATGCTCGCTGCTCTTCTTGGGTGGGGACAAGCAACTTTTGCCTCACATCTTAACATAGAAAATGGGCATGCTACAGTTACTCGTGAAGTTGATAATGGAACACAAACCCTTTGTCTTCCCCTTCCCATTGTTATGACCGCCGATCTACGGCTCAATGAACCGCGTTACACCTCTCTCCCCAATATCATGAAAGCAAAAAAGAAAATCATTGAACAAAAATCTCTTACTGATCTTGGCGTCGATACGAAAGCACGCTTAACAATTTTAAGCGTTGAAGAGCCAAAACCCCGTCAATCCGGTATAAAAGTGGCAAATGTAGTAGAACTTGTCAGAGCCTTAAAACAGAAGAACTGCATTTAATATTCTCACCACTAGAGTAAAAGCAACACTCACATAAAAGGGCAAAAACTTATGGCAATTCTTTTATTGGCCGATCATAATACAGAAGAAACAGCAAAAGCACTCACCGCTGCACGCGTACTCAGTAATGATATCGATATTCTGGTTTGCGGAGAAAAAATTCAAACGATAGCGGAAAATAGTGCTAAACTTAATGGTGTGCGGCAAGTTCTTATTGCAAAAGCAGACTATTTAGCCCATCAACTTGCCGAGCCTATGGCAGATACAATTCTCACGTTAGCAAATGATTATGATGTGATCATGGCAGCATCCAGCAGTACTGGGAAAAATGTGATGCCGCGCGTAGCAGCTCTTCTTGATCTTATGCAAATTTCAGATATTACCGCCATTCTTTCACCCAATACCTTCAAACGACCAATTTATGCAGGCAATGCATTTGAAACTGTCCGCACCAATGATTATAAAAAGATTATAACAGTTCGCACCGCTTCTTTCACCCCAACGCCTTCCCAAAATAATTCTGCTCCCATTAAAACAATAACACCAGCTCCCAATCCAAATCTTTCTTCTTTCGTAAAAGCAGAGACAAACAAAAGTGATCGTCCTGAGCTCACCTCAGCACGTGTTATTATATCAGGCGGGCGTGGTCTTGGTTCTCAAGAGAAATTTATGGCCCTGCTTCTTCCTCTTGCAAACAAATTAAATGCTGCTTTAGGTGCCAGCCGCGCAGCAGTGGATGCAGGCTATGCTCCCAATGATTGGCAAATTGGACAAACAGGAAAAGTCGTTGCCCCTGAACTCTATATCGCCGTTGGCATTTCTGGTGCAATCCAGCATGTAGCCGGTATAATGGATGCACAAATTATTGTTGCCATTAATAAAGATGAAGAAGCTCCCATCATGCAAATTGCCGATTACACCCTTGTAGGTGATCTCCACCAAATTATTCCAGAATTGGAGAAAGCTTTATAAGCCATGAAAGCACCTCTGCATGACCAACGTGAAAGTATGGAGTTTGATATAGTCATTGTCGGAGCAGGACCTGCAGGGCTTTCTGCCGCAATTCGTTTTAAACAAATTAATCCTGAGCTTTCTGTCACAATTGTTGAAAAAGGGACCGAAGTTGGTGCACATATTCTCTCTGGCGCAGTTGTTGACCCCATTGGTATCGATACACTCTTACCAGAATGGCGAAATGATAACGACCATCCCTTCACAACCCCTGTCACACAAGACCAATTTTTTTTTCTAAAGCCTCAAAAGTCCACAGTATTTCCCAATATTTTGCACCCTAAAATCTTATCAAATAACGGATGTTATATCGTTTCGCTTGGGAGCGTCTGCCGCTGGCTAAGCAAAAAAGCTGAAGCGTTGGGTGTTGAAATCTATCCTGGTTTTGCAGCAACAGAACCCATCATCCAAAAAGATAACGGCGCTATTATTGGTGTTCTCACCGGAGATATGGGGCTTAACAAAGATGGAACCCCTGGAAAAAATTATATGCCTGGGATGGCTTTATTGGCAAAATATACTCTGATTGCGGAAGGAGCACGCGGCTCAATTGCAAAACAACTGATACAACATTTTAATCTTAGCAAAAATCGAGAACCACAAAAATTTGGTCTTGGTCTCAAGGAGCTCTGGGAAATTGCCCCCAACAAACACCAACGCGGTTTAGTACAACATTTCACTGGTTGGCCCTTAGACAATAATACCGGTGGCGGTGGCTTTATTTATCACCAAGAAAACAATATCATTTCTGTCGGTTTTGTTGTGCACTTAGATTACAAAAATCCTTACCTTTCTCCCTTTGAAGAATTTCAACGTTTTAAAACACATCCAAAACTCTATAAAATCTTTAAAGGCGCAAAACGTCTTTCCTATGGTGCACGTGTTATCAGCGAAGGAGGTTGGCAATCTGTACCAAAACTCACCTTTCCTGGTGGGGCGCTTATTGGCTGCTCTGCTGGATTTGTCAATGTTCCTCGTATCAAAGGATCACACAATGCCATCTTATCTGGCATATTAGCTGCCGATAAAATTGCTACCGCTCTTGCACAAGGGCGTGCCCATGATGAGGTTAAAGAAATCGAAGAACAATGGCGAAAAGGGCTCATTGGAAAAGATCTTTATAAAGTGCGAAATGCCAAACCGCTTTGGGCAAAATATGGGACAAAATATGGAATTAAACTTGCTGGTTTTGATATGTGGTGGCAACAACTGTTCGGATTTTCCTTATTTAAAACACTCTCCCATGGAAAGGAAGACTATGCATGCCTTGAACCAGCAGAAAAATTTCAACCCATTTCTTACCCAAAACCAGATGGCGTTGTAACCTTTGATCGCCTTTCAAGTGTTGCCCTTTCCAATACGCATCATGAAGAAAATCAACCTTGTCATTTAAAAATAGCCTCATTAAAAAAACAAAAAGACTCTGAATATGCGATCTATGGAGGCCCCTCTACACGCTATTGTCCCGCCGCTGTCTACGAGTGGCTAGAGGATAATGATCATCTGACTTATATGATCAACGCTTCAAATTGCATACATTGTAAAACATGCGATATCAAAGATCCAAACCAAAATATCACTTGGATCTGTCCGCAAGGTAATGAGGGCCCCTTCTATCCCAATATGTAACCATTGTTCATTTTCCTAAAATTGAAATATACAAAACACATTGAATAAAAATATTTCCCAGATCAGAAATCTATCAATCACCTTCCTTCATACGTTCTTTCACAATGTAAAAAGGACTCTATTCTCATATAAAATACTCTCTTCACCACATAACTTTTTTCAATAGAAAAACATAACATATTTTTATCAAATTTTTTTTATCTAAATGGCAAAACAATAATGAATATATTCTTGAAAATTCTGCAATAAAGGAAAAACTGCGGTTCTCGAAAATCTGAAAGGAAATAAGCCCGTTCTACTTTACCCCCTCTCCCACATGATCCAAAATGCTTTTAGCCCTCTCATAAGAAACATCAATCGTTTTAACTAGCCAAGAGCAAAACCTACGGAGGTACACTTCAAGTTTATTTTTTCTCCTACACTTGGCAAGTAATGCTCACTCAAGAAAACCACAAACAAATGTAGAAAAAACATTGCGAGATAAAGAGATAAAGAGCATGCTTGCTCAAGCCCTTTTTATGTTTCTAATGATAATGACACGAAAAAATCTTACATTAACCTTTTATTTTTGCATTAAAGATAATCGCCTTGCATCTAACCTTTATCAATATACTGCCCTTTACCAATATACTGCAATGAATGTATGCAAATACCGTAAGAATAAGCAGATACCAAGCCATGGAGACTATCGCTATTAGCAAAACATCTGATAAAAACCAAAATAGCTTTCATAACCACTCTATGACGCGTTTTATAGAGTTGTTTGTTTATAAAGCTTGTGCTTTCGCTGTTGCTTGTAAATCAACATCCAAATTGAACATAGTGGTATATTTAAAAGAAAGATTAAGATGAATGAAAGCTCTGCACGCCGTTCCAGATTTTGTAGCTAGAGCAAAAATATTGCATATTCTATTTGAGTAATCTCTGAAACGAAAATACAGTTTCATTTAGCAAGAATATGAAACCTGAAAGGAAAAAACCTGTTTTCCTCTTTACTATCATCTGTCCATTTGGTTTTAAAACTTTCAAAAGCATCACAATATCCTCTAAAAAGAAGAGATAACGTATTGTCCCCGCTTTTATTACTTAAGTTTTTTTATAGGAGCATATCCTTAAAAAAAATAAGGTATCCAAAATTAAAGCAGACTTGTGTTGTTCAATCATGGGCTTGTTTTTAAGAGATAGCTCTCATATCAAACAATTATTTCGCGACACTATCCGAAAAAGGTATAATACACTCCTGTGAACGAACAGTTCTATATTTACGAAATAAAAAGTACAAGCTAGCAGCATCATTTTCTCTGCGATCCCCAATGATGCGATAATCTTTGCTTTGAGAAAGTTTCAAGATGCACGAAAATAATTTTGATTAATGACTATAAGAAGAGCTGAGATAATGTTACGATATTTAAAGCTCCTAATTAATAGGCAAAATAATAAATTTTCCATTACAAATCAAATCTTTAAGATAAAAATTAGCCTTAAACGTTTCTAAGGTACTCATTATACTGTTAAAGCTATAGAGAATATGAAAAAATAAAGTATTTTGCTGATAAGAGCTTATATTTAATCAATAACAATACAGTCAGCTGCCAGTTAACTGTTTGTGCTTCAAAAGAGTCTGTTTATATTTGCTCAGAAAAACAGTTTGGATATCAATAGAATATTTGAAAAATCGGCATTATGAAAATAATCTAAAAAGCTTAGCTTTTAAAAGAGCATAACCAAGCATGAGATGATAACATGGGTAAAATTGTTTTTTGGTTCTCGAAGGAAAAACTTTATAGAAAATCATGGGGCTGATAGAATATTGATTACATTTGGAATTTGTTTTACTGGAAAAAATAATGCGGACCAAAATAGATAATAATGTTAAATTAAGACGTTAAATATGAAATTATCTTATTGTAGTGTAATCGATTATTCGAGTAAGGTAAGCCTTTGTAATGATAAAAAATGTGCTGGTAAAAAATAAGCCAAAATGGCTTATGAGTATGGATAAAAATCTTGTGGTGAGGAGAATTTAATGAAAAGAAAAGAGCATGTGTGAAAAAGCATATTTTATAGGTGCGCATGCTTATTCTGCACCCGTTATAGAATCAGGGCTTTATCTTGTGGCAACACCTATCGGAAATCTTGCAGATATTACGCTTCGTGCTTTGCAAGTGCTTGCAGGAATTGATATTTTAGCGTGTGAGGATACGCGAGTAACACGTGTTTTGTTAGAACGTTACGGTATTCAAAAAAAAACTTTTCTCTATCATGAATATAATGCGCAAAAAGCGGGTCCAAAGCTCTTAGCGGCTTTAGCAGAAAACAAAACAGTAGCACTTGTTTCAGATGCCGGAACACCACTTATTTCTGATCCCGGATTTCGATTGGTGGAAGAGGCCCGTAAAGCTGGTCATAAAATCATTCCTATTCCTGGAGCATCCGCTCTTTTAGCCGCTCTTATACCGACAGGGCTTCCTACTGATAGCTTTTTTTTTGCAGGTTTTTTGAGTGCACGAAAGCTACAACGCCGAAAACGGTTGGAACAATTAAAAGAGATTCCAGCAACTTTGATTTTTTATGAATCACCGCATCGTCTTGTTGAAACTTTACAGGATATGGTCACACTTTTTTCGGCTGATCGACCTGCTGCCATTTGTCGTGAATTAACAAAAAAGTTTGAAACAATAGATGTTTCCAATTTGGGGAACTTGTTGGAAAATTACAGAAAACAAGCACATATTCGTGGAGAAATTGTTGTAGTTGTAGGAGAATCATCTTCTTCTTTAAATGTGATAAGTGATCAAGAAATTGATGAAATGCTACTAGAACGCGCACGGACATATTCTGCTGCTCAAGCGGCAGCTTTTGTTGCAAAAAAAACCGGTTTAAAAAAGCAGGAACTTTTTCAGCGATTAATCTTTTTAAAAAATGCATAAAATGATGCAAAAAAAACGCAGACAAAAGTCTTTTTATCGAGGGGTACGTGCAGAAAAATTGGCAGCTTGGTGGCTACGTTGCAAAGGGTTTCACATTGCCGAAAGGCGTTTTAAAACAAAATGTGGGGAAATTGATTTAATTGCACGACGCGGAAATCTTGTGTTAATCGTTGAAGTTAAAGCACGTTCAACGTTGGCTGAAGCAATGGAAGCGGTTTCCCGAATGAATGAAAGGCGAATTGAAGCAGCTGCCGATATTTGGCTCGCACGGCAAAAAGATTATGCCCTTTTGTCTGTGCGCTTTGATTTGGTTGCAATTTTACCTTGGCGTTGGCCACAGCATATCCCTGCATTTTTTACATCTGATCAATAAAAGACACCCCCCGTTTTAACCATATTCAATAAAAAACATTTCGTTTTTATGTGCATATGCGTTAAAAAGTGTGTAATAATTGAGCGCTATAAGGAGCAAAATATGGATGATTATGAAAAGTTTGCAACAGGTTTACTCATTATTTTTGGAGCGCTCATTATTGGTGGTTTAATGGCAATGCATATTGTACTTATGAATAAACCAGGTTTTTTATTTGCATTAGCCGCAGCTGTTGTTGGTTGGTTTTCTGCTTTTGCCGTTCTCTTTGACAAGCCTAAAATCTATTTGGGCTTGATTATTCTTGCTATGTTATGTGTTGCTTCTTCAATTAGCGTTTATGTTAGTTAAAACACCTGAAATGTTGATTGAGATTCCTTTAAAAATATAAAACTGAGAAATAGAAATGAAACTTGGCTTTTTAGGAACGGGTACAATCAGTGCTTCAATGGTGAATGGCTTAATGACAAGCACCTTTGATGTTTCTTCCATTATTGTTTCGCCTCGCAATGCACAAACAGCAGAGCGCCTTTCACGCACCTATGATACGGTTATGATTGCTGAAAATAACCAAGCGTTGCTCGATGTTAGTGATTGTGTTTTTCTTTGCTTGCCCAATCAAATTGCAGAAGACGTTTTGCGCTCTCTTTGTTTTCGTCCAGAACAGCTGGTTATTTCCGTACTTGCTATGGCAAAAGCAGCAGAAATAGAAGAGTGGATTAATCATAAAGTTTATCGTGCTGTTCCATTACCTTTTGTTGCAGAATGCAAAAATTTGACACCAATCTATCCCGATCATCCCTTTTTACGCACTTTATTTGATGCATTGGGGGGCACATTAGTGCTGGATAAGGAAGAGCAGTTTAATCTTTTTATGACAGCAGGTTCACTTATGGGAGTATATTTTAATTTTATAGAAACTGCCCATCAATGGTTTATAACACAAGGGTTAAAAAAACAGCAATCAGCAGAATTCCTTACTATGATGTTTGGAAATCTTACGGATGAAATGCGTAAAATTACAGCAACGGATCATTCTGCATTTCTCGATTTTGCACTGCTTGAAAAAGAGTTTTCAACAAAGGGTGGAACAAATGAATTTTTGTCAGATTACTTTTCTCATCAAGGGGGAAGGAATGCTTTAACAACCGCTCTTGAGGCTACTTTGCAAAAAATGAATGCTTCTAAAAAGACTTGACCAATATTTTTATCATCTCAATAAGAAAAAACTAAATGTTGAAGATGTATATCAAGAAAACTCACATCGAAAAATGCTTTTTTACACCTGAAAAAATACTATTTTATGAAAAAATTGATTATTAAAATATTTTTTACAACCTTTTACAATTTTTCTAAATTACTTTTATTTTCTGTCTTCTTTTAGCCTCAAGTCCAATATTTTTTTCTACCTCACGGCTCCAACTCTTCAATTTGTGTCCCCTTCAGGTTATCCAAACGCATGAATAATTTTTTATTTATTTAACCTAATATACTCCATTCTCGCATTAAAACTTCTCCTTACAAAGAAGAAACTATTTTTATGTCTTTCATGATTGTGTTTTAATAAACTCTCTTAAAAAAACATTCAAAAGAGTTGATTTTTTATTTGATCAACAATTTTACGATATAGTTTAGCATGCTCTTCACTAGGCTTAGCAACAAAAATAGGGACCCCCTCATCTGAAGAAAATCTTAAAGCCGCATCAAGCGGTATTTCCGCTAAGAAAGGGACTTCTCGACGTTCCGCTTCTGCCCGTGCACCACCATAGCCAAAAATATCATAGCGTTTTCCTGTATCAGGAGCGATAAAATAACTCATATTCTCAATGAGTCCTAAAATAGGAACATTGACTTTCATGAACATTTCTATTGCTTTACGCGCATCCACTAAAGCAAGATCTTGTGGCGTAGAGACAACCAACGCACCTGTTAATTGTACCTGTTGAGCAAGCGTTAATTGTGCATCCCCTGTACCGGGCGGCATATCAACGACTAAAATGTCCAGAGGGCCCCATACAACATCTCGTAACAATTGCGTTACAGCTGCCATAACCATAGGACCACGCCATACTACCGGCTTTTCTTCCTCAACCAAAAATCCCATCGACATCAATTTAAGTCCGAATTTTTCAAGAGGTTGAATCTTTTTTTCTCCAATAAGCTGTGGTTTTTGATTAACAAGTCCTGTCAAACGTGGCAACGAAGGACCATAAATATCAGCATCCATCACCCCCGTCTTGAAACCAGAATCTTGTAAAGCTAAGGCGATATTTACTGCCATCGTAGATTTTCCTACCCCTCCTTTTCCAGAAGCAACAGCAATCACATGCCGCACACCTTCTATGGGCATTTTGATCGGTAAGAGATTTGCTCTCCGTCTAGGTACTGCCTTTGTTGTTTTTTCTGCTGTAAGTGTGACAACAACAGATTTCACTCCTTCCAAGGCACATACCATCTTTTCAGCAGAACGACGCAATGATTCCCATTCTTGCACACCTCCATCAGGAACTGTAATAGAAAAGAAAACCTTACCATCAGCAATCAATATTTCTGAAAGAAGACCCAACGACACAATATCGCTTTCAAGATCTGGTCCTTTGATTGTACGTAATACGTTGCGGACAGCTTCACTTGTGATAGGATCCACGTTCTTTCCTCTCTATAAAAATACCAGCAAATACAAGCATAAGAACAAAAAATACTTACAGGCTTATCACCTGATAATTTTCTACTTTACTCAGCATTATAAAGTATACATTACTTATATCTTATTCTCTTTAAAAATATGAAACCATCCTTAAATAAAGAAGCTCAAACATAGAATCTGATATAAATCCTATTAATCATGTTTGTGCTACAACCACTTTAATGAATATTCTGATAAAAATTTTGTAAAAAAAAACTCTTAATATTAAAGGATATTTTAAATTGAGCATACAGTAATCAGTCACACTTTCTTTAATTCTTTAACGCCCTAGCCATTTACGTTCTGTAGATTCAATTGTTATTTTCTAACACTCTTACAGTATTGTAAAAAAGTGTCACAGACAGTTATAAGGTGTTTTGTATTCTTTCAAGAAAGAGAAAAACAATCTAAGATTGACTTTTTTTATATTTTTCCTTATGGGTTAACAGCCGTATGATAGGATAAAATTATCCCTCTCGCGCATAACTGCTCGTAAAACGAAGATTAAGAAGGGCCGCACTCCGCGGTATTTAAATAAATGAAACGTACTTACCAACCCTCTAAACTTGTCCGTAAACGCCGCCATGGGTTTCGTGCACGCATGGCCACAGCTGGAGGACGTAAAGTTATTGCTGCAAGACGTGCTCGTGGACGTAAGCGGCTCTCTGCCTAACCATTTAAATTTTCACAACCTTTGAGGATTGCTCATCATTTCTTCGTTGTGAAACTTTCATTATGAACCTCTAATGCCTGCTTGCAGGCATTTAGTGAAATTGCGAAATGTTCTTTTATGAAGAAAAAACATCCCTGCCGTATTCGCAAAAGAGCAGATTTTTTGGCTGCCCGTACAGGAGAAAAACGACGTGGTCCTTTATTTTTGCTCGAAGTTAAATCTCGTGAACAAACAACAGAAAGAAAAGATTCTCTTTTTGCACGTGTAGGCTTCACTGTTACTCGTAAAAACGGTAATGCTGTGAAACGTAATCGTATTAAAAGGCGCTTGCGTGAAGCCGTGAGAGTTGGTGTAACAAACCACATGGAAGCAGGAACAGATTATGTCATTGTAGCGTACCGTGATGTGTTACATGCGCCTTTTACATCCTTGATTAGTGAATTAAATCGGCGAATAAAACCAAAAATAAAACATCAGCAACAACAACAAGGGTGTACGGATGGAATATAACCGCAATTTCTTTATCGCTATTGGCTTATCTTTCGTAGTGCTCATCGCATGGCAATTTCTTCATGTTGCTCCCAAACAAGCAAAGTTACAAAAACAACATGTCATCACACAGCAATTGTCAAAACAACAATCAGCCCTTTCTACTACCACGACGGATTTTTCTGACGATACCTCAACGCATCAAGCAACATCTATCATCGAACAGCCAATGACACCTGAAATCCGGAAAGCTGTATTGGCCAAAACAGAGCGTATTGCGATCCAAACCAATGAACTGGAAGGCTCTATTAATCTTGTTGGTGCACAATTTGATGATCTTCACCTCAAAAAATATCGTTTAACAGTCGATAAAAAATCACCGGAAATCGATTTGCTAAACCCTAAAGGTTTCAAAACGACCTACCTTGCTGAATTTGGTTTTGCAAGTGCGTCTTTGCCAGCAAAAGCCTTGCCACAATCGGATACAAAATGGCAAGTAGAGGGAAACAATACAATCCTGACTCCTTCAACACCTATCACTTTAATTTATAATAATGGACAGGGACAAATCTTCCGACGGACCCTTTCTGTTGATGATCATTTCATGTTTACCATTGAGGATTCTATCAGCAATGAAAGTGATCAACCAATACATCTCTCGTCCTATGCCCGCGTTGCACGTGCTGCACCACCAGAACATACAAATGCAACCTATTTACTTCATGAAGGTATGATAGGTATTGCTGGAGATTCGCTCAAAACTGAAAAATATAAAACCTTAGCAGAGCTTGACCCAAATCCTGATAATGGGCAAAAGAGCGTGACTTTTTCCAAAGTAACAGGAGGTTGGATTGGTATTACCGATAAATATTGGGCTGTAGCAGTTATTCCCCCGCAAAATAAAGAATATACAAGCCGTTTTATTTATTTTGATCGTTTGCAAACACATTATCAGTCTGACTTGCTAGGGTCGCTTTTAACGATTGCCCCAAATGAAACAAAAACTGTTACAAATCGTCTTTTTGCTGGTGCAAAACAAGTTGAAATTATTAATAGTTATCAAAATGACCTAAAAATCAAAAAGTTTGCTCTTTTAATTGATTGGGGCTGGTTTGATTTCATCACCAAACCAATGTTTTCCCTCATTGATATTCTTTATAAACAAACAGGGAATTTTGGTATAGCCATCCTTCTTGTCACAGTGCTCTTAAAAACTCTTCTTTTCCCTCTAGCCAATAAATCTTATAAATCTATGGCACGCATGAAGCTTTTACAACCGCGGTTGCTAGAAATAAAAGAAAAGTATCCCGATGACCAAACCAAACAACAAAAGGCAATAATAGAACTATATAAAACCGAAAAAATAAATCCCCTTGCAGGCTGTTGGCCGATGTTGGTTCAATTCCCAATATTCTTTGCTCTTTATAAAGTTCTCTATATCACCATTGAAATGCGCCATGCCCCTTTCTTTGGCTGGATTAAAGATTTAGCGGCACCCGATCCAACTTCTCTTTTTAACTTGTTTGGTCTCTTGCCATATACAACGCCAACATTTCTTATGATTGGTGCATGGCCTTTGATTATGGGAATAACGATGTTTTTACAAATGCGTATGAATCCCGCTCCTCAAGACCAAACCCAAGCGATGATATTCACATGGATGCCTGTTGTCTTTACTTTTATGCTCGCCTCTTTCCCTGTTGGTCTCGTCATCTATTGGGCATGGAACAATATATTATCAATCATTCAGCAAGGTATCATGATGAAGCGCCAAGGAGTTAAAATTGAGCTTTTTGATAATCTGAAAGCCATCTGGAGAAGATCACCCAAAAAAGAAGTGCGTGAATGACAAGAGATTCTTCCCTTTCTGGAATTTTTTCTCGCAATTGGATTTTTATTCGTGGTGTACCAGCAATACGCTTTCTCCCCCCCGAAGGACCACCAGAAATTGCATTTGCAGGACGTTCCAATGTTGGAAAATCATCTTTAATCAACGCACTCGTTCAACAAAAAAGCTTAGCACGTACCTCAAATACACCAGGACGGACTCAAGAGCTTAATTATTTTGTCCCCGATGGCTTCAGTGGGCAACTAGGAGACCTTCCCCCTCTAGCATTAGTAGATATGCCTGGTTATGGTTTTGCTGCTGCTCCTAAAAATCTTGTTGATGAGTGGAAAAATTTGATTTTTAGCTATTTACGGGGGCGCACAACGTTAAAACGTGTATATATCTTGATTGATTCACGGCACGGAATCAAAAATAATGATGAAGATGTTCTTGCTCTCCTTGATAAAGCAGCCGTTTCTTATCAAATTGTTTTGACAAAAAGCGATAAAATCAAATCAAATGCCTTGGAAAAATTAATTATGAGCACACAAACAAAGCTTCTTAAACGCCCAGCAGCTTATCCTGAGCTTCTTGTAACCTCTTCAGAAAAAGCTATCGGTTTAGAAGAATTACGTGCTGCCATTTTGCAAACCATCGCATAAGAGAACAATTCTTGGTCATTAACAATTTATTAATTATAATTACTAGCAGCTGCTAATGATCTTGTACTTCTAGTCAAGCATCTTTATAAAAATGATTACTTGAAAGAATTCTCTTCAACTCTATTTGATAGTGTAAATTATGCTGACACTTTTTCACTCTCCCCTATCCGCTGCCTCGCGCTTCATACGCCTCATTCTTGGGGAATATGGTGTAACCACTCAACTGATTGAAGAATATGAATGGGCAAGAAGACACGAATTTCTAGCCCTCAATCCCGCTGGTCATGTTCCTGTTTTTCTCGATGAACACGAGGTTCCATTATCAGGTCCTCTTGTTATCTGCGAATATTTAGACGAAACACATGGAAGTTTACGACAAGAAAATAAGCTCTTTCCGGAAAATCCTTTAGATCGTGCAGAAGTACGCCGTCTCAATGACTGGTTCTTAAATAAATTCGAAAATGAAGCAACGCGCCATATCGTACGAGAACGAATCCATAAACGTGAAATGCCACTTGCCATTGGCGGTGGTGCTCCTAATTCACAAATTTTACGCAATGCACGTGCCAATATTTTACCACATATGAACTATCTCAATTGGCTCTGTGCCTCTCGCGATAGCTTAGTCGGTTCTGCCTTGTCCTATGCAGATCTAGCAGCAGCAGCTTCTATTTCTGTACTTGACTTTCTAGGGGAAATTGACTGGGAACAATCTCCTGCTGCCAAAGACTGGTATATGAGAATAAAATCACGCCCTTCTTTTCGTTCTCTTTTAACAGATCGCGTCCGCGGAATTGTTGCAAGTGCTCACTATGCAGATCTTGATTTCTAGCCTTCTCTCACAAACAAAAATAAAAGTGATATTTTATCTAAAGGATATTTATAGGTTTATGAATTTTTATGCATGCGTATAAACGATATAATGATTTATAATCGTATTCAACAGGGAATAAGACCCATTATAATTGAATCAAAAAAAATACTTTCTTATCGTGTCACAAAAAAAGATTAGCACAGGAATAAAAAATATTTAAGAAAGCATTTTAACGACTCTCTTTAAATACAAGAGCTGTAGCATCATTAGAAGCTAGGCAAATAAAATAACAATACTTAACGCATGTTATCCTCAAGTCTCCCCAATATATGAAAAAACGCATTGCATAACATATATACTATTTGCTCTATAATAAAAAAATCCTCATCATGCGTTTTTACAACATAACAATTTTTTAAACTGACTTTCCTAAAAGATGAAGAATCCGACCAACTCTCGTGTGAAAACAATCCAACTTCTTGTTAGCCCCTTGTTTTTATCCCCTTTTTACGTGATTTTATTTATGGGTAACATATTGATATACAATGATAAATAATCGTTTTTTTACTTTAATCATCAATTCCAAATACCTTTTTCTCATTACCTTCATCACATTTAAAACAATCAAAATCGCTTTCTTATGCGTCACAAATGGAATTGGTAAATGAAAGAATATTAAAGAAAAGAATGAAAATGCCTAAGTGCCAAGAATTATTAAAACATTAAAGGCTAACAAAACGTATGATAATGCTAATTTTCTCTATTTATGAAGCATAAAGATAGTGGCGCAGAATAGATGTTATATTATTCATGGATACTCTCTCGTGATACCACTCACGAGCACTATCATAAAATAAGTTTAGAAGAATTGATAAATATTTCTTTAAGAAAAGCGCATGAATTAACCACATAGGTGTATTTTGTTTTGGAGGTCTTGTTTTGCATGAAGAACGCTCCCCCCTTAAAGAACGAAAGAAACAAAAGCGTAAAGTAATACACAATCTCCTTTAGGTGACATAAGCAAACCTTACTTAGGAATATTCATCACACACTCTAACGAAAAACATCTCTATTTAAATTTGCAGATCTTATATCACTTGCTCTAAACAACAGTATTTTACAGCATAACAAGATAAATTAAAGCAGGAAAAAAATTTTTCTATAAAGAAAAAGAACCATTGGAAAGAAGGCAAGAATTTGCCTATACTGCACAGTAAAGTATTATAAGGAGATAAAAATGCGCCTTACAGTTGTTGGTGCAAATGGAAGAATGGGACGTGAACTCATTACAGCAATCCAGCAGAGGAGAGATGTAGAACTTTGTGCTGTTCTTGTACGCAAAGGCTCACCGTTTGTAGGAAAAGATGCCAGTGCCTTAATTGGTTCAGATTCTCTTGGGATTGGTATCACTGACGATCCCGAAAATGCCTTTTCTAATACAGAAGGTATTTTAGATTTTTCACAACCAGAAGCCAGTATTCTTTATGCTAACTACGCTGCTCAAAAAAGCCTTGTCCATATTATTGGCACCACAGGATTTAGCAAAACAGAAGAAGAAAAAATTGCAGATTTTGCGAAATATACAACAATTGTCAAATCCGGAAATATGAGCCTTGGAATAAATCTTTTAGCCAACCTTGTAAAGAAAGCTGCTAAAGCATTAGAAGCCGATGATTTTGATATCGAAGTTTATGAAATGCATCACGCTAACAAAGTTGACGCCCCTTCTGGAACAGCCCTTCTTCTTGGCCAAGCAGCAGCTGAAGGGCGCAATGTTATGCTTAAAAATGTGCGTGTCAACGAACGCAATGGTCATATAGGTAAACGCAAAAAAGGCACCATTGGCTTTTCCTGTTCACGTGGTGGGACAGTTGTTGGAGAACACAGTGTCATTTTTGCCGGCTCCAATGAGCGCATTGTTCTTTCACATACAGCGCAAGAACGCTCTATCTTTGCCAATGGCGCATTAAAAGCAGCTTTATGGGCACAAAATCATGAAAGCGGTCTTTATTCAATGTTCGATGTTTTGGGATTGAACGATGAATTTTAAACAATCAATAGAATAGAGGCAATGCATAATGGGACGCATACTTACACTAATTCGTCATGGACAAAGTGAATGGAATCTCAAAAACCTTTTTACCGGTTGGAAAGATCCTGATTTAACAGAAAAAGGTCATGCCGAAGCGATAGCAGCAGGAAAAAAACTGAAAGAATATGGTTTGAAGTTTGATATCGCTTATACATCAACCTTACAGCGTGCTCAAAAAACCGCTCAGCACATTTTAGAGCAAATGGGACAATCAGATTTAGAAGTGATAAAAAATCCTGCATTAAATGAACGTAATTATGGTGATCTTTCTGGTTTAAATAAAGATGAAGTACGCCAACAATGGGGGCAAGAGCAAGTGCAAATGTGGCGCCGCTCCTATACAATTGCACCCCCGAATGGAGAAAGCCTACGCGACACCGGTGCGCGCATCTGGCCTTATTATCTTTACCATATCCAGCCTCATATTTTGCGCTCCAAAACTGTTTTAATCGCAGCGCATGGAAATTCTCTTCGTGCTCTTATTATGGCGCTTGAAGGTCTCTCCGGTGAGGAAATTATATCTCAAGAATTAGCGACCGGTATTCCTATTATTTACACATTTAATCCGGATTCAACAATTTTATCAAAGAAAGTCCTCACACCTTAAACTTCTAAAATCATGATCTCCCCAAAAATTCAATTCAATCGTTTTAAGCTGAAAAAATAAATTCTATAATTTTATTGACAGAATTGCGTCATGCGCTTAGATGAATTTTATGAGCCCAGATGGCGGAATTGGTAGACGCGCAGGTTTCAGGTACCTGTGCCGTAAGGCGTGGAGGTTCGAGTCCTCTTTTGGGCACCATGCTCTTTTTTATCCAAAATAATTTATTGATTTTCCATATATTTTTTACAGTGAGGGACGCGTAAATAAAAGTTAGGGAATAGGATTTTGCAACACGTCTCTCTAATTATTACGAATCAAGAGTTCTTTTCGGGGTGGTTTTTTAGCAAAACCAGAGGTCCAAAGGGTCTCTAATTCTAAAAAGTCAAAATCCTTAAAGATCTCTCGAACCGCATCACAATCATTTAGACTCAAGACAAATTTGCCTTGTATGCNCAAAATCCTTAAAGATCTCTCGAACCGCATCACAATCATTTAGACTCAAGACAAATTTGCCTTGTATGCTTTTGAGAACTTTTGCCATACTCACAAAATCATCTTCAACAAAATTCCCAGAGCTGTAACACTTCTTCTTCACTAGATAAGGCGGGTCTAGGTAAAATAAACTGTCGGGTGCATCAAATAGCTCGATAACCCGTTCCCACGACAAATTTAAGATTGTCGTATCAAGAAGCTTCTGTCTAACACGCCTCATCCTTGATAACAGCTTTTCGGGATTAAACTCTGCCGTTCTTTTCCTTCCAAAACTAAAAGAGACATACTCTTTTTTCCCATACATCACACAACGTTGGAGAAACAAAAAACGTGCGGCTCTTTCAACTTTGGAAAGGCTCTCTGGTTCAATAGCCGCAAGTTCAAAAAACAACTGTCTTGAACAAACAAACCATTCTAGTCGTTTGGCTAAATCATCAAAGTTATTTTGAACGCATTGAAACAGGTTCGTGATCTCTCCATTCAGATCATTAATCACGGAATATTTTGCTGGTCTTTTATTTAGGAAAATAACACCAGAGCCTAAAAACGGTTCAACATAGGTTTCATGGTCAATATTATTTAAAATCGGTATAATTTTCTTACGCAGATAGTGTTTACCACCCATCCACGCAAACAATGTTTGTGTAAATTCTTGTTTCATCATATTTTTAAAGGAGAGATTTGATATTTAACTTTTGGTTAACCATCTTTTAAGATGTGAGAAGCTATTCTCTATGGCGTCCACAAAACGGGAAAAATCTATTACAAACATAAAGACAACAAAGGCTATCAATTTCATGATGCGTGACATCATCTTTAAACCTTGGTAGGTATCTATCATCTCGTGAAGGAGCTGTTGTTCTTTTTCTGTAAGATCTTTATCTTTGCTGCTTCGTTTCTTGACCATCTTTCCAACCACATAAATGGGCTCCCTGCTTGTTATGCTTCAAAATATCTCTTGCAAGGTTGGAACTGATGACCGCAACATCCTTATTATCCAAATAAATGGGCAACCAGCCACCACAAGAAACAGACCTATTTGCCGCGCACCCAACGAGAAAGTTCAGAGCGCACACCAGCATCACTTTTTTGATTAACTTCATTTTCCACCTCAAGCCGCGTTGTTGCTGTCTTTAAAGCATTCTCTGTTTGCTTTTGCCTTTCGCTTTGCTTGCCAAGGTGAAACGCCTTGGCTAAAGCCATAAAAAAAACGGCTAAAGCCGCTGTAAACATCAGAGAATATTTCTTTAGCCAAAAAATCATAAGCGTTGCTCCCGAAACCGCTTGGCGACAATCACTATGCCCGTTACAGCCGCTAAAACCATGATGCCTGCTAATGCCCATTGCAC
>NZ_JBHINS010000040.1:0-2255 GCF_042195095.1 Bartonella sp. CL435QHHD
CGATTGGTTATTTTAATCGTTTATTTGGATCGCTAGCTGTTTTGATAATAAAAGCCGTGTCTTAAAGGACGCGGCTTTTTTGCTATAAAGCAGCCCCCCGCGCCGTTATTTTATTTACGCTGCTTTATTTTCAACAATCTTTACAACGGTATCGTTTTCATAAATTTCACAATCTTCAGGAATTCCATATACATAGTAAATGTTTTGCTCAACATATGAATAATCATTTCTTTTTAATCTTGCATTGCCATGTACCAAACCTCTAATGGTGTGATAACCAGTCACTTTAGCATTGCCATAAACAGAACCGTAGACCTTAACATACCCACCCACGCTAGCATTGCCATAAACCTTGCCATAAATTTTTGAAGAGCTACTTACAACAGCATGATCATAAACCTCAGCCTTGCTATAAATGCGTGCACTTCCTGATAATTTTGCATTGCCATAAACCCTTGCATATTGATAAACCCACACCTTATCAGAAAGATGCGNGATGCGCATTATCATAAACATGAGCTCCAAAATACACGCGGGTTTTATCATATACATGCGCATTGCCATAAACAAAACCACCAATGACAGCGTTGCCATATACCCTTGCATTTTCATAAACACGACCAGATTTTACAACACAAGCATTATCATAAACCCAGCAATTGCCATCATGAGAAAGGTTATCTTCCTTTTCAATAAAGCCGCCTAAATCACCAGCTTTAACATCAGCAAAGTCTTTTAAAGCACGAATGCGGTATAAAGTAATCCCTTTAACGTGACTTTCATTTATAAGCTCATATTTTTTAGATACATTTTTAGTGGTCATAGGTAGCTCCCTAATCTAATATTCAAACAAATTTTTAAATGAAATGGTTATAAGGAGGCGCCCCCGCCGCGCCCGCGCCGTTATTTAAGCTGTTTTCCTATGAGGACGACACATAACAAAGCAAATTTCACCATAAGGAGAAAGGCGTTCTGTATAAACATTATTCATTGTGTCACCACAAATATTCTTAGTAACAATAGCCATGCCACATGCATTGGCATTTTCATAAACATGCACTTTACTTACAATTTTTGCACTATCGAAAACATGGGCATTATCATACACATGGGCATTGGCAAAAACCTTTGCTGAATCGTAGACGCGAGCATTACCATATACAAAACCACCAACACCTGCATTGCCATAAACCTGCGCATTTTCGTAAACACGACCAGGGCTCACAACAATGGCCTGATCACCAACCCAGCAATTGCCATCATGGGAAAGATTTTCTTCAGATTCAATATAGCCACCAAGTTGACCAGCTTTAACATCACCAAAATCTCTTAACGCCTTAATGCGATAAAGTTTTTTACCCTCACGAAGAATTGTTTGATTGGTGAGTTGATATTTTTTGACAGAATTTTGCATAATAAATCCTTACGAAATTAGGTTTTTAATTGACAGCCCATAAGGGCGCCGGGCGCTAAAAACACGGTCGTAAGTCCGCCGCTATACTTTCCCCTCGCGAAGGGTATTGTATGGTATAGCTACACCCGACAAAATCGTTATATGCCAATGATAGCACAAAAGAAAGTCAGTATTTTGAAGATGGGAAAAACCTTACGTGGTTTAACCGCTTACGATTAAGTGTTTTTAGCACTTGCCAACCTTAATAAACGACCTTTTCTTTAATGTCAATACGTATTTTTTATTTTTTTCAATTTTTTTCATTTTGATACCTACCTAATTGAATATCAAGTGCTTTTTTTAGCTCTCTTTCTTTTTAATAGATGATTGTATCGCGTAAATGGACATGTTTATTAAACTGCGTGTATGCAACATGAGAAAGAATGAATAAACTAAAAAAAAGTACCAAATAACGATATCTAAATACCAAAATACAGTATAACTATTTGGAAAAATTAAAACGACAAGTGCTAAACTTATTAGCTTTAAAAGTCTGTGCAAATACTGTTGTAAATCACGTGTTAATGTCTTCCAACCTGTTGTATTGCCACGTTTGTATTTTGGATTGTTCTGCAACTCAAAAGGAATATGAGAATTGCATAAAATTACAAAAATATTTGTTATTATTATCAAACCAAAAGATGCAAATATCAAAATACCTTGGATAAAATAGGGATTTTTTTTAATTCCTAGAAAGCATAAAAATATAAAAATTATAATACCAAACAAGGCTCTTAGCTGCTTATCTGTAAACATATTTATTTCCTGCGGTTTTCGATAATTTTTTGATCTCTTTATTGAT
>NZ_JBHINS010000005.1:0-17487 GCF_042195095.1 Bartonella sp. CL435QHHD
GAGGAAACAGAGCAGTTATCCGAGCCCCTTTGGACAGAGCGCAAATTTATCAGTGGTGATAAAGGCGCCAAACAAGCGCGCCTCAAACTCACCCTTACCGGTGGACCAGCAGCGCGGTCCATGGTGAGTGATTTTGGTGCCGGTATATTGTGATGGGAGAACAGAGATGACAAAAACGAAAAAACTCGACATGGAATTGCCTAAAGAAGGTCGTTTTATCAGTTCTGAATTCCCAATCTTGCGCGAAAACTTGACCAAAATTGATCAAGCCATTGCAGATGTTGAGGAAAAGGTAGAGGGAAAAGCGCCTTTAAAACACACGCACACAATAAGTGATGTTGCAGATCTTGAAGCAGCCTTGAAGGGCAAGATGGCAGCGGATAAAACTTTCACTTTAAAAGATTTAGGTGATATCGAGGGTGCACAAGATGCAGCCAACAATTATGTTCTCTACAAAGCAAGCAACAATCACTTCACTTTTGGCAGTGCTGTCTCTCTATTAGGCGCACATCAACATAAAACCGAAGATATCGTGGGGCTTGACGATTTTAGAGCCAAGATCAATGAAGATCTCACAAGCTATGGGCACCTCACAAGCCCAAATGAATGGCAAAGTTATAATAAATTTACCAGCAAAATCACTATGAGTGGTGGCTTAGAACTGTTGGGTAATTCGTCGTTTAACCTTATCTATAATGGCAAAGTGGTTACCAATTTAAACACAAACGGAAGCTCGCTTAAAGGACCACTTAAAATCGATGGTGATGTTGTTTATACGAAGGCGCAAGTGGATGCCGCCATTTTGGCACAAATAAAGAGTCTTAAAAAAGATTTGATCGATAAAATCACAAATTGGCCGGCCCTTGCTGATGTTGAATTGCTCTATACACAGGATGGGAAAATTCAGTGGCCCGTCTGGGTCACCGATAAAACTAAAGTTGAGATCCAAGCTTGGGGTGGTGGGGGTAGTGGTGGTAGAGCGTTTGGGATAGGATTAGGAGGAGGTGGTGGAGGTGGTGGTTGTTCCGTCTGGTATGGCTATAAAGTCAGTTTAAACGGTCACGAGGATATCATCATTGGTAAAGGAGGGGCTTCTATTGCAAAGAATTTTGTAAGCGGTAAGCCTGGAGAAACAACAACCATTGGCAAAAATTTTATTACCGCTACCGGAGGAAAGGGTGGTGGGGGAGCTGACGCCCGTATCTCTCACTCGATTACTGGGAGTACGAATTCCTTCTATTCAGGCTCTGGTGGTGCTGGAGGCGTGGGAGGAAATTTTGGTTTAGCAAAAGACGAACATCCAGGACTTGCTAAAGGTGGAAATGGTTGTGCTGGAACGAGTGGAAACAATGGAAAAACAAGCGGTAATGGCGGTGATGCTGGGGGTGATACATCAAGAGGGGGCTCTGGAGGAACGGGACAAGGCTCATATAGTTCAGGAAAAGCGGGGCGTGGCTTTGGGGGTGGGGGTGCTGGTTCTCATGGGACTGATTGTTCAAGTGGCGCTGGAGCTGATGGGGCTGTCCTCATAAGATTGTGGAAAGATTAAATACAAAACCAAAAATAGCGCAAGTCAAATGGATAGCTGTTCTATAAGCAGGCTTATATGTTTTTAAGTCCTTTTAAAGGGCTTTTTTGACTGACAGTGTCAGTCTTATCGGCATGATGATGGTTGTTATAGTCTCTTCATTGATTTGGAGAGCAAGATGACAATAGAATTTAAACTTCGTATTTTCTTTATTAAGAACAGCAAGGGATCTGAGTTTTTAGCAATATTTGTTCAGACAGCCGTCGGTATGGTCGTAAAATCATTGATGTTAACGTGCAAATTTATCCCCTCCATGCGCCTATTCTTCTCTTTACGCATGAGGTGGAGAAAAGAAAAACAAGTCTAGACGATAAGGCTTTCTAATGGGATGTTACTATTTTTTCCATTTTAGCACTTATAATGTAAGCTATTTGTTGACATTATAAGTATTTTACGCTATATAAAAGAATGATTAAAACGTTTAAAAGCAAAACATTGGCAGAATTATTCAAAACGGGAAATTCATCCAAGATTGATAAGAAACTTGTAAAACGTATCATGGTTCGTCTTGATCGTTTAGATATTTCTGAAAGACCAGAAGATATGAATCTTCCAGGATTCAACTTTCATTCTTTGATTGGATATTCACCTACCCGTTACACTGTCCACGTTAACGGACCATGGTGTATTACCTTTGAATTTGACTCATGTAATGCTTACCGTGTTGATCTTGAACAATATCACTAAGGATACAGTTATGAATGACATTCCTGCACAAAGAGATAAAAACCGTTGTCCTACTCATCCAGGAGAAGTTTTAGCAGAAATTATTCCTGAGACAGGCAAAACAAAATCAGAAATTGCGCAGATGCTTGGTATATCACGCCAACATCTCTACGATATTCTGAACGCAAAAAAGCCTGTTTCTCCTGCTATTTCCGCTTGTCTTGGCAAAATGTTTGGTGATGGAGCTGCTATATGGTTACGTATGCAAGCCAATTATGATGCGTGGCATGCTGAACGCGAAACAAATGTTAGCAAAGTTCCAACACTTCACGCTGTTTGATCTCTTCCTCACTCTGAAGAGACGATGTTTTATGAAATACTGGATAAATAATAATATCTAACAACATCCCCCGCTTTAAACATGTTCATCACTATTCAAGATGTCATCTAAACCACGATTTAAATCATCTAATATATTTTGCGGTGCATCTGCATAAACAAAAGATTGTGCACCAGAACGAGATTTTACTAATTCATTATATAAATCAACAGGAAGCATAATGATTTTTTCACGCCCTCGCTTTGTTAAAGCTACAGGTGTAGACATAGCCTCGTCTAAAATATCGCCTGCCCCGCGGTTTACATCTGTAAAACTATATTTTTTCATATGCACATCCTATCTTTAATGTATTATACGTATTATACGTAGAATATGTATTATGTAAAGATATTTTACGGCATTAACTACCTCCCCGCCTCAAAGACGAGGAGATAAAATCATGTTTTTAACTTAAGCTACTTTTACAACAGAGCTTACTAAAACTCGCTTGGCTTCTTCAACAAGCGTTTTATAATGTTTGCTCTCTTCTGCTAATGTAAAGGCTTTAACAAGATGCATGTGAAGCGGTCCATAAATATAAACAGCTTTTTCAGTAGGTCCCATTTCATCCCAGTTGCTTGGAAAATCAAAGCGTGTATCACGATCATTATCAATTAATTGTTTTTTTAAATCATAGAAAGCTTTGACGAGGGCTTTTTTGAATGCACGCACCGTATCATTGTTACGCATATAGGTCATGAGTAGAGTGGCTTGTGGTTCGTTGAGAATAGCAATTACTCTTTTCTGTCTTCCGCCTTTGGTCCCAAAGGGTGAGATTTCAAATCCAACCCTTCCAAATTCTTCAAGGTCTTCAATGTTTTGACGTACCAGCTTTATAACTGTAGCGTGGCTATTCCCCACACCACCGGCAATTTTCAAAGAGGTTGTGACAGCAATACCATCATTGTTGATTGTTACTAGATTGTTCATAATGAACTCCTTACTATTTAGTTGTTTTCTATTGACGCCCTAGAGGGGTATCGGGTGCTAGAAAACACGGTAGTAAGTCCGTCGTTATGCTTTCCCCATAAGGGTATTTTATAGCGTAACTACACCCGATAACATTATTATACGCTATGCGCATATAACGAGTCAAAGCATTCAATGCACGGAAAAAGACTGTTTCGGCAATCTATCCGCTTACTATCAAGGTGTTTTCTAGGCACCTTTGTATGAATCTAACGGTTTTAAAGTTTTTGTCAAGTCGCTCGTCAGAACGGCTTCCACCTCTAATTTTTCCCATTCATTTCATTAGCCAACCATTTAAAGGAGTATAAAATGGCAACAGGTTTTTTACACGGTGTTGAAGTCGTTGAAGTTGACGACGGCACCCGCCCCCTTCGCGCGGTACAATCGGCAGTTATCGGGATTGTTGGCACAGCACCCGATGCCGATGAACAAGCATTTCCCCTTAATACACCCGTTTTGGTAACGGGCTCTCTTTCACAAGCTGCAAAACTCGATAAAACGGGTAAGCGTCAAGGTACCTTACCCAATGCCCTTGATCTTATTTTTAAACAAGTAGGCGCCATTGTCGTTGTCGTACGCGTGCACGAGGGTGACAACGAAAATGCAACACTCACCAATATTCTGGGTGGTGTAACCGCAAATGGTGCTTATGAAGGTGTTCATGCTTTCATTGGAGCACAATCCATTGTAGGACAAACACCACGCATTCTCATCGCTCCAGGCTTTACACATCAACGCCCTTCCAGTGTGAATATTGAAGAGAATGGAACTAGTGCAACTGCCAACCCCGTCGCAGCAGAACTCATTGGCATTGCAGAGCGTCTGCGTGCTATTGTGGTGCTTGATGCACCCAACACAACAGATGAAGCTGCTCTTAGCACAGCAAAGGATTTTGATTCAAAACGCGTCATTCTTATTGACCCTTTTGTAAAGGTGAATCGTGATGGAAAAATCATAGAACAGCCAGCAAGTGCAGCAGTTGCAGGTGTCATTGCCAAAACTGATTTTACACACGGTTTTTGGCATTCACCTTCAAACAAAGTGATCAATGGCATTGTTGGTATTACGCGCCCCATTGATTTTTCCATTGGTGATAGATCAAGCCGCGCCAACCTTCTTAACGAACAAAACATCACAACAATTATCCGCGAAAATGGTTATCGCCTCTGGGGTAATCGCACCCTCTCAAGCGATACAAAATTTGCTTTCTTATCCGTAGTACGCACCGCAGATATGATCAATGATGCCATTTTGCGCGGACATCTATGGGCTGTCGACCGCAATATCAAAAAGACCTACATGAATGATGTCAGTGAAAGCGTCAATGCCTATTTGCGTGATTTAAAAGCACAAGGCGCCATTCTTGGTGGGCGTTGTACGCCTGATCTAGAGTTGAATACAGCAAGCGCTATTGAAGACGGCAGAGTCTATTTCAATGTCGAATTCACACCAACAACACCAGCAGAACACATCACATTCCGTTCACGCATTGTGAATGATTATTTAGAGGAGATTTTTTAATGGCTATCCCCGTTTTACCAAGAGTTTTGAAATATTTTAACATTTTTGTCGACGGCATTCCCTATCAAGCAAAATGTGAAAGCGTAACATTACCGAATTTGAGTTTGGTTGTTGAAAGTTATCGTGGCGGAGGCATGGATAGCTCTATTGAAGTTGACCTTGGTCTTGAAACCCTCACACTTAGCATGACCATTTCTGATTGCTCTCCAGAATTGATGGCACTGTTGGGGCGCACAGATATCGATATCTCATTACGAAGTTCAATGCAAGCGCAAGGCACACCAGCAGAAGGTGTTGTCATTACCATGAGAGGACTATGCAAAGGCTTTGAAATGGCAGAATGGCAACCGGGCAGCAAAGCAACATCCACAACTACCTTCACATTGCAGTATTTCAAATATGTCCAGAAGGACGTTGAAATCGTTGAGATAGATGTCCTCAACTTGGTGAGAAAATTCAATGGCGTCAATCAACTCGCAGACCATAGAGAAAATATAGGATTATAAAATGACAGTCCAAACAAGCATTACACATAAATTACTTGTACCGATTACCTTTGAAGGAAAAGAGCATACCGAAATCACCTTACGGCGCCCCAAAACAAAAGATGTGCAAGCAATAGATAAGAAGGAAGGCGTTGAACAAACAATCGCTATGGTTTCTCGCCTTTCTGCATGGCCACATGAAGCTGTTGGTGAACTCGACATCAATGACTTATCGAGCATTGGAGAGATTTTGGAGTCTTTTATCAAGCGGCGGGATACCTCGACTGGGAAACCGCCGCTAAACTCATAGCCGATATTACCATTGTGTTCCATTGGTCCCTTTCAGACATGATGGAAATGGAACCACAAGAATTAATATTCTGGCGAAAACAAGCAGCAGAAAGGTATAAGACAAAATGAGTAAAACAACTAAGGGTGCCGATGCAAAGGTAAAATTGACTCTTGAGGACAAACTCACCGCACCTCTCAAACGTATACAAGAATCTTTTAATAATTTGTCGCATACATTAAATATTCCCCACTTTTCTGCTGCACTAAAAAATATGACAGCATGCCTTAAAGGCGTTCAAAGAGCCCTTGGTACAGCGGCAAGTCGTGCTTCGGTATTTACCGGTGCTTTAGGGCTTACTGGTGATGGTCTTGTGGCAAGCTTGATCTCCGTTACCATGCAAACCATGCATCTTGGGGATAGTCTTCACCATGCATCACAGCATTTGGGAATGAGTGTTGCATCACTTCAATTATGGGGGGATGCAGCCGATAATTCAGGCACTTCTGCCGAGCTTTTTCAACAATCCTTAGCGGTTTTAAATAGGCGTTCAGCACAAGCATATGCTGGACAAAAAAGAGGCATGATGGGCTTTGAAGCGCTTGGCATTTCTGTCAAAAACACTTCTGGAAAACTCAAATCCACTTCTGTCTTGTTAGAAGAAATTACTGACAAGATGAGTAAGATGAAAAATCAAGCACAAAGAGAGCATATTGCTTCTCTGCTGTTTGGTGGGGATGGTAAAGAAATGGCCGCCATGCTTGCACAAGGCATGGCGCCTATCAAAGAACTATTTGCAAAGGCGCGAAAAGGAAAATGGCTGATAGGTGCCGATGTTGCACGCTATGCAGCAGATTTGAGTGATAAGCTTGGTGCTTTTAAGAAAAAAATAGGCGGTATCGCGAGCTTTATTGGCGCGCGTTTCATGCCCGTGATTAATGATATGATTGACGGTTTTTCAAAGTTGATTGATGAAAACCGCGACCTCATTCAAACAACCGTTGCGAGCTGGGCAAAAACCTTAAAAAAAGTCCTTAATGATTTGCTTAATCCTACCTCTGATTTAAGAAAAGGCATAAGTGATCTTACAGAGAGGATTAAAGGCTGGTTCCAATGGCTAGAACCTCTGATTGGTGAAATAACCCTCTTTAAGGTAGGACTTGTGGCACTTGGTTCGTTCATTTTTGGTCCACTCATTGCCGCATTAGCAGCCGTAGGAACAGCGTTTGTTAGCCTTGGTATCACAATTATGACGACACCTATCGGTTGGTTAATGGGTGGCATTGCAGCGCTCTTTGTCCTCTATCAATATTGGGACAAACTCAATGGTTGGGTAGCAGCATCTTTAGCCGCGGTTGGGGCAGTTCTTATAGCTTCACTCATTCCAGCAATAACTGCCGTTAGTTCTGCTTTTATATCGCTTGGTATCGCAATCATGACCACACCTATTGGCTGGATTATTGGTGGCATTGCAGCTCTTGTTGCTGCCGGATATCTGCTCTACAAACATTGGGATACAGTCATAAGCTTTATAAGCAAGCTATGGGATTCTTTTTACAGCTTATGTAGTAATGTTTTCAATAACCTCTTGACGTTCTTTAAAAACTTTTCACCACTGACTTGGATTTCGAAAAAAATCAATGAACTCATTGAATGGCTGTTTGGTGTCGATTTAATGGAAATAGGCTCCAATCTTATTAATGGGCTTTGGGAGGGCATCAAAAGCAAATGGGATGATCTGTATAACGGTTTTGGCAATATGATGAAGAAATTAACCAGTTGGATGCCTAATTGGGTGAAAGAAAAGTTAGGGTTTAATGTTTCAATAGACAAGACTTCAACGCAGACCATTAAAACCTTTACCGAAGAAACCAATGCACGTGCAAAAAAAATGGTTGATACAGCAATTGTACCCAATGCTCCATCTGAAAAACGCAAGAGTGGTTTTAATACAGGGACAGTCGAAACAGAATACATAGAAACTCCAAATACAAAAGTGGGTTCCTTTGAAGTTCCAGAACCCATTACGATTCACAAACCTGTTGAAGTAGACGCCCGTGTAACCATTACAAATCTCAATATTTCAGTACCAAATGGTCTTAAGGACGAAATCAGAGACGCTGTCAATCAAGCACTTGAACGCTATGCAAAACAGCAACATTTAGCCATAGCCTCTAGCCTTTCGGATTAAATACCATGATGTTAGCTTTAGGTGGTTTTATTTTTTCCATTGAAACAGCAACTTATCAAACACTTGATATGTCTTATGGGGTTCCATGGGTAGAGCAAGGGCGATTGGGGCGAAAGACTGCTCTTCAATTGCCTGCTGTTGCAAATGCGGAATTTTCTTTAGCAGGCGTGATTTATCCAGATTTCAAAGGTGGTCACAGACAGCTCGAATATTTACGGCAAATGGCACATGAAGGACCTCACATTCTTGTGACCGGTCAAGGCAAAATCTTAGGTAAGTTTGTCATTCTTTCTGTAGAGGAAAAACAAAGCGTTTTTCATCATAACGGCACCCCCAAAAAACAAGAATTTACGATAAAATTGAGAGAATATGGTGAAGACCTATGAGTGACCTTTATATAACCAAAGATGGCGATATGGTTGATGCCATTTGCTGGAAATACTATGCCAAAGGTCAGCAAGCGCTTGCTGTTGAACGCGTCTATGCAGCTAATTTTGGGCTTGCAGACTATGGACCCATCTTAAAAGCAGGCATCACGATACTCTTACCAACCCTCCCCTATCCGAAAGCCACACCAGTAATCAGAATTTGGGGTAGCAAATCATGAAACCTTTTTGCATGGTTCTGGCAAATGGAGAAGACATCACAAAAACTCTTATGGATTATGTTTTGTCGATTGAAATTACCGATGAAGCAGAAAACAAAAGTGATCGTATCACTATAGAGCTTGATGACCGCGCCCGGGACAGTGATAACGGCTTTCTTGATATTCCTCTCATCGGAACAATCATTTCTGTCACACTTGGCTATGAAGGGGGCAAAAACCGCGATATGGGAGCCTATCTGATAGACGAAATCTCTGTAAGCAGCCCACCACAAAGCTTAAGTGTTACAGGACGCGCCGCATCAATGAACACGTCTTACAGAACCCCCAAAAGCCAATCCTATCACCAACAAACCCTTGGCAGTATTGTTCAAGAGATAGCAGAGCGTAATGGCTATACGCCAAAGGTTGATCCTTCTCTTGCAAAAATCGTTGTGCGTCATATTGATCAAACATCAGAAAGTGATATGGCTTTTGCCGCACGCCTCGCAGAAGAATATGATGCGGTAGCAAAGCCCGTTGATGGCAAACTGGTGCTCGCCAAACGGGGTGAAGGCAAAGCCATCACCGGTGAAACACTCCCTATTGTTGTTATTCATGAGAAACATTGTACCTCTTGGGATTTTAAATACAGCGCACGGGATGAAGCAGGAGCAGCAAATGGCTTAGAAACAGATGTGGGAGACGACCAAAAAGCCGCTGCTGATGCACGAGAACCAGAAGAGATTGATGATGATGAAAACTTTATCCATATGGATGACAGTGGCAGAACAGCACCATTATCATCTGAATCGGAAAAAGCAGAAAAAGAATCTGAGAAAAAAGAAGAAGACAAAGAGAAGAAAGGCGGTGTTCTCGCAACCTATCATGATATCCGCAGTGGTGAAAAAAAAGAAGTCAAAGTTGGCAAAGCACCGTTTCATGAACTCAAATACACCTACCATAACCAATCAGAGACTGTTGCAGCCATTGCTGCTTATCGCAATAAATCATCACGCGGTAAGTCTTCTTTCTCATGTGATATCGGTGGTGATCCCTTTGTACAAGCAGAAGCAAAGCTTGTTCAGGAGCCCTCTTTCCGCCCCTATATTCCAGCAGAATGGCGCATCAAAAGCGTTAAACACAAGCTTGATAAAACAGGTGGTTATACCACAAAAATAGATTGCGAGCTTTTTGATGAAACCCAAGAAGATGCGGCTGGAAACGTTGCAAACACCACACCAGACAAGGATGATACCCTTGATCCAAACGCTCCACCAAACGCATGCGACGAAGGCGAAGGCGTTATCCATATGGATGAAGAGGATATCAATTAGCAAAAATATCAAAAAATTATCAGAAGCCACTTGACAATGTGGCGACAATATGAATAACCGAATTAGGTGCCTAAGAAACACCTTAATAGTAAGCGGATTTGGTTACGAAACAATCTCTTCTCCGCACGTTTAAAGGCTTTGACTCATTGTATGTGACATGCATATAATGATCTTGTCGGGTGTAGTTACGCTATACAATACCCTTTTGGGAAAAGCATAACGACGGACTTACTACCGTGTTTCTTAGCACCCGGCACTTTTTAAAAGTGTCATTGAGAAACATCTAAATAGTAAGGAATTCTTATGAACACTCTTATAGAAATTAAAGAACAAAATATTGGTCAATAAACTGTTCAAACGGTTAACGCACGTAAATTACATACGTTTTTAGAAGTCAATTCTAAATTTGCAGATTGGATTGTACGCCGTATTAAAGAATATGGATTTTTGGAAAATCAAGATTATGGTTTTACGTTTCTCAAAAATGAGAAACGTAAAAATGTTATAAGTAAAGAATATCATCTTACCTTAGATATGGCGAAAGAGCTCTCAATGGTTGAACGCAATGAGAAGGACGCCAAGCTCGTCGTTACTTTATTGAATGTAAAAAGAAACTAAAAAGTCAATTTATTGATTATGATGATATACGTTTTGCTTTCCCAAAAGATTGGGATAAAATGTCTCCGACTAAAAAGGCTGTTTACATTTATGAACCTCTCCACATGCATCTTGTCAAAGCCTGTACGTTGGTAGAAGAAAGCAAGCATTACAAAGCCATAATCAAAGAAGCAAAACAAGTCTTAGAAAGATCTGTCGTGAAAGCCGCTTAAGTAAAAAATATGCCTCCCCTCCCCATTTCAAAATGAGGAGGTAGTCAAGATGCTTCTTCTAAAGCCGCTTGTTCCTTACAATTATTTTGGATAGGCGCTAAACTAATCTGCAAATTTAAAGCACTCAAAACACTGAGAAAAGTAGAAAGCCGTGGGTCACCTTTATCACTTAAAGAACGATAAAGAGACTCTCTTGATAGCCCTGTATTTTGGGCGATTTTACTCATTCCTTGGTTTTTCGCTATTATACCAAGAGCATGGGCAAGATACTTACTATCTTTGCTTTCAAGAGCATCTTCTAAAAGAATCCTTTGTGTCTCAGGTGTCTTGAAATATTCACTTGTGTCAAATTTAGTAATTTCCATGTTTTATTTCCTTTACTAATTGAAGAGCTTTTTTGATATCCTTTTGTTGTGTAGATTTATCACCAGCATTCAGTAATAAAATGATTTGTTTACCTTGTTTTACAAAATAGATTCTATAGCCAGGACCACGATGTATCTTTAACTCTCCAATTCCACGGAAAAATTTTACATTTCCAAGAAATCCCGTTTCTATTCTTGCTATCCGTTTAACAATATGCGCTTGCGCAATCTAATCTTTTAAAGAATCTAGCCATTTTATAAAATGCTCTGTTTTGTATACTGTAAACATTTGTAATTTATAAGATACAATTATTACAATGTCAAATACATTCTTTTGTTCCAATGAAAAAGCGACATGAAGCTTAACCAAGCTATCTTTCCGAATGAGAAAGATGTCAATTTTTTAATCCAGCTCTGCTTTTTGCGGAGCTTTTTTTATGGAGAAGCATATGCGAAAAATATCATCAGAAGGGCTAGCACTTATCAAACAATGGGAAGGCTTGCGTTTAAACGCCTACAAAGATACCATTGGTGTGTGGACAATAGGTTATGGACATACAAACAATGCTGGAAAGCCTTTTATTTACGAAGGCATGACCATCACGGAAAAGCAAGCAGAAGAACTTCTTTGCCAAGACTTAAGACAATTTGAGAATGCTGTTGAACGCGCGGTTACAGTTTCATTAACGGATGAACAATTCGCGGCGTTAGTCTCCTTTTGCTATAATGTAGGAACAGGAGCCTTTTGTAACTCGACACTGTTAAAAAAGCTCAATCAAGGTGAATATGAAGCTGTCCCTGCCGAGCTACAGAAATGGACCAAAGCAGGCGGTAAGCGTCTTGAAGGTCTAGCACACCGGCGTGCGGCAGAAACAGGCTTATGGGCGAAAGGGGCTTTTGTTTCCTCCAATTATCAAACAGTAGAAACGCAAGCACCAACGGGGGTTTTCAAAGCCGAAGCATTGGCACCGATTATTGGTTCTTTTTCTGGGCTTGGAGGCTTATTAGCAGGAAATGGACCCATCCAATGGGCTTTGGCCACCATTATGATTTTAGCCGCATGTGCTGGTATTTTCTTTGTTGCTAAACGCTTTCAGGAGCATCGTCTATGATCTTATGGATGAAAAGAAATCTGATGATAACAGGCGCGGCTTTAGTCGCTTTTTTTATTGCATTAGCAAGAGCTTTTACTCTTGGGAAAAAAGCAGAGCAACAAAAGCAAACAGAAAAAGCTTTAAAAGCAGCCACAACACGTCTGGAGGTGGAAAGTGAAGTTAATCAAAAAAGTGATGCTGATGTGCGTGCTGCTCTCTCTGACTGGTTGCGCGACAAATAAATATGCTTCTTCTTGTGTTGGCTGGTTGCCAATTTATTTAGATAAGCAAGATCTGAACGCCATCAGTTCAAACTTAGCAAGAGAGATCTTAAAGCACAATAATCTAGGTGAACGCGTGTGTGGGTGGAAACATGGCTAGAAAAAAAACGCAAGACGATACAGAGCTTACGGAAGCAGAAAAAGAAATACTTCAAGAAATCATCATGACCTACAAAAGTGTAAAAGTGATGTCGCGTTATACGAAATGGATTGTACTCATTATACTCTTATTAGCGCTTGATTTTTCACGTATTATGGATGCATTAGTAAGTATTTTTACACAAAAACCAAATATCCGACTCTAAACATACTCTGAGACGCGCGAAATTCTTTAGCAAATGGTTTCTTAATTTTGCTCGTCTCATGGAGGCGATAGAGAATGCCTTCGCCCATTTAAAACAGTGGATTTCAAAGAATTAAAAATTTGTTCTATAATAATAACAAATTGTTAATATACGTGCGTTTAATAGGTATATTTCGTAATATTATCGGCTAAAAAGGTGGGAATAATTATGGAAAACGTCGCAGTTCAAAAACAAGAAAAGAATAAAACTGAAAAGTTTTCTATGAAAGAAAATCTTGCTGGAAGAGTTCGTCGTTTTCCTAAACCGTCCACTGAAATGGAAGCTTTGCAGCCTGTTTTTGAAGCGGTAAGCAACGCTATTCACGCGCTTGAAGATTCTAAGCAAGAAGATTACAAAAGCGCGGGTAACATAGATATAGAAATCAAAGATATAGATAAAAATGAAACACTTGAAATTATAGTTAAAGACAATGGTGTAGGATTGGATGATGAGCACTTTCAAGCTTTTTGCACTGTAGATACTAATTTTAAATTAGAAAAAGGAGGAAAAGGAGTTGGGCGGCTGCTATGGTTGGATGCCTTTAAGAAAATACGAGTTAAAAGTATATTCCTTGAAGAAGATCAGCTTTACCAGAGAAGCTTTACATTTTGTTTGGAAGAGGAAAATCAGATTCTTGATCATTCAAAAATACCTCTTATTAATCAAGAAGTAACCGGAACAGAAATTATTTTTACCGGTTTAAGAGATGTAGCGTACCAAAAACATTTTCCACGCGAAACTGAAGCAATTATCGATCATATTGGGGCACATTTTTTTTCAGATTTAATTTTAGAACAACTTCCTCAAATAACTTTTCGTGATGATCAGATGTCTGTCAATTTAGCGCAGAAAGTTAAAAAATATTTAGTAGAAAATAGGGGAGAGATTACACTTGAAACCGCAGATTTTGGTTTATTAAAAATTCGTAATTTTATTTGTATGGCGGATGCTAACCTTAACTTTAAAGGGAAGAACCACTATCTACATCTTTTCGCACATGATCGTACTGTGACTACTGAAAGCATCGATAACCTTATTGGTTTCGGAAAATTTGGAGACCAAGGGCTAGTGTATCATGGTTGCATAAGTGGTCAGTATTTAGATGATAGAGTTAATCAAGAAAGAACGCATTTTTCTTTTAAGAATAAAATATTGAAAAATATTTTACGTTCCGTTGCTAACAATATTGTAGATAGCGTTCTTGCTCCAGAAAATGAAGAATACGAAGAAAAACGTTTAAATAAATTAAAAGAATTTTGTAGAACACATCCTTCCTATTGTTTTGATAGTTATGAAAAACTATTAGAAAAACTTCCTAAATCTGCAAAGGATACAGAAGACTTTGTTAAGACACTGGCTATTCATAAGCTTCGAAGAGAAAAAAAGCAAAATTTGAGAATTGAAAACATATACCGTGAAATTACTAAAGGGAATACTAATACATACAGCTTTTCCCAAAAAATTTCTGAACTTGCAAAAGAAGTTAAAGATGAAGAAACAAGACAGTTAGCAGAGTATGTTATACGTCGTAAAGTTATACTTGATATTTTAGGAGAATTAATAATAGAGGTTAAGAAAAATGTTAATGGTCAAGAAGTCCCGCATCTAGAGAAAACATTGCATGAACTTATTTGTCCAATGCGTGTTCGGGGCGATGATCCTGAATCTCAGGAAAATTTAACGCATGATTTATGGATTATTGATGAGCGATTAACATTTACAAAATACTTCGCTTCGGATGTGTCTATCAAAAAAATCGCGAAGAATAGTACAAAAAGAATTCGTCCTGATTTATTATGTTATGATAAATTGCATGCTCTAGGACTTGAAGGTCGTCTTGATGCAGATCTGGACAAGTTAATGTTGGTGGAGTTTAAAAGACCAGGTCAGAAAACATATAAAACGGGTTACACCCCCATGGAACAAATAAACATATACCTTAACGAACTTAAAGGAAAAAGTATAAAGACATTTGATAATAAGAAAATAAAGATTTCAGAGCAGTGTGTTTTTTATTGTTATATTATTGCCGATATAGAAGGTGAACTTAAAACGCAAACGTCGACATGGCAGAAAACAGCTAATGGGCGAGGGAGAACTACTCTTCTACAAGGTGATTTTCGAGGAACCGTTGAAATAATAGAATGGAATGATTTATTGCAGGATGCAAAATTAAGGAATGAAGCATTTATTTCTACATTAAAGGTTTAATTTTTAGATGCGCGAGACAACCTCTTTGCGCATTTAAAACAGTAGATTTCAAAAATTAAAACTTCACCCCCTCCCCACTTTTAAAACGGGGAGATGGATTGTGATTTAAACTAAGCGGCTTTCGTAACAGATTTTTCTAAGACCTGTTTTGCTTCTTTAATGAGAGCTTTGTATTTTCTGTTCTCTTCATCTACTCTGAAGGCATCAAGAAGACGCATATGAATAGGACCTAAAAGATATAAATTTTTTTCGCCAGCGTTCATACCTTCCCAATAGCTTGGCAAATCAAAGCGCGTATCATTATCATAATCAACAGATTGGTTTCTTAGTTTCTTTTCACACTCAATAAAGTAACGGCGTGCTTGACGTCCTTTCTCATTACGTTCCACCATTGAGAGCTCTTTCGCCATGTCTAAAGTGATATGATATTCTGTACTTGGACGACCCGCCTTTAGGTTTCGGTAAATTTTTACCAAAACTCACAAAGCTTTGATTTTCCTGAAAGGGATTAGGTTTTACTCTTTTTTGAGTAAAACTCACAAAGTCCTGATTTTCTTGAAAAGAATATTCTTCAATCCGTCGTGAAATCCAATCGTTGAAGCGTATATTAACTTCTAAAAACGTATGCAATTCACGCGCATTAACAGTTTGAATGGTTTGCTGATCAATGACTTGTTCTGATATTTTTATAAGAGTGTTCATGATGAACTCCTATCGATTAGATGTTTTTCACTGACACTCAATAAAAGAGTGCCTGGTGCTGAAAAACACGGTCGATAATCCGTCGGTTATGCTTTTCCCATAAAGGGTATTGTATAGCGTAACTACACCCGACAAAGCCATTATATGCGTGTAACATATAATGAGTCAAAGCCTTTAATGTGCGAAGAAGAGATTGTGTCGGCAATCTGTCCGCTATCGATTTAAGGCGTTTTTCAGGCATCTGATTCGACAATAGAAACATTGTTATAATCCTGTCAAGTAGTTCCTGATATAAAAGATGCCCATTGTTCTAAGAGAACACGTCGTTGTTCCAAAAAATCCGTTCGCATATAAGCTTTTGTCACTGAACTTCCAACTGAATGGGCAAGAACAGTTTCGGCAATCTCAAATGGTGTTGACGTTGTTTCTGCTATCCAATCCCGTAAGCTTGAACGAAAACCATGGGGACGATAAGTCAAACCACAAACTGTCATATACTTTGCCATGGTGGCATCAGAAATTGGCTTGCCCGTAAGACCAGAAAAGAGGAAACCATTCTTTTCAAAGGGGAGAGTTTTTTCAATAACTCTCAAAGCTTCATCACTCAGTGGCACACGAAAGTCTGAAACTTTTCCTACAATACCTTTCATGTTTTCTTTTGGTATCGTCCATATATTTTTGTCAACTTGTTCAAGGCGCAAATAGCGCAATGAATATGACCGTGCTCCCGTCAAAATAAGTAACTTCAATGCTAAATTTGAAAGGATCTTATCATCTAAGCTTTGATAAAATGCCGGAACCTCTTGCCATGGCATAGCAGGAATATTTGTTGAAGTCGTACGTGGTTTTCCTAAAAGCGCGCGTGCCTTCATACAAGCCTGTAGATCAACATCTAAACCAAGAGCCGCTGCATATTTCAAGCAAATATTGATACGGTTAAGCGCTTTTCGCGCTGTGTCTGCTTTTTCATGCCAAAGGGGTGCTAGAACATTGCGAATGATATTGGCTGTTAATTTTTCTATAGGTAATTTGCCTATGTGTGGAATCACGTGCAACTCTAGTGGAGAAAACCAGCGGCCGTTTTTACCTTCATTTTTCAACTCTGCTTTTTTGCTTTCAAAAGCCGCTTTTGCAATTTCTTGGAAGATATTGCTTTGCTGTTTTAAAATAGTCTGTTCTCGAAAGACAATAGGATCATTGCCTTCTTTAAGAATATCACTATAATATCTTGCAAGCTCACGCGCTTCTTTTAAAGAGAGTTTCGTAACAGGACCAAGTCCCATTTCACGGCGCTTATTATGGTGCGTATAGCGAAAAAACCAAGAGCGTGTATTGTCTTTTCGAACATTCAACCATAGCCCTGCCCCATCACAATATTTTCCTTGTAGAGAGGACTTTACAAGTAATGCTGATAACCGATGAATTGCCCTCACTTAACGTCCCCTCTCGTCCACCTTTTCAAGCATTGCTCGTCCACCTTTTTTGGTCCACCTTTTAGACCACCTTTAATTTCTGATTTGAGATTGTTCCTTTAATACTTAATTTTTTTATTGAATCATAAAAAGCTATAGACATCAATACGCCCTTATACATCTTTATATACTTTGAATCTTGTTGCTAAAGCCTGATTCGCTCTCTGGGGGCACCATTTT
>NZ_JBHINS010000065.1:0-49902 GCF_042195095.1 Bartonella sp. CL435QHHD
TCGTAAAAACCAAGATGATATTGTTGGCATGGAAACATCAGATCTTGTTCTCCCTGCTACCACGGATGCGAAAGCCCTTGCGCGTAAAGCCAATAAGACTTCTCTTGATGTGATGACCGTGGTCTTTTCGACTTACCATTCAATCCAAGTGATTTCGGATGCGCAAAAAAAGTATGATTTACCCGAATTTGATCTGATCATCTGTGATGAAGCGCATAGAACCACTGGGGCTTCATTGGGAACTGAAAACAATGAATCTGAATTTATCAAGGTTCATGATAACAGCATCATTCGAGGTAAAAAACGGCTGTATATGACAGCAACCCCTAAAATCTTTACGGATGATGCTAAAAAGCAAGCCAATGAGATCAATGCCATTCTAGCATCTATGGATGATGAAGAGCTCTATGGAAAAGAGCTTTATACCTATACTTTCTCAAAAGCCGTTCAGAATGAACTTTTAGCACCTTATAAGATTATTGTTTTGGGTGTTAATGAAAAAGAAGTAAGTCAATCCATTCAACATCTGATGACCGATGAGAATTATGAACTTATTCTTGATGATAAAACCAAGATCATAGGCTGTTATCAAGCCCTTGCCAAAATAGATCTAAAGGTTGATTTAAGTGATGATCCTAACCCTATGCGGCGGGCTTTGGTTTTTTGTAAAGACATTAAAACTTCTGAACGTATCCGTGATACCTTCAATTCTCAAGAAATACAGGAAGAATTATTTAATCTTCATCAACTCTATAAAGAGACGCCGCCTCTTCACTGTACCTTTGCTCATATTGACGGAAAACAAAGTGCCAAATCACGCAATAAAGCCCTTGATTGGCTTAAAGAAGATGCGGGGGAAAATAGTTGCCGTGTGCTCACCAATGTTCGCTGTCTGTCTGAAGGAGTGGATGTCCCTGCTCTTGATGCCATTATGTTTTTACACCCGCGTAAAAGTTATGTGGATGTCATACAGGCGGTGGGGCGTATCATGCGGCGTGCACGAAGTAAAAAGAGAGGCTACATCATTTTACCCGTTGGGATCCCTGCTGGAGTTTCTGCTGAACATGCTTTACGCTACAATAAGAGATACAAGGTAGTCTGGCAAGTGATCAATGCTTTGCTTGCTCATGATGAGAATTTTGAAATCACCCTTAACCAGATGATTTTGGGGCAAGATGTTAGTGATTCTTTGGAGATTGTCGCCTTAAAGAGCATGACCGCTGTTGAGGATAAAATCCATATCCATGAAAAATCAGAACATATGGGGCTTGAGATTGGAAAAGCCGCTCATGAACCACAAACTATTCATAGCGTAACAGGAAGATTACCTTTTTATAAAGAGTTTCCCAATGCTCTGAAAACCCTTATTGCGAAGAAATTTGCTATTGCGGATTATTGGGAAAATTGGGCGGGCAATGTTGCTGAGATTGCACAAAATCATATCACGCATCTTCAAAACTTGCTTTCTGATGAAACCAGTGAAGCCTTTCATGCTTTTGATGCATTTCATAAAGAACTAAAGAACAACTTAAACAGTGAAATCAAACAAGAGGAAGCGATTGAGATGTTAGCGCAACATCTTGTCACGCGTCCCGTGTTTGAAGCTTTGTTTGAGGGCAATGAATTTGTACAAAACAATGCCATTTCGCAAGCAATGGAAAAAATCTTAACAGAACTGGATAAAACCAATATCGAGGAAGAATCCAAGGAATTACAAGAGTTTTATAACAGTGTAAGGCTTCGTGCTTCTGGGATTACCACACCACAAGCAAGGCAAAATCTTATTATTACGCTTTATGAAAGCTTTTTTGCCAAGGCATTTAAGAAAACCACGGATAGGCTTGGCATTGTTTATACGCCCGTTGAGGTTGTTGATTTTATCATTCATTCTGTTGATGATGTTTTAGAGCAAGAGTTTGGCAAAAGCTTGGGATCACGTGGCGTCTCTATTCTTGACCCTTTCACTGGAACGGGTACCTTTATCACACGGCTTTTACAATCCAATCTCATCAAACCAGAGGATATGGAATACAAATTCCGTCATGATATCCATGCCAATGAGATTGTTTTACTTGCCTATTACATAGTAGCGATTAACATTGAATCGACCTATCATAGTCTTATGAAAGGTGAGTATATCCCTTTCAAGCATATTGGTTTGACTGATACATTTCGGATGCTTGAAGAGAAGAATCTGCTACAGGAATTGTTTAAAGAAAACAGTGAATATTTAGAACACCAGAAAAAGCTCAATATCAAAGTTATTTTTGGTAATCCTCCTTATTCAACTGGTCAAAAGAGTGCGAATGACAACGCAAAGAAGACCCCTTATCCACTATTAGATAACCATATTCGTGAAATCTATGCTGCTCAATCTAAAACACCTTTTGTGCAAGCACTTTATGACAGCTATATTCGTGCCATTCGTTGGGCTAGTGATCGTATTGATAATGCTGGAATAATCGGCTTTGTTTCTGGTTCTGGGTACATAGACAAGCCAACAATGGACGGTTTACGAAAATCTTTAGCCAAAGAATTTAGCAGTATTTACGTACTCAATTTACGAGGAGATATTCGTAAAAACATGTTAAGTAATGGGGCTGCTCAAGAAGGGGAAAATGTTTTTGGCAATGGTAGTATGACCGGTATCGCTATAACGCTCTTTATCAAAAAGCCCAATGTGACTGAATCATGTAAAATTTACTATCACGACATTGGTAGTAATCTTACAACTAAAAGAAAACTTGAGATCCTTGACGAATTTTGCAGTATTGATGGTATTACCCATGAACAAGGCTGGCAACTCATTACACCAGACAAGCATGGTGACTGGATTCATCAACGTGATGACAGTTTCAACGCATTTTTAGCTTTAGGCGTTAAAAGAGGGCATGATAAAAAGCTTTTTGAGACTTATTCTTGTGGTATTGTAACTAACCGTGATGCCTAAGCATATAACTCGAGCCTTGAGGCTTTAGGGAAGAACATGAGCAATATGATTGCTTTCTATAATAGTGAAGTAAAGCGTTTTAATGAAGCCTATGGGCATGTTGATAGTATAATACGTGAAAAGGCTGTAGACAGTTTCATCAATGCCGATACAAGTAAAATCAGTTGGAGTTATCATCTCAAAAAAAAATTGCTTAAAGCAAAACTCTTTCCTTTTGACAATAACTGTCTTACGCAAAGTCTTTATCGTCCTTTTACAAAGCAGTGGCTTTATTACAATCGCAGTTTCAATGAAATGGTTTCTCGAATACCACGTATGTTTCCGATAGGACAAGCGGTTGAAAATCAAGTAATTCAAATTACAGGCATAGGAGCAAGGTGTGGTTTTTCTGTTTTGATGAGTAAGGATTTACCTAATCTAGATGCAATAGAAAAAGGTCAATGTTTTCCACGCTATATTTACGAAGATACTGAATCTTTAAAAAATAAAAAACAATCCCTTTTATTTACAAACTCTATAGAAGAAAGCACAACAGCTGATTTACAAAGGCGTGATGCCATTACTGATGAAGGATTGGCATATTTTAAAGCCGCTTATCCTAATGAAACTATCGCTAAAGATGATCTATTCTATTATGTTTACGGTCTACTTCATTCGGAAGATTATCGTGCTCGTTATGCTGATAACCTCTCTAAAGAATTGCCTCGTATCCCTTGTGTAAAGAGCGCTGGTGATTTTTGGAAGTTCGTAACAGCAGGACGTGAATTGGGTCATTTGCACGTGAATTATGAAACTGTAGAACCTTATCCTGTGACCTTTAAAAAAGGTAATCCAAAAGTTACAGAAATCTCTAATCCTGAGAAATTCTATTATGTAACTGAAATGAAATTCGCAAAAGCAGGTAAAGAGAAAGATAAAACCACTGTTATTTATAATAGCAATATCACAATGACAGATATCCCTCTTGAAGCTTATGAGTATATCGTTAATGGTAGACCCGCTCTTGAATGGGTTATGGGGCGTCAATGTGTAAAGACTGATAAAAAGAGCGGCATTGTTAATGATGCCAATCGCTATGCTGTTGAAACCATTGGCAACCCTGCCTACCCTCTAGAGTTGTTTCAAAGAGTTATTACTGTAAGTTTAGAAACAATGAAAATCGTGAAAAAACTACCAAAATTAGAACTAAGAGAAACTGAATAACTTATAAAACATGCTCACATAATGGGTATGCTAAACTCATAAGGGGTATAGAGCTTATAATCATATCTATACCTCTTTTGTAAGTTGATTACCTACAATCTTAAAAGGAGTGTTTATATGCGTTATTCTAAAAAGAGAACACTTGCACTTTTAAACACCCTTATTTGGATTGCTTTAAGACTTTTAAGAAATCCTATCTTAAAGTGAATATGCTTCTTTTACATTGCCTTTAAAAGATTATACCGTAATCTAAAATGATAGCTTTATTGTTATCAAAAGCTTTGTTTAAAGAGAGTTATATATATTCATTTTCTTATATTACTTATAGGTTTTGAAGGTGCTTAAAACCTTCAAAATACCTTCAAAACCCCTTTTTATATATATTATAGATTGTATTTACGTATTGTGTGTAATATAGGTTGTTTATTTAAAACATTAACATATTGAAATATAATAACTTTTATTTTTTGATTGAAAAAAATATATAAAGGGGCGTAAAAGGAACCCTCAAAATACTCAAAATCTTCAAAACTCATAACCATAATGGTCTTGATAGCACTTCTTATGAGTTACAAACTATCTTTTGAAAGGCTTTAAAGGAGCATATGCTTTTCATAAAGCACATTTTAATCACTCACTAAAATAATCTATTTTGTCAGTTCAATTTACTGACACATAACTGACAAATATATATTTATAGTTGTATTTATTTGTTATGGTTGGTTTAATAAGTTGTATTTTTAAAAATTGATAAAACTTAACTTATTGAAATATAATGATTTTAATTTTCTCTCATTTAAAAAAAATAATATAGGCTCTAAAAAGAACTGACAAAACTGACACGGTCTATTAAAAGGGATTTTTCTCATCTCTATAATGATCAGTTTCTATTGAGATGTTTTCATAACAGTCTATAAATTACAATTATCCTATTTATCAACTAGTTGTATAACATCATCTAAGGTATAAGTTTTCATGAATCTTCCCCTGCATACTCTTTAATTCTTTTGCAGAGAAATTCATAAAAATTACTTGCGTAATATTCGGAATCTTCAGATGTATACTTGAGATAGAGAGGGCATTCACCATCCCTAAACTGCGTATAATCAAAATAAAAGGTTTCACCAAAATCAGTTGTGCAGATAACAAGTTGTTTGGGGTCCGTAAAGCCATCTCTTCTATCGAGCAAATTTCGGTAAACAATATCACCAGCAGGAATACCTGCACAGATTTCATAAATACTGAATATTTCTTCACCTCCAATTTCTCCTCCTCCATAATTTTTTAAAAAATTCTTATAGGAAGAGGTAAATTGTAAACCAAGAGTGTTCTCAGCTGTTTTAATCCGTACATCATCAGGGGCATTATCTTGAGTACCAAAATTAATAACATGACTATGCATATCAACATATTGTGCAACATCTGATAAAGTATAACTTTTCATAAATTTTTCTCCATAAGTCACAGCGTGTTTTTACTCATAATGAGTGTTCCTAATGATCAATCTTTTTCTACTATAGCCAATGGAATTGAGATGAGATTGATAAAATCATAAGAGATATGTTCTTGACGGAGCTCTTTTCTCATCTGTCTCTGTACAATCATCTCGCATTTACAATATATGATGGAATTAAAGGAGGTGATCATTAAAGTTTAGAGAGCGCCTTTTAGGGACATTACTCCAATATTTGCAATAATTACTTTTTCTTTTTTTCCTACTTAGGAATTTTTTTTTGAAATCCAACAAATAACTTTTCTGATAAAATTTGTCTTTGGATTCGTAGGAGCAAGCAAACTCCTGCCTTGATAAAATGAGTAGAGAACCTCAACGAGAGGACTATCTTGTTCTTGTGTCACAGGATGTAACATAATAGGTCTAAAATCGACTCCAATAGGTGCTCTTCCTGATACCATTCTTTCCACATTTGTACCCGTTACTATCTGTCCTTCTTCTTTCCAAGAAGAAACTGTTTCGGGCTCAAACAGTTCATCTTCCTGATAAACTTTTTGACTTTTAAATTCCACCGGCTCAGCTGCCCCCATACTTTTTTTCTTTATCCATTTCATGATTCATAATCCCCTCGATTTTTTCAAAATAATCAATTTATTCTTTGTTCTAAATAGACTTAAATAAACTCTCCTTCCAAGAGCGAGGTTATTCCTCGCTAGAAAGCTCTGAGTGATCATCAAAATCTTTTGCTACCCGTTCAATCAAAGCGTAGCTCACTTGCTTCACCTTTGCTACTTCTTTGGCTAAAGCTAATGCACGTTCAAGGTGGGTTTTGTTGATGCTCTCGTCAAAGCCTAGGTGATCACCTGCCGTAAAGCTTTTCTGATAAGATTGTAAGGTCTCAACATCACCCAATAAAGNCCTAGGTGATCACCTGCCGTAAAGCTTTTCTGATAAGATTGTAAGGTCTCAACATCACCCAATAAAGCAAGAGCGCCAAGATGAAGTAAAGCATAATCCGTATTATCTGCTTTAGATGTTGCATCTTGTTGCCAAGGAGCAGTGCCATAATCAGAGCGAAGTCTTTTAGAAAGGTCAATGTCTTTGACTGACCATTCTAGCGCATCATCAAGTGCTTTCTTTAAGCGATCCGCAGTGACTTCTGGTTCAAAGATTTCTAACCCCTTTGCTTCAAAATTAAGCTGTATATCTGGAATATCTTCCGTGTGGGTAGGATCAATGAATTTACAAGCGGTGGAAAGAATGCCCGTGCTAATCATAAAGGCGCTATCAAATTGCGGGTAGTCTTTGGCAATTTCGTCGTTATAAAGAATATCTACTTCACGATCAGCCAATTGATAGCTTGCCATATGGTCATTCTCATTGATTTTCTCGGTTGACCAGCCTAAGCTTTTTAAAAGTGCATGAGCACTTTCCATGGTGAGATGATCATCAGTGTCATCCACTTCATCCGCTTCCTCTGTCGCCTCAACAGCAATAGTTTTGGAAGCAACAGATGCTGTTTGCGGATCCAAGCTTAAAATCGGAGCATTTTTAGGAAAACCTGCTCGATAACCCCGTGCAAGAGTGAGGAGATTATCAATTCTATATTTTGAGATTTCTTCCACAAAACCTAAAGGATTTCCCTTTCTAAAATTCTCCTTATAAGATTTGAGCTTTTCAACATCCCCAATCAAAACAAGCGCAATAAGGTGACGCGCTACAAGATCAAGTTCACTGTTTGTTGGCAAAGCCGCATAATCATAAATGATTTGATTAATATTTTGCCGATCAGCCCATTCAAGAACATCCGCACTGATCTGTTTTAGCTTGCCTTCAGCCAATTCAGTACTAGAAACTGTATAAAATTCTTCTGCTTCTTTGAGGGCTATATATTGAGGCATATTATAGAAAATCTCTCTATGAGCCGTAGAAAAACTAAGTGTTGAAAGGGAAGCCTTAAATGCAACAATCGGCTCTTCTTCATCACTTTGAAGGTTATACATTATATTGATGATACGGTCTTTACTTACAAAATAAGCATTGCGATTGTAGTTTTTATCACGATAAACTGTCCAACCCATTTCTTTTAATTGCTCTGTAACTTTATTGAAAGTAATCAAAACTTGTGGACTGAGATGTGCTTCTGCTGACTCTCGCTCATTAAGGATTTTCAGATGTTTTTCAGAAAATTTAACGGCATGGTTAACATACCCCTCCAGTTCTTTATCAAGATTTTGCAAATGGTCAGGTAGCTTACCCTCTGCGATAGAATCTTGATAGGATTTTAGGACATCAATTTGACCTGTCAATGCTAAACAAGCCAAATGCCAAATCACAGCTGGATAATAGCTATACTTTTGAACACGTGTTTTGCTTTCTATTGATGCTTGTAAATCTTGGGCACGTGCCCACTGTATCACCCGCTCAGAGACTTTGATAAGCTCTTGCTCATTCAATGTCTCTACACAAATATCAATTCCTTTATCAAAACCACTAAAAATCCCTCCTCCTATCGTGTTAAAAGACTTATAAATATCCGTAGGTCGTATCCAATTATATTCTCTCCTATAGTGAATATATTCGCAAGCTACAGAAATCTTTTCATTAGATATTTCAGCTTCGAGATGAACATTATACTGATCATAGAGATGTACAAAGCCAAAATCTAACTTAATAAAACGATCCGGCAAAACCAACCACATTTTCCCAAGCTCTGTGGAAAACCACCCTTGAATTTTAAAAATGCGAGTTGCTGCTGTAAGACTCATCGACCTCTGTTTAGGTTTTTTACGCGCTAAAGTGTCATCTAACTCCCCGTTTTTATAAGCTTGCACAAAAAGAATGAGGCGCTCAATCCACCCTATTGTTTTGTAATCTGAAAATTCTGGTACATGTAATTGGGGTGTAAACTTAGAACTTTTTAAAGCCTCAATATCACCAAGTAATGCTTCTGCAACAGCAGAATGATTGGCTGCTTTTTCACGTAATTTTTGTTCAATATCTTGTGCTTTCGCCCAAGCGATAACCCTATTTAAAGATTCCTTAACATGGCTTTCTGAGAGATCTGAAGCTGTAACATCGAAATCCTCTTTCGCAGAAAACAGCGTATCTTCATACTTATCCTGTGATACTTCACCACTAGCATATTCCCAAGCAAGGCAATAAGCAGCAGTGGTAAGATTAGCCGATAGCCGAAACTTTCCCCCATCCTCTCCATAATCTACAACATCATAACTAATGCCTACAATGCGATCGGGAAGATGATAATGCGCAAACATACTACCATCTTCAGCACGATAAGGTTCCCAGCCAAGCGTTTTTAAAATCTCTGTCACGTCTTTAGTTCGCATCGCTATTCACTTTCATTCAAAAAGTCCTAGACAATGAAAAACGTTAATGTCTGTTTTGTCTAACTTATTACTCAATTGTTCTTTAACCCATTTTTTACTAGCTTGGTTTAATTCTTTGCCACTTCCTTTAAAATCTTTGAAAGATTCTTGATATGCCTCTAAGAACTCTTTGTTCTCTTTAAAAAATTTTATAAATTTTCCTTTTGTGGACTCAGCATTTCCTTCTTTATATGCCTCTTTCAAAATCTTTTGTTGTTCACTTAATTTAGCATTCTTCCCCGTTTTTACCTCGCCAATTTTTATTTTACTATTCTCTATATAAACGATATCCGCACGAGATCTTACTACCCCCTTATCCGTCTTAGTTTTGAATACTATTTCTGTTTTGCATGTTCTACATCCTTCATCATTTAATTCTTGTTTTTTCTCATCGCGTTTTTTTTTCATGATGCTTCCTGACTTGTCCAAGCCTTTTACCCTTTCCATCATTATCATCATTATTGTTTTGTGGATTTTCATTGCCCGTTTGAGAATTTTTATTTTTTTCTTCTTTTGAGTTTTGGTTTGTTTTTTCGCTGTCTTCTTCTGCATTTTTCAATGCAAACAAATAGCCAAAGAAATCCGTTATAGCCGTCTTATTGCTAGAGGATCCAACAACAGTTGCTCCGCCAGCCATAAAAAGAGACAGAGCTGCCAACTCTTCTGGTGTAAGCGACACAATGAATGCTGCTAATGCTGCTACCGCAGGAAGAAAATTATTCTCCGCAGCATTTCCAGCGGCATCCGCGCCAGTATTTATTGACATCACCACCAGCAAGGGCAGCAGCAAAGCCCCCCACAGCCCGTGCGACATCAATGGCATGATCGCTAAAGTCAGCAAACTGTGCTTCAATCTTTGCATTTATACGCGCTTGTTCTTCTGCCGTTGGAATACGACCATCCAATGCTGCTATTTCTTTTTGTATAAAATTGGGGGACCACAGTTTAAACTGGAGCATAGCAGTGGCTTCGCCCACAGGCCCCGCCGATAGCACCGGCAGAGCAAGCGCCACTCGCAACCGCGCCTTTTAAACAGCCAAGACCAGCGTGGGCAACGATCTGTGTGACCGTGTCTATTTTGCCTTCTGCCTTGGCGGTACCGATTTCTTCTGCCAACGATTTGCCAACCGTATCAGACAGGGCGATGCGCAGATTGTTAAAAAAGTTCTTGTCAAGAGAGCCACCCTCAAGAGCCGTTTGAACGCTCGTGCCAATGGCGGCTTTGATCAAGTTTTTTTTCGCTTCAAGGGCGATACGATCGACAAAAGGAGCGGTTTTTGGCAAAGATTGTCCAACACCTGCCATTTCCGTTATTTGACTGGTTAAGCCCGCCATTAACATCGATGAGACAATGCTGGGAACATTCTTTGAAGAGCCAAGCTCATGCAAGGCGCCGGCAATATTGCCGCGATTATTGACAAAAGCCACAGCGCTTTTGTCAATCAATGCTTGGACACCTGCCTGTATAACCGCATTCATGGCGGTGCTCGAGCCAAGCCCCAAAGCACCGGTAATGGCACTGGCAGCACCCAAGGCTGCTCCGCCCGTAACCGCGCCCCCGTGACAGCCAATGCCACGATAGCCGCACCGGCTTCTTTCAGCCCTTGGGTTTTATAATCCCAGTCTTTAAACTCAGCCTTAACTGCTAGCCAATCAACTTTCCTTACAAATCTTAATCAACCCAAAGTAATAGCCTGAAATAGCCGTGTGTCGTATGGAAAATTAAAAACAAAAATCGAATGAAGAAAATGCACTTGAGACTTGCATATGGCTTCACAGGTTTATTGCTGTAAAAGCTTCAAATGATGATATCTCTAATACTTTTCGCTTGTTCTCTTGTGGTAGCTTCCACACGCGAAAATATATGGACTATAATACCTCTTCTCAAGCTTATCAAACTGAACTCAAAGGTATTTCCTTATTGATTTTGAAAGAGTCCTTAAAACGCATTTTGCAGAGCAACGTAGAAAGCATGTCTAAAAAAATCATTCCAAGAGCAACAGATTTTTCTAAGTATTGTGAAGAGATTGAAAAAGACCTTCTTTCACGCACCAAAACTCTTCATGAACTAATGATAGGAGAGTTTAAAATAGATTTCTAAAAAGTAGCAAAATAGTGAAAAGTGCTGATCATTTTTGGATTGGATATGCATTTAAAGAGTGATTAAAAAGTTTTTTTAATGTACAATATATTTCTAGAAGCTAAAATAGCTCTATAGTATCAAATTTATAAAGTAAATAAATCCATTAATACAAATTAAGGATTTTAGGATACGCGAATTTCAAAATATTTGTTTTTTAAAACATGAGTAGCCAGCATCAGCTCAAAAAATGTTGCGGCAATTATGATTCCCTTTCGTGTACTTTTGAAATAACAGAGCTTTTCTTTAATCTGTATGAAAGGGTTGCCAGTGCGATGGGCTTTGTTGAAAGGTGGATTTGGGTATCAAAATGCAAGCAAGAGTTTGGGATTATGGAGCTCTGTGTTTAAAGCTATCATCAACTATAGATAAATCATAGACGAGGTTAACTAAAGTATTAAAAGCAACTGGATGCAATAGAAGACATTGCTATTAAAAGAAAAGCAAATGCTAAAAAGACTAAAAGGTAGTTTGTGTTTTTATATCAGAAAATAATTTAAGAAATTGAGATCATAATTTTTTCACAGGAAATAAATATGTTTACAGATAAGAAGAGAAAAGCCTTGTTTGGCGTTATAATTTTTATATTTGTATGTTTTTTAGGAATAAGAAAAAATCTTGACTTATTCAGGGTATTTTGACATTCGCGTCTATTTCTTTGGTGATCGTAACAACTGTTTTTGCAATTTTATGCAATTCTAATATCCCTTCTGAGTTGCAAAACAACCCACAATATAAATGCGGCAATACAAAAGGTTGGAAGAGATTAACATGTGAGTTATATCAGTATATGCACAGTCTCCTAAAGTTAATAATTTTAGCGCTTGTCGTTTTAATTTTCCCAAGTATTTATAAAGAAACTGTTTCTTTGCCTGTCATTTCTAAGTACGTGGAGCACAAGTTTTCTTTTTCATTGGATACCATACTTTGGTACTTAGATATTGCTCTTGGATATTCAAATACCATAATTTGGTACTTTTTTTAGTCTGTGTATTCTTCCTTATGTTGCGTACACGCAGTTTAATAAATATATCTATTTACACGCTACAGAGCTCTATTAAATAGATACAGTAAAATTTACAATTTCATGCTTTAATTTTTCTTTTATATTTCCTTCATTATACATACCATTATCATTTTTACTTGTTTTAATAGCAAATTTATGTTGAAAATTTTCAGTATTAAAGATTATATCAAAATTATTATGTGTCTTTCCAACAAAACTTATGTTTTTAAATACGGGATTTACTTCATATTTTTTAAAAAAGTTCAAAAAAAATTCTTTTAAATTATTTTTTTCTTTAAATTTGATATCCAAGCCGAATTCTATTTCAGTATAATCATCCGTGGGAAATTCACCCAACACAAGTTTAGCCATCTTTAGCAAGTTGCCTTCTGATTGCATTGCAAAAAAGTCTGATTGTTTTGGTTGTGTATATTTCAGTTTTATCTCTTTAATTAAACGCAATTTTTTTTCGAACTCTTCCTTACCAACAATATCAGGTGAAATATCAATCGTTTTCGGGGGAAAAGATTTTTTGTAGTGTAGCTGCAAGAATTTGTTTAACTCTTTATTTGAAGAAAAAAGAGTTAACTCTATAGGAATCAAAATTCCAAAATATTGCTTATTCTGTTCAATCTGATTTTTAGAACGTGGGTTAGGAATATTCTGAAAGTCGTTTTCAGAATCAATAACTTCAGGATTATAAGGACTATTTTCTCCCGTTAAAACATAAATCCAATAGCAGATCTTCGAGTTCACAGAAAAATTTTCGATTATTAAAGTAGCACATTGATTATCACAGTTAAAATCGTATCTTCTTTCCTATAAAAATTTATCAGCATCATTGATATTAACTAATTCTGAGGCTGGATCTATTTTATATTTATAAGAAAAAAAGTTAATGGTATTCATAAAGTTAACATAATTACAATGTCTATAGTCTTATCAGATGGCAGGTGCTTCCCAAGTTATCTTAGTGGCCACGAGAAGGTGGTGTATCCAAAATATATTGTATTGTTTAGAATTAGTTAGTTAAAGATCGAAGCTATACAATTTTAATTGCAAAAGCAATACGAATTTTAGAGAACTCTGCAGTGAAAGCTGCTTAGATTTTTAGAATATGGGCTCCCCCTTCCCGGCTTTTAAGTGGAGGAGAAATCAGTGCATTGAACGAAGCATAGTATCACGTAAAATGGCGTTAATACGCATTTGATATCCTTTCCCTTGACTTTTAAAGTCACGCTAGAACGTCTGAATCCACACGCACTGTTGTAACAGTTTTGGGTGGTTTATAGAATGGATTGCGAACGGCATTTTTCCAGAACGCATCATTGAGTGACGGAATATCTCTATAATCAATTGCATTGTCCGGCATTACAGCCAGTTTATCAACTTCAACTCTCTGTTCATCTGTCAAAGGTGATAAGTTACCTACCTCAATTTTATAACGAACTTTCTTCTTTATAAAGTTTCCTCTCTTTCAAATTGGCTCGCCGTGCTGAAATAATACGGATTACCTCTATGCCATTTTTATCGTCATGGACAATATGCGCTACGAATAGTAATAAAAAAACATCCATGAGCCATAAAGCTTGCTAACCATACTCTCCATTTTCAATACGGTCTTGTTTAGCCATGGAGAATGGATCAGAAAAAACATATGCAGCTATTTCAAAACTTTACACGGTGCTTTCTAAGATTACTTTTTGTTTTAGCTTCATTCCATTCAAATCTCATTTTTATACCTTATATTAATACATTTATAAGGGCACTATATACATCAAGAGTTTTTAGATGAACACTAAATTATCCATGTTTTTATACAATTAATATAATTTAACACTTTTAAAATTAGTGATTAATTAACTAAAAATATTAAAAAAATAATAAATTATTCTAAGGCTTTATGCATATAGTATGCAAATCGAATAAAACTTACAAGCCTGTTGAATAAAATGATATTAATTGGCTATGTAGGGGCTGCTCCTGAAAGCAAAAAAATGAATTTGGGTGCCGAAATATTCAACTTTCGTATGGCTACCTTTGAGAGCTATACAGATAAAAATACCAATAAAAAGTAGACAAAACAGAATGGTATTCCGTGATGCTTTTTAATCTACATACATTTGGCAAAACTTGTTCTTCAGTACAAAATTGCCCCTTTTTCCGAATGAATGAGAGGAACGGTTTTTTTTATGGTCAACGCTACAAAGGATGCAATCAGCACTTTCAAGAAACCACTAACCAAAAAACCTAATGAACTTATTAAAACTGTCAGCAAAGGAACCTGTGTCATATACGCTACCCATGGTATTCCAAAAGAATAGACTATCCCAATGCCACCCACAGTATTTATCACAAATAATATTATAAAATTTAACCGCTGCCAAAATAATTCTACCATAAAGCCAATAAAAAATGCAGCAAATGGAAAACTAATCAGATAACCACTTGTAACTCCTGAAAAAACACTAATTCCACCACGACCACTAGGCAATAGAGGTAACCCAATCGCAATAAGAACAAGGAAAAGAAGTGATGCTAACGCTCCCCTTTTTGCTCCAAGTATAGAGCCTGCTAACATCGGAGCCATAGACTGAGCTGTAATAGGGACACCCAGCAAAAAAGGAAGATAAATAGGAGGAAAAAGACTCAAAACAGCGTAAATAGCGGCAAATAAAGCAATATAAACCAAATCTTTTGTATTCACTGAATTATTCCTTCACTAGGGAAAAGCTTTCGTTATTGTTGTACAATTAATAAAAAGTATCAGATTTATAAAAGTACACTTTAAATGCCTTAGATATAGAGAAAAATATTATAATAATTTATTTTAATAATATTACTTATATAAATCATATTAGATTCTACAATGTTTAATTATATCATAAATTACTATAGTTAAATTCAATAATAGTGATATACGAATATTATATAACAACAGCATAACAAAATAATACATTTATTTTAGTTATTATGCTTTGAATGCATGAGAGGAACAGATCTTTTAATCGCGAGTGCAATAAAGGATGCAATCAACGCTTTTAAACAATCGCCTATCAAAAAAACTGATGAAGCCATTAAAACATTCAGTAAAGAAACTTTGGTCATATACGCTGTCCATGGAACCCCAAAAGAATAAACTATCCCAATGCCACCAAAAGTATTTATCATAAATAATGTTATAAAATTTAACCGCTGCCAAAACAACTCTACCATTAAACCAATAAAAAATGCGGCAAATGGAAAACCTATTAAATAACCACTTGCAATCCCTGAAAAGACACTGATTCCACCACGACCACCAGACAACAGAGGTAATCCAATCGCAACAAGAACAAGAAAAAGGAGTGACGCTAAAGCACCCCTTTTTGCCCCAAGTATAGACCCTGCTAGCATCGGTCCCATCGATTGAGCTGTAACAGGTACCCCTAGAAGAAAAGGAAGATAAATAGAAGGGAAAAGGCCCAAAATAGCATAAATAGCGGCAAATAAAGCAATATAAACTAAATCTTTTGTATTCATTTAATTCTTCTTTTACTATAAAAACTCTGATTATTACGAGATGCTGTATCAATAGTATCAGCATCATAAGAACGCGCTTCCAATGCTTCAGACACTTCTGACGCCATTCTTATGGTCCGTATAATTAAAGGTATCGCAAGAGCAACAATGTTAGTATTAAGTCCCCGTGCTTGCTGTGCTTCATGTACCTCATTAAACTTTTCACTCAAAAGAGGAATAAACCTGATCGCCATAGAGATAACCATACTCACTTTTGATGGATTTATACCAAAACAACGAAAGGGCTGGAGGCCTGCTTCAATTGCATCCACCATATCTGACACTTTTGTTGTGAATGAAATAACTGATGATAAAGAAAAGAGGATAACAAGACGTAATATGACCTCAACCCCCGTAAGCCAACCGCTAAAAATAGTTTGAAATACAAATAGAAGAACTAAAAGCAATCCCATCGATTTAAATTGCTTTATCACAGTTTTGAAAGGAATCTTGGCGACTCTATAGAATAAGATGACAAACAACAAAAATAAACCAAGAAGCGCTATGGAAGAAACCATTATTATAAAAGTTCCACACGCCGTAAGAAATAATAACTTAACTCCAGGCCTTAACCTATGAATAAATGTATCCCTCGGAATATATAAACCGATCATGACATTCTTCTTATATACTCCTTTATAGCAACAAAAGGTACATCATCAATTGCTATCTCCCCCTTATCAAAAACCAGCACTCTATCAAACTTTTTCAAAAACTCTAAATCATGCGATACAACTATTGCAGTTTGTGGTAATTCTTCTATCACTTGCGTAACGCGATGCTTATTTCGCAAATCAAGTAATGTCGTCGGCTCATCAAAAATAATATAGTCTGGTTTCATTGCAACTACACCGGAAATAGCAACGAGTTGTTTTTGCCCACCACTTAATAAATGGACAGCGTGATTTCTGAAATCTTGAAGTTCATAGCGCTGTAAAATTTCATCTACACGCTCCTTAATTTCATCTTTATTAAGCTTTAAATTTTTGAGACCAAAGGATAAGTCCTCTTCAACTAATGGTAAAACAATCTGATTATCTGGATTTTGAAAAACAAATCCAACTTTACGCTTTACTGCTTTTGCATCGCGTTTTGTATCAAGCCCATCAACGCTTACAAAACCATGAGATGGTAATTGGAGCCCATTAATAAGACGAACAAATGTACTTTTTCCAGAACCATTCGCACCTATAATAGCAATTCGTCTTTCGGTAAGCTGTACAGTAATATTTCTTAAAACACACAAATCACCAAAAACTTGTGTTACCTCATCAAATTTTATAATCCCCAAAGTTTATTCCAATCAATTCCTTTTATTAGCTCTTCTTTCTCTATCGTTTCAGTTTATAACCTAAAAGTAATAACAAGCACCATAGAGGAATAATAATGACTGCCAAACTCATATCAGGCATCTGTACAGGAATATATGTTTCAAGAAAAGGCACGCTTATTCCTATCATATCAAAAAGTCGAGTCATCAATCCATTTTGCCCAAAACCACTGACAAACATAATGCAAAACAATAAAGCAAGAAAGCTGAGGCAAAGATAGTTAGCGTAAGGATATAAACCAAATGCATAAATAAAATCGCCCTTTCTGTTCTTATATGCATTGCGAAATTTCAAATGAACAATAACAATAATAGCCCAAGTAATCACTGCTGCTGCAGTTGCAAGAGCCATGATCCGCATGAAACTATTATCAGGAACAAGAGCATTAACAACGACAATCAACGCCGTACATAATGATGAAAAAAGGATAGCAATATAAGGAACACGAGCAGCACTCAGTTTACTAAAAATATGTGGTGCATTTTTTTGTACAGCTAAACTATAAAGCATACGGCCATTAGAATAAATGCCACTATTGTAAACAGAAATAGCAGCCATAATCACCACAAAATTCAAAATATGACCAGCAGCAGGAATTCCTATAGTCTCGAAAATTGTGACAAAAGGACTACCATTTTTTCCAATCATATTCCAAGGGCTGATTATCATAATAACGCTGATAGAACCAATATAAAAAATTATAATCCTCCACATAACTTGACGAATAGCCGCTGGAATTGTTTTTTGTGGATTAGATGCTTCTCCAGCAGCAATACCAATAAGCTCCGTTCCTCCAAAAGAAAACATTACTACAGAAGTTGCTAAAACAACCCCTACTGCTCCATAAGGGAAAAAACCGCCATGGTCCCAAAGATAATGAATATTCGCTTGATTTTCCCCTAGTCCAGTGACAATGAGAAAAATTCCCAAAATAATCATACCAATAACAGCAGCCACTTTGATCAAAGCGCAAACAAATTCAAATTCTCCATAAAAACGAACATTAAACAAATTAACAAATGTAACAAATAAAAGAACAATGAAAGATGTCTTCCAATGATCAATCAAAATCCAATGATCAAGGTAAAACCCTATCACTGTAAGTTCAGCCATGCTCACAAGAATATAAAGAAACCAATAATTCCAACCTGTTATGAAACCAGCTAATCTCCCCCAATATTTATAAGCAAAAAAACTAAATGCTCCTGAAGACGGTTCTTCTACTGACATTTCACCAAGCATTCGCATAATGAAATACATAATAAGCCCGCCGACAAGATAAGATAAAATAACTGAGGGACCAGCTAATTGAATTGCCTCGGTTGATCCATAAAAAAGTCCCGTCCCAATAACGCCACCCAAAGCAATCATTTGAACATGGCGATTTTGAAGGCTACGCTTCAATTCCTCGTGCTTTTTTTCAGACATCATGCCTCACTACTTTTGTTGAACTTAACCTCAACTTTTATTGAAAAATTAGGCACCTCTTTCAAAAAACACAAAACAAACGTAAACTTATTTTCTCATCATAATGCAACTCCTCATTTTTTTGTGCATTATACGTATGTCCCGTTGAAGTTTTAAGAAAAAATATGCTCCACCCTTTATTTAAATTAATGTCCTTCATTTTCGTTACACTGACCATTATAGCATTGGTCATTGATAACGCACACTCTGTAATCACATCACATTGGACAACAACCCCCTTTAATAAAATTTTAATAAACCTTCTGCAAACAGATATCTATCACCTTAATCAATCTCTATGCAAGGTAATGCCTGATTTTCTGTCCTCAATTTGCATTACTCTCACTTATTTACCCGCATGGTCTATCTTTGGTGCTTTAGCAATAGTATTTTGTATCTTAAATTACGAAAAACAAAAGCCTTTTCACAAAATATCATATACATATAACGAAGAGTACATTTGATCTTGAAAAAAACTTCTAGAGCTCTCTGTCCTATAACATAATCGATGTCGCTTAAAACCCCTCACTCTATAAAACAACTGAAAATCACTTGATCATCAGAACAAATTAAAACGCTTTATTATAAATATAGACGCTCACTTATGATTTCTATAGATAACGATAACATCACTTCATTTGTATCAATTTAAAAAAATTAGCGAATAAATCTACCTCCCACCTATAAGAAAACTCTGTACAGAAAAAACTTAAAATATTGCAGTTCATATATTTTTCTATGGCTGCTTCTTTATACTCTACAAAAACTTTTCTTAATTTTCGTACTAGAAACCCCATGTAAAAAAACGTCTTCTAATATCAGCTCTCCTTATAAGATTAGAACTTATTAGAATTAATGAAGAAGCTTATAAAAATTATTCTACAAGTCTAACAAAATGCGTGAAATAAAAACTCATCTGTAAATAATTGCAATTATGATAAAAAATATTTCGCACCTTCTCCCTATTGAGAAAATGGTAAGATAACAGCTTCAGTAACACTCTGTTCTTTTAAATCTGAAAATCGTCTCGCTAAAATATCAACTTTTTAGATATCTCATCCAAACTTTTCCATTGATTAATTACCTCTCGAGAAAGTTCTTCAATGAATTTTTCTTGGTAAGCTAGCTTCATTTCTAGTTCTATCAGCCGATCTTCATCCGACATGATTTTTACTCCCTCTTAAATAAAAAAACGTGATTAATTTTATTAATCCTCCTCCCTTTTTCTTCCCATAAAAATGAGAAGTAACTTTTAAACTAATTCTACTCATCTTATTTGCACATTATAAAGGGTTTATGATGATCTTTATTTTCCCAATCACTTATGCAACAAATTTCTTTCTCAAAAACCAGAAAATGTTTTTATCTTTACTAAGATATCTTGACACCATTTTTCATCCTAAAGATCTACATTCCCAGCTTCTTAATTTAAGTGTTATCGTAAATTGGAAAGCATTTTATAGCATTAAGGTCAAAGAATACTTTCCTCTGACTTTTACATACTTCTCCTTCAAATTATTATCATATTTATAAATTATTGAAAAAATGCATTCTTGCTTTTATACGTACTTTTAGCTATTACCCTCAAATTAGTTTTGTTTCATTGACTTACAAACCTATGCCGCATTAGCTCAGTTGGTAGAGCACATCATTCGTAATGATGGGGTCGCTGGTTCGAATCCGGCATGCGGCACCATTTTATTTCTTAAACATATTGAAATATATAGATTTTTTCTTTAAATAGCCATTTTCAGACCACCTTTTAGACCACCTTCTACAGTTTATATAATTTTACCTAATTTGTTCTTATTTTCTCCTTATTTTTCGTTGAAGTGAATGCTAAAATCTCTTTTTTCCTTCACCTTACTGCTCTCCCTAGCTTGCATAGCTTTGGAAATACACCTGAGGCATCTAATGGCGAATCGTTGTTGTGGATACACTAAAAAGCTGTGCACATTCACGGATTGTTACATATCTATCGCCATCATCAAATATCATTTCATTGCCTTTCTCTTTTTTATGTTATGTAAATGGGCTGGGGGGCTAGGAGGAGAGAACTTCCTATATCTTCAAGCGGCTTTTTGTCAAAATCTTTTTTGTCTCTTGTGCTATTGCCTCTAAAAAGATTTCAATAGCTTGATTGATTTGCTTAAGACGCTGCTGGAAACATAGCCAATACAACACCAGACAAAGGTGATACCATTGGACCCGAACACCCCACAAAATGCTTCATATGAAAAAGACAAAAGCGTTATTCATATGGAAAAAAATATCTGACGGTGAGGTCAGCGATCATAGCAGCTTTTCTTATAGCTTTAGTCAAAGCCTTTTTTCTTGGGAAAAAAGTTGAGAAGCAAAAGCAAACAAAGGAAGCTTTCAAGATAGCGACAACACGGCTTGAGATAGAAAATGAAGATTAATAAGAAAACTGATGCTGCTATGCGCACTAAGCTTTCTAACTGGCTGCGCGACGAATGAATGAACTTCTTGTATTGGATGGCTGCCAATTTATTTGAATCGACAAGATATCAATGTGATTAGTCCAAATTTGGCGAGAGATATTTAAAACATAATGAACAAGGTGCTGGTCTATGTGGTTGGAGGCATAAACGGAAAATAAAGTGCTAAGGATACAATTCCTCTGAAAGATTAATCAATGAAAAGATTTGAAAGAGGTCGATATATTCAGATTAAAAGTAAAAGAACTTAAAGGATAAAAACGCTCTGGTGGTCGATTGGATTTAATTAGAGTGACGGAGATGTCTGAGTTGAAGCGAAAGGATTCAACAAGGTTATATTTGTATAAAGTGATTGAGTCTATTGATGTATTCTAAGGGCATCTTTGTTATCTTATCAAAAGAAGATGAGAAAAGATTTTATGGATAGCACTACTATCGTCGTTCAAAGAACTGATCATACACAAAGGTTCTGTTTTCAACAAAAATAATATCTAGGAGCCGGCATGCTTGAAGAAAAGCAATCTACGGAACTATATAATGAATAATGGTATAGGCTTTATGTGATTTGTAAATGACGTTGCTTCAGCTTTCTAATTGTAATAATGATGTTGAAGATAAGGCAAATACTTTCGCACTATATCTGCTTTTTCATGCTAAAGTGGCGGGAACACATTGTGAATGATCTTGGCTGTTAATTTTTCTATAGGTAAATTTCCTATGTGGGAAATAACATGCAACTCCAGTAGAGAAAACCAACAACCATTTTTTCTTTTATTTTTTAACTTAGCTTTTTTACTTTCAAAATTGGCCTGGCAATTTCTTGGAAAATATTGCTTTGCTATTTTAAGACAATTTCTTCCTGAAATAAAATCCTTCTTTTAAAATATCACTGTAATATCTTGCAAACTCATGTACTGCTCTTAGAGAAAGTTTGTAATAGGACCGTGCCTTTCATGGCGTTTATTTTGATGTGTATAACGGAAAAATTAAGAGCGCGTATTATCTTTTCGACACTCAACCACAATCTTACTTTATCACAATATTTATCTTGAGAAGGTACTTTTACAAAGATACTGATAATCTATAAATCGCCCTCACCTAATTCACCTTCTCGCTCATCCTTCCATGCATTGCCCGTCCACCTTTTAAACTACCTTCAATTTTTGATATAGAATTTTTTCTTTAATTTTTTTATTGAATCATAAAAATGATATGTCTCAATCTCACCTCTATGCATCTTTATACGCTTTGATTCTTATTTCTAAAGCCCAGACAGCCCGCATATCGCACTGTTTTTTATATTTAATATATATTTTTAGATTTATTCGTAACTTGTTAGAAAAGTTGCTATATTTTGATAGAAAATCTTCTATCAATTCACTTTTTTTAAAAGGTTCTGAAAGGATTCTTAAAAAGTCTGTAAAGTTAAAGACTATTTAATACGTATTGTTTCTTTTTTAGAAATCAAAATTGGTGATGCCCCATTCCTTACCAGCAATTGTGTTATTTGCAGAGCAATCTGTATAAGATGGTGTAATCTCTTTTATGAAGTTAACTAAAGTTTTTTGAATTTCTAGCATATTGCTTAAAGACAAAAAACTCCCCTTTATTTATGCAAACAGCTTAGACATCGGCTGATAATCCTCTCGCTTATAAAAATCCTTTCTTTATAACCTTCAGAACCACAATTAAAGTGGTAAAAGATAGAACAAGATTTTTAGACGATCATAACGCACAATAAAAATAGACCAGTTTAAATGTTCAATGCTAACACCTGCTAAACAGAGGAAAATAAGTTTTAGCACGCCTTCAAATTGTAAGGGCTTAAGCCCCCGCGCGCTACGATGGGTTTCACCTCTCATCGTACGATTTACTTTCTCTCAAAAACTTAATCGCTGTAAATATAAAAATCTTGAAGCCCGTCTAAATCCGTGAGAGTTTCTGGAGCTTGCTGTATTAAACGTTGAAATTCCTCACAACTGCTCATCTGAAATGCTAACATTTTTCATAAAAGGACGATAGTGGTGTTGAAACATCCCCAAAAAGTTTACGCCATAACCTAAGAGATTATTGCTGATTTCAGGGGATAGAATCAATTTCAGCTCAAAGAAAATCCCACCCATACCAACAAAAAGGTTTAGTCTACATGCCATGAGGAATGTCCTCAATAATTTTGATAATTTTTTGGTAAAATTTCTTTTGCCACCAATATCAGCTGCAACAGGTGTGGAATTAACAGGATTATAATTTTTTATCCTAAATGTATCCATCATTTTTTACATTCTTTCATCTATCTTCGCCTTCTTTTCACAGCTTCAAGTGATAAAAAGTAACTGCAATTTAAATTATCTTGCATCGAACAAATTGCTCGCAAACTATCCCTATTGGCTAGATGACAACCCATCATCTATTTAAAGAGAGAAAAACTTTTCTTTTTTATTCAGCGATAAAGTAAATACTATTCAATTACTTATGAGTAGTAATTAGATCAAATGGAAACTGCTAATCTGAGTAATCTTGTACCCGTTTATATAGGTTTAGGAAAGCGTGCTGTTATGAATATTCATAAAAATGCTTTAAAAATTGATATCAGCAAAACTTCTGTTAAAAAAAGGAAAAGATGTTCTCTTACTTGCTACTGAAAAAACTGTTCAGATTTGTCTTTATATTACTGAAGAGCTTCAAAAAACATGAAGTTATCCCAATAATTACAAGTGTGCCAACAATTTAACTTTGAGATAATATATCTGTGCTAGAGTTATGCCAATCTCACCAATCTGTTGTTGTCTGTGAAGAGCATAGTATCCATGGAGAAGCTTGGAGATGTAATTGTTAAATCGATTATGGAACAAAAAATTCTATGCCAATTTGTATCATTATGAATACACAACGACCCCATCTGTAATAAAAATAAACTGGATATTTTTAACAAATTATGAAATAAATCTAGAACACATAAATAGTGTTAGAAATGACATACTATACAAAAAAATATTCAACTGCTTCCTAATATGTTCGCCAGTTCAAAAACATCATAAATCATTGAGTATGCAAGAAAAGCACATTAATTCACGCAGTCTTGCTCTCAGTAAACCAGCTTTTTTAAAGATAGTACAGGTATTTTTTTCATTGCTTAAAAACGTACTCCATAAAAACAATATCATATCCTTATAATATATTATTCAATAAAATTAATATAAATAATATATATATTATAGAAAAATTATTTATATTGATCCAATTTTATTATAATTAAATGTTACAATAAATACATATTGACATTTTAATAATTTTATTTATATATCATAATTAATATTATTCTATATTAAAATAAAACTAAATGAGGTTTATATTTTATGCTAATGTGGAAAAAGAGTGATTAATATATTATGTTTTTATATATAGGAGGGAAAAATGCTCACAGCATTATTTATATCTATTTTTTCTATATCAACAGTTGTTTTGCCTTTAATATCAGCGCTTGTTCCTTTTTATCCATAGAATGAGCTGTTAATAACGTAAATAAAAGATGTATGCAATGTTATTAGTATTTTTTTTGTGTTTATTATTATTAAGATTTTTGCGTTAATATTATTGTAGTTACTTAGTATTATTGTAGTTACTTAGTATTCTCTGTGATTTTATAGAGGAGCTTCTTGATCTTTTCTATTTAAATTTAACTATCAACATATTTGTAAAGTATATAATTATGCTCCTCTATAAAAAGACTTTCTTTTTCTAAAATAAGTATAACATATTGATTTCGTTACTTAAAAACATCTATATTTACTAAACTTTTGCGTGTAATATCTTTGATTGTCTGAGTACCGGTCAGTGTCATAGCTACCCGCATTTCATTAGCAAAAAGATCAAGGAGATGCATAACACCTTTCTTACCTGCTGCTGAAAGCGCATAAACAAAAGCACGACCAATCATAACAGCATCCGCACCTTGTGCTATCATGCGTACAACATCAAGACCAGAACGAACACCTGAGTCCACTAAAATAGTCAAATGATCCTTTACAGCATCCGCAATTGCAGGCAACGCTCGTGTTGTTGATAATACACCATCAAGCTGACGTCCGCCGTGATTAGAAACAACAATACCATCCGCACCAAATTTTACTGCTTCTCGCGCATCTTCTGGATCAAGAATACCTTTCAAAATCATTTTTCCTTTCCAAAAATCGCGAATCCATTGTAGATCATGCCAACCAATTGATGGATCAAAATTTGCACCAAGCCAACCAACGTAATCATCCAATGCAATTTTCTTTTTGAGATAAGTGGAGACATTTCCAAGATCATGAGGGCGCCCCATAACACCAACGTTCCAAGCCCAATATGGATGAGTCAAAGCTTGTAAAAAACGACGTAAACCAGCATAAGGACCAGACATTCCCGAATGCGCATCACGATAACGTGCACCAGGAATTGGCATATCAACTGTAAAAACCAACGTGCGTACACCAGCCAACCAAGCCCGTTCTAGTGCATCACGCATGAAACCGCGATCTTTGAGAACATAAAGTTGAAACCAAAATGCATCTCCAACCGCCTCTTGTACTTCCGCAATGGGACAAACTGAAACAGAGGATAGAGTAAAAGGAATCCCTTTTGCCGCTGCGGCACGCGCTGCTTTTACTTCTCCACGACGTGCATACATGCCCGTTAGCCCAACAGGTGCAAGTACAATCGGTAAATCAAGTGTCTGATCAAAAAGCTTGATTGAAAGATCAACTTCACCAACTTGCCTTAGAATCCTTTGACGCAGTGCAAGTGCTTGAAGTTCTGTACAATTACGTCGCATCGTTTCTTCAGCATAAGCCCCACCATCAATATAGTGAAAAAGAAAGGGAGGAAGACGACGCTTTGCTGCTTTACGATAATCAAGTGTTGAAGAAATAATCATTGATGGCACCATTGTTCCTAAATAAAAAAAGAAGACATCCTAAAACGCATAAAAGCGAATCCGTATACCTACCTATTCGACATCCTCCCAAAACGCTCTATTGAATAGATAGAAGTAACAGAGATTGCAACTTTCTAAAAAAACTAATTGATAAAAACAACGTCTTTATTTCTCTTATCCAAATTTAAAATCTCACAGTATGTAGTATCATTAATAACGTATCTACTCATATATCGTTCATGTGCAATTGAAATGTTATACTCTCGTTAAACCAATACCTCTTCGAAAGCGATTGCTCCGTAGCTTAATTAGTTATAATTTAAAGTCGTTTCTCCCTCCAAAGGTCCTTACATTATCAGTTATTAAGAATATAGAGTGTCATTAAGTATAAACCATAACCTCCTCCAAAAGATGAAAAAATCCTTTATTAATACTGTAAATAAAGCTGTCGCATACATCCATAAATCTTCTTATATCAATATTCAAAACTGAGACCTGTTACTTGTTCATGAAAGTTTATAAAAATATACAGTGTCTAATTCACATAAAGCATAAAAAAAACTTTTAATGTTCATACTAATAGAAGCTCTTCATATTTAATTGAATAATTTTCTAGCAATATTATATCTTGAGGCTATAAATGAGTTACTAAAATTAGAACAATGTTTAAAAAAATTGTTACTAAACTGTAGTGAAAAACTTATTTATTGGCTCTTAAGGATAATTTTTATACGAAATAAAATATACTGGTCATTTAAGCTCTAGAAAAATGGCGCCAAGTGTAGCATCCAATCTCGCATATTTACTTTGAAAAGTGAATACGCTACTGTTATATTGAATTTTATTAACCTATTGATTTATTATAATAATAAATATGAATAACATATTGAATATAGTAAAATTCTTTCATTGTAGATTTTGTCATGATGAAATAACCAAAACTATTCTTTTGCACATCATAAATGGAGTTTGTATAGATAAAACCTCTTTAAAAAAGAAGTAAAGATGCCTCTCATACCCTCTCAAATACAAAACCATAACTTTGAAAACTGAAAATAAAATGCATAGTGCCGGTTTTATGAAGGATAAATTTTTCTTTTATCTAAAATACGCTTTCTGCATACATGTTATCAAAATTCGTGGTTCCCAACTCATTTAAAATGCTTGGACAACTTTAAACCCTGTGCTTGATAATGTGATCCAACATCATGTCCATAAAGGGTTGATGGTCGATTAAGCATATGCTCATAGACCAAACGGCCAATAATTTGACCATGCTCTAAGATAAAAGGAACTTCATGGCTCCGCACTTCTAAAACCGCTCTTGCTCCTTTTCCACCCGCCTCCTTATGCCCAAATCCTGGATCAAAAAAGCCTGCATAATGCACCCTAAACTCACCAACTAAAGGATCAAAAGGAGTCATTTCTGCGGCATAAAGCGGAGGCACATGAACAGACTCTCGTGAAACTAAAATGTAAAATTCATCAGGATCAAGAACCAACTCTCTCTGACCACGATCAAAAAGAGGTTCCCAAAAATCTAAAACGTGGGCAACAGCACGTTTATCAATATCAATAACACTTGTATGATGTTTACCACGATAACCTATAAGCCCGTTTTCGTCTCCCTTTAAATTAATGGAAAGACCAATACCACCAACACTAATATTAGGAAAATCATCCGATATCAGTGTTTCTTGCCTTTGCAAAGTGTGCAACTCTATTTCATTTAAATAACTTTGCCCTTTTCTAAACCGAAGCTGTGATAAATGTGAGCCTGTATGCACCAAAATTGGAAATGTGCGTGGACTAATTTCCAAATAAAGTGGACCATGATAACCAGCACAAACTTTATCAAACTCCTGAGCATTATCCGTAATGACACGTGTAAAAATATCTAATCGGCCTGTAGAACTTTTGGGATTGGCAACAGCAGATAAAAATTCTGGTAACGCTAAACTTTCCAAAAGAGGAACAATATAAACACACCCCGTTTCCAAAACGGCTCCGTCTCGTAAGTCAAACTCATGCAACTTTAACCGTTCAAGCTTATCCAAAACTTTTGTATTAGGGCCCGGCATAAAAGAAGCACGTATACGATAAGCCTTCTCCCCTAAACGAAGATCAAGGCTTGCTGGTTGTATTTGAGATCTATCAAATGGATACTGAGCCTTGAGAACGTTATTCTCAATCAAAGCTTGTATATCACTATCTGCTAAAATACCGCTTATACGCGCCATATATATTGCCTTCCCTTTTTACATTGTTTCTTTTTTGACCTAGATGATAAATCGGTGCAAGCTATTTTAAAGTGATAAAAACTATTTTTATGTTTTTTCCAACTGATTTGTTAACATAAAATAAAATAGGAGGTATTGTAAAAATAATACCTCTCAGCTCTCTTGTTCTTGAATGTCGCGCAAATGATGTTATCATAATTTTCTATAGAACCCTTAAGATTCCTGTTAGAATTTATTATGATTATACGCCATCTTAGCGAAAATATTATTAATCAAATCGCCGCCGGTGAAGTTATTGAACGACCAGCAAATGTTGTCAAAGAACTTGTTGAAAACGCTATTGATGCTGGTGCAACACGCATTGAAATTATTACAGCAAATGGTGGAAAAAATTTTATAAAGGTGAGTGATAATGGTTATGGAATTCCTGCAGATCAGTTAACTTTAGCAGTTTCTCGCCATTGTACCTCAAAGATTACCGATGACGTACACAATATCTGCTTCCTTGGATTTAGAGGAGAAGCCCTCCCCTCTATTGGTTCTGTTGCTAAACTTAAACTCATTTCACGAACAAAAGATGCTGAGAGCGCTGCTGAAATTTCCGTTACTGCAGGAAAAATTGTAGGACCCAAACCAGCTGCTGCAAATCTTGGAACAATTGTTGAAGTTCGTGATCTTTTCTTTGTCACGCCGGCACGATTAAAATTTATGAAAACTGATCGGGCTGAAACAAATGCTATTAGCGATATGATTAAGCGAATTGCTATTGCATTTCCACATATCCGCTTTTCTCTTTCAGGATTAGACAGAACATCTATGGAACTGTCTGCTACAGAAAATAATATTCAAGGACAATTACAACGTATTACGCAAATTATGGGAAAAGAATTTGCCCCTAATAGCATTGCGCTGAATGCTGAACGCGAAGCGGTGCGCTTAACAGGTTTTGCCTGTTTACCATCTTTCAACCGAAATAACAGCCTTCATCAATTTGCTTATGTTAATGGGCGTCCCGTGCGTGACAAGTTTCTATGGGGCGCTATCCGAGGTGCTTATGCTGATGTCATGACACGAGATCGTTATCCTGTCGCTATTCTTTTTATTGATCTCCCACCTGCTGAGGTAGATGTTAATGTTCACCCAGCCAAAGCTGATGTACGATTCCGTGATCCAGGATTAATTCGTGGTTTGATTGTTGGAGCTATTCGTGAAGCATTGCAGCAATCTGGTATTCGTCCTACCTCAACCCGTTCTGAAGCAATGCTTGCTGCATTTCAAACACAACAATCATTGGCACAACAACCATTAGGCAATTTTAAGAACACGCACCTGTCCTCTTCTTACAGTTCACAGCCTCATCATTTTACCAGCGCTTCAATGGTCCAAAAACCATTGGATAGTACTAGCTCTTTTGATTTAAAAGAAGATGCCGCTCCTATTATGGAGGGCTTAAATACACCAAGTGGGGATGCATACATTCCAAGCACTACATCTTCATCAGAAGAGTTATCTTATCCATTAGGAGCGGCCAGAGCACAAATCCATAAAAACTATATTATCGCCCAAACACAAGATAGTTTGATCATTGTCGATCAGCATGCAGCTCACGAACGATTGGTTTATGAAGCACTCAAAAATGCACTTTATTCCAAACCGCTTCCTTCACAGTTATTACTTATTCCTGAAATTGTAGAACTCTCTGAAGAGGATGCAACATGTCTTTTAACGCATAAAGATGCTTTGCAAAAATTTGGATTAGGAATAGAACCATTTGGACCAGGAGCAATTGTTGTGCGTGAAACACCTTCCATGTTAGGAGAAATCAACGTCCAAGCCCTTATTAAAGATCTCGCAGATGAGGCCGCTGAGTATGATACAACAAATAATTTAAAAGAAATGCTTGATTATGTTGCAGCAACGATGGCCTGTCACGGCTCAATACGGTCAGGGCGCCTTTTACGCCCCGAAGAAATGAACACACTATTACGGCAAATGGAGGCAATACCTAATACAAGTACATGTAATCATGGACGCCCTACTTATATTGAACTCAAATTGGCAGATATAGAACGGCTTTTTGGCAGAAAATAAACTCTTCATCATTTTGACAAGAAAAATATTTTTAAATTAACTCTCGACTTTATAATATATTTTATGGCACTTTTCTTGAATCTCTTGTATCAAGCAAAAAGGAGTTATAATGTTTTCCGATAGTGAACGCGAAGCAAAAATTCATTATTCTAATAACGGATATGACATTATAGAATATGGTACCTATACTATTTGTGCTGTTAGCGGGCAAAAAATCCCTATAGATGATTTAAAATATTGGAATCATCACCGCCAAGAAGCATATGCTAGTTGTGAAATCTCCTATCAACGTGAACTTGAGTGCAACCCATATCTCAAGCAATTGTTAAAAACAAAAGAAAAATAAGCCTTTGAAAGCTATAAATTTAGCCTTTGCCTTTTAGACAAGAAAACTCAAGGGAACGTTTTCTAAAGCGGGTCATGACCTCCTCAAGAACCATGCGACAGAAGTCTTTTTGAACAAAATCGACATTCACATCAAAGACAATAAGATTTTTCAAATCTTTTTGCGTGTGAATTGTCTGTATACGGGTATAATCTTTAGCTGTTGTTGCGAGCCATAAATTGTGCATTTTAGCCTTTTGTATAAGGCTTTTTAAATTTTCATCTGTGAAAAAATAGTGGTCTGGATATATGTAAGTTTGCACCACATGACCAGACAATTCTTTAATAGATTTAAAAAATTTATCTGGATTGCCAATACCGGCAAATGCCAAAAATGATTTTCCTGAAACCTCATCAGAAGCACTGGCTTTAAGATGAGCACGATATAAAGGCTTTCCAGTACGCGAAACAAGAAAAGCAACATTATCAGGCACATCGGAGTGACCAATCAATAAAACACTATCCATAAAAGAAAACTGCGTTTTTAATGGTACGCGCAAAGGTCCTGCTGGAAAGACAGCTCCATTACCAAAACCGCGCATCGCATCAACAACGAGTAACGCATAATCCATATAAAGACGGCGACTTTGAAATCCATCATCCATTAAAATAAGATTACATCCCTCTTGCTTAAGCCGTTGCGCCGCTGCATAACGATTAGGTGATACAGCTACAAAAGCATGCCGTGCAAGTAAAAGTGCCTCATCTCCAACATTGTGTGGAGTATCATATTTCTCATTTACAAGATGTACCCCTTTAACTGATCCACCATAACCACGAGATACAATACCAGGTACAAAACCAAGTTCTTTAGCCACCTTGGTAAAAGCAATAACAACCGGCGTTTTACCCGCACCACCACATGTAAAATTTCCAATACACAAAACAGGCAGATTAATCACGGGAGGCTGTCTTGCCATAAAACGACTTGAAAAATAACCATACCCCCATGAAACTGGGGCTAATACAAAACGCAAAAAGCTTTTATTTTTCCACCAAAAATGGGGGGCGCTAATATGCATATCTACCCTGACGCTGACGTAAACCTGTTTGTATTACAAGGGGTTGTAAAAATGGATCTAAAATCTTTAATGTGCGCTCAAGTGCACCTGCCATACCTGTCGCCACTTCATGAGCCTTATCAACCATTTCTTGTCGCAATGTTTCATTTGTTAAAAGCTTATACACCTGAATAGCAAGCTGTTTTGTATCTTGAACCATATATGCTGCATCATGCGTTAGAAATTGTTTGAACATCTCTTGAAAATTTGAAACATGGGGCCCTGTCAAAATAGCGGAACCAAGTAAAGCCAATTCCAATGGATTGTGTCCACCATTTCCACATAACGATTTACCAACGAAAGAAACTTTCGATAAGCGAAGAAAAAGCCCCATTTCTCCAATGGTATCTCCCCATAAAATATCGGTATTCATGCTTGGAACAGCATCTCTACTCCTACGAATAAAACTTAACCCCTTATTATCGCATTTTCTGATAAGATCTTCTGAACGTTCAGGATGACGAGGCACAATAATTGTCAATAAATCTGGCAAATAATTTTTAACAATCTTATGGACCTCAAAAGCAATCTCCTCTTCCCCTTCATGCGTTGAAACAGCTGCCCAAACTGGGCGATTGCCGATAGCATTACGATAACGTGCAAGCAATGCTTGATTTTCAACCAGAAAAACATCAGCCTTGAGATTACCAGAAAACGTAACAGATTTTACGCCAAGTTTATGGTAATAAGCTACATCTCTTTCGTTTTGACCAATCGCCAAATCAATATCCTTAAAAATATGTTTGGCAAGAACGCGTCGTTTTTGCCAAGCTTTAAAAGAACGTTCAGACATATGGGCATTAACCAAAATCTGCGGAATACGCATTTTTGCAAGTTCTTTAATACGAAGGGGCCAAATTTCTGATTCACAAATCAAGACGAGATCAGGCTTCCAATGACTAATAAAACGGCGCACTGCAAAATCTAAATCCAAAGGAGCATATTGATGAATCAACCTATTACCAAAATGTTTTTTCACAAGAGTAGAAGAGGTCACAGTCCCTGTTGTCATTAATACATTGATTTTCAATGATAAAATATAATTTACAAGTGGAAAAAGTGCAAGTGTTTCTCCAACACTTGCTGCATGCAACCAAACTAATGAACCTTGGGGGCGTACATGAGAACTTTTACCTAAACGCTCTTTTTTGCGACACCACTCTTCTTTTCCACGAATAGCACGAAAGAACAAATAAAAAGGAATAACAGGACATAAGCAAAAACCAATTATCCGATAGCTTAAAAGAGCCGTATGTGCCTTTAATTCTACCATTTAAAATCACCTCATCCAGCTATTTTAAGATATCTATATGCTTATTTTGTTAAAAAATTCATCAACACTAGTGGTTGCTTCCGTATTTTTTTAATATCATCCATATCTTAAATAAAAAACGCTTAATCCATGAGAAAATTCAATATATAAAGGACAAAAAATGCAATTTTATCACCATATTTTTTTTAAAACTTTCCTATAAAAATAACATATACACATTATTTAAATCTCTTTTAATTAAATTTTATCACTTCATTCTGCACCCTATAAAAATCTTACTCAAAAATAACAAAACTATTTTTCAATCAATTATAATTTTGAAAATATAAATGATAAATACCATACAACCTATGACATATTTTTTCAGCTCACTGAATAAATACTTCTTATGATTTTAGTGAGGCTTTGAATTGTACACGTTGGTATTTTAGAGAAAAAAACTTATTTTTACATATGTTAGGTATTGTCAATTTTTCAAAAAATAATCCATATAGACATTACAACCTAATATAAATAAAATATGTTTAAAAGGAAGCTCAATCTCTATTGTTTCATTTCAATAAAATGAATATGTCAAACAAATCTTTAAAAAAAACTTTTGAATGGTATAGAGTTCTCATTTTAAATTGTGATATCATCTCTTAAAGGTAATCCAGAAAAATCTAATCTTGTTTAATAGAGAATTTCTTAAAAGTCTTACAGCAATTTAAATAAGAGTTTTCAAAATTTTAAATCCTCTCTTTTCAGGAGGTTGCATGATATCTTATTCCTTTTAAGATTGTATATAATCAACACAAAATGACTAACTTATAGATTGTAGTTTTAAACGAGTACTCAAGAAGCCCTTATGAGGTAAGTTAACTTTATAAATCTATTCAGTTTCTCTAAGTTTCTAATTTTGGTAAGTTTCTAACAACTTTCATGGTTTCTAAGCTTATAGTAATAACTCGTTGAAAAAATTCCAATGGATAAGTAGGGAGTGCTAATAATCTCAATAGAGTAGTAATTCGTATCATTAATAATGCTACTCTTTGTATTAATCTTAACGCATTAATGTCTCATACCCATTCAAGAGCAGAGCGACTATTCACAATATAATCATAAACTTCGAGTGATCGCTGTCATGATAATATTGCTGTTGCAAATAGGTTGATAGAACTGTCTTGCATTTTTATTAAGCGCAAAGATGGTGGTGCAACAATGGATTTTATACCTTGCACGAACACTATTATGAAATGGGTTTGGGTGCCTTGAGAGATGTTTTTTTTAAGAAAACATATGAATTTTAAACAACAAGCATATTCTTTTTTACGACGTTCTATTTTACTCGAAGAAAGTACCTATGAAAAGGACGACTAAACAAAAGCGTGCAGCAATCTACAGGCTATAATAACCAAATATTCAAGCTTTATTCTGCATCGCCTAACTCAGCATCAAGAAACTGATGCAAATCTACAATGTAATAACGTTGTAATGCATTATCTACACTGCTTTGCGCTTTTGCCTGCCATGCTTCTTGAGCGGATTTATAATCTGAGAAAATACCAACCACATCTAAATCATCGGGATTCTTGAATTGATTACTGTTAAGATTTTTTAATTCCCCACCAAATACAAGATGTAAATATTGTTTTTTTTCGTTGGTTTCAGTCATATGTGCCTCTATATTATTTAGATTATTTTAGCATGCTTTTACGTGATTAAACTAACTTTGTTTGACGAACAACATCTATCATATCTTGACAGCAATTATTTTTACCAGCAATTAAAAGTCCATATTGGTAAGGTTCAATTCCATAAGATAGTAAAGAGGCATCAAGCGATAAAAAACACCCTCCACACTCCTGCAAAATAAGATCAGCAGCGGCAATATCCCATTCATGACAATTTGGACGAACTAATACGATATCAATTTCATCTTGAGCAACAAGAACAATACGATAAGCAAGAGAAGGAAGATAATGGTAAAGACTAACTTGATTGAGGAAATCATCTGGTAATTTTTGTGCGAGCGATTTATCAAGTGAAATTTTATATTTTCGATGAACCTGAAAGGCTAAACGAGGAAGTTTTATCCCATTTAATGTTGCCCCTCCACCCGTTACAGCTGTATAAACATCTCCTTGAGCCGGACATTGTAGTACGCCCACAATAGGACGCCCATTCTCAATAATGGCAACCGAAATACACCAATAAGGACTGCCAGAAAGAAAACCACGCGTTCCATCAATAGGATCAACAACAAAAGAGCGCTCATAATAATCTTGTTTTTCTCGATTATCTTTTGTTTCTTCTGAAATCCATCCATAATTTGGACGTGCCCCTAGAAGCTTCTCTTTCAAGAAATGATCAACAGCAAAATCTGCTTCACTGACCGGGGAATCACCTTCTTTAATCCAGACATCCAACGTGCATCCAAAATACCGCATTGCTAAATCTCCTGCCTCTCGACAAACGTCACGCAAAAGATTTAAATCAGAAGAATGATGCGTATTATTTTCCTGCAAGTGTCATCCCTTCAATTAATAATGTTGGAGCTGCTGTACCATAACGCCGATCAATATCATTGGCAGGTGTTAAATGTGCTAACATATGAAGCAAATCAGAGCCTAGCGTTACTTCACTCACCGGATAAGCAATTTCACCATTTTCAATCCAAAAACCGGAAGCCCCACGACTATACTGACCAGTAATAAAATCAATGCCATGACCGAATAATTCGGTCACATAAAATCCATTTCGCAAATCTTTTATCATATCGCAAGGCGATACTAAACCCGGTTCAATAGCAAAATTTGTACTGGTCGGCTGCACTAATGATGCTGAACGCACACCATGTCCATTTGTTTTAAGTCCCAGTTCACGTGCTGTAGATGATGAAAGAAGCCAATTTTTTAAAATACCATTTTCAATAATATTGAGTGTTTGTCCCTCTACCCCTTCTCCATCAAAAGGATGAGAAGCATTTCCACGTAATCGCAAAGGTTGATCGGTTACATTAACATTAGGCTTCATCACTTCCTTACCTAGGAAATTCTGTAAAAGACTCGTTTTTCGAGCCACAGAGGCTCCATTGACCATAGATGCGATATGCCCTGCAATTCCACGAGCCGTACGCGGATTAAAAATAACATCAACGCCCCCAGTTGCCGCACGAACTGCACCCAAACGTCGAACTGCACCAAGCCCTGCATTCTTTCCCACAGTTTCTGCTGCCTCTAAATCAGAAAAATGTAAGGCTGTTGTATAATCATAATCCCGCTCCATCTGTGTTCCTTCACCTGCAAGAGCACTACAAGAACGTGAAAAACAACTTGAGCGATAGGCTCCACAAAAACCATCGCTGGTCACAAGAATAAACCCACTACGGCCATAAGCTGTTGCAGCGCCACCAGAATTGCTTACACCTTTAATATCAAGAGCTGCTGCCTCTGTTTTTAAAGCATCTTCTGTTAAAAAATGACTGCTAGGTACAAAATCATCAAAAAGATCAAGATCTTTAGGATGCTTAACCAAACACTCTTTATCTGCCAAACCTTCAAATAAACTATCGGGAGAAGCTTTAGCCATCGCAACAGCACGTTCCGCAAGTTCTTGCGGATAAGATCCTAAATTAGCAGAAACACTTGCTACTTTTTTTCCAACAAAAACCCTTAGAGTAAAATCATTGCTCTCTGCTGCTTCTGTCGATTCAACTTTCCCAAAACGAACTGATACACTGGTAGAATGAGCATGAACAATAACAGCATCAGCAGCATCTGCCCCAGAACGCCTTGCTGCTTCAACCAGCGAAACTGCTTTCTCAATCTGGTTTTTGTCAGTCATCATAGACTCCCTAAAATATTTTATTATTTACATTGATAAGCATTCTGACAAATTTATACAAATCAGAATATAACTCTTGTGTGTTTATTCATAAGATTATGCATATTTCATGCATTCTTTTTTTTAATGCATTAAATCATTTCCCTTTTAGCTTCTTTATGAAAAGACGTAATATGCTGTATATGCCGTAAAATCTCTTTAGTTTCAAGATTTCTCATGGGCCCTTATCATTTTAGATAATCCAATCTGTACTGACAATCAAATCAACCGAAAATTTGGCAATTAACAAAAGGCCTAACAATAACATTTGAATTTAAGCCAAAATCCTCAAAAATTCGAAAAGTATAAAATGACTTAAGTCACAAGCCTTATGTCCTCTGGATAGTCAAATAACTTCCTTCATTCCTATAGCATTCTTTAATTTCCAAGCAAGAATCAAGAAAATGCCTTATATTTGTGTATACTTCTTTGCTTCTATAAACTCTCTCATAATAAGATGGCAATCTTGTAAACAAAAAAATATAAACGGAATAAAAAAATTTTTCTTGCGTTATTGCTTCAACAAAATGAGCAGTCATTAGCTTCTTTATTCTCATAAGCGTGATATCACAAAGAACTCATTTTTTATATTTATCAGAAATAAGTTATAATCATAACATTCTCTCTCGTTTCTAATGCGTCTAATCAAGAGCATCTCATTTTTCATGCCTCATCCTTAACTGGTTATTTTGTTACTAAACAGATATAACTTAATAGACTCTTTTTCCTGAAACAAAAATCCCAAAATACTGGATAGATTTTGATTTAAGAACTACACTCCTTCCTCTTTTCCTTCCATTAAAAAATAAAGAAGCGTAATATTGTTATAAAACGATAATCAATAAAACTTTTATATAAAACTCAATGTTGTATCTATTGTTCAATTCAATCTACAATAAGCATATTCTTCCAATTAATTTGGGCAAGTTTATCGCTCATAATTGTTTTAATAGATACAAAAATATTTGCAGAAACTGGGATATCTGTGCGCATTTTAAAAAATCGCTTTTTAAACATTTAAACCAAATACATACAACGATACGAGATTAATTTTTACGAAAATTAAGGGAGGTTTTATTTTATCATCTAGAGCCTTTTAGAACTGCACTCTCTAGAAAAGTAATCAAAGAAATTATCTGTTCTTATAATCTTTTAATCAAAAAAACACTTTGATTTATAATCATAATTGATCATTTTGTAATTTGCATAAAAGAATCAAATATCATTAAATTTTCTCCGTTTCGAACCTATTCATGTTGAATCAATCACAACTATTTGCAAGCATATCATCAGTAAGGGGCGTATGAATAAAAACTATTTAAGAAGGAGTCAAAATGTCTTTTATGAATGCTCTCAAATCAAAAACTATCGCAACATTAGAAACTGGCAAATATCATGACAATATCAACCTACAGATTCACAAGAGCAGAAATAAGCTTCTACAACTTTCTTTATTTTCAGTAAAAATGCGCGCCTTATAAGCTTTTATATATTGAATAAAATTCAATGGCTTTTATAAGATCTTTGGTGCAAAATTAATTTTCTCAGATGATTTGACACGATTTCAACGACTAACTAAAAAACAGATCATAGCTCATCGATTTGCTATATACTCATAACTGATTTCATTCTAACAAGGCTAAGATTTCTGCACCTTTTTTAAGGTATTAACTTCTTTATAAATGCCCCCCTTACGAGATGCTTTTGTTTTCAGTAAGAGCACGTCTGCTCATTTCAATCATTGCATCGCGAAGATGTAACTTAATTTTTGACCCAATAATCATTCCAAAGAAAGGAGAAAATAAACCAGACATGGTTACAGTATGACGAATTTTGTTATTTGAAGAACCCGATTTTGTTGAACAAATATATTCATGATCAAAACTCATACGTGTAAAAGGAAGTTTAGCATAATCAGAAAAACAAACATTTTTTATAACTTTATCAAGTGTAAAAGTTACTGTAGGTCCCTTTTTAGGTTTCATGCGTCCTATAGCACCTTCTTTGAAAGGACCAGAAAGTTCTACCCACTCAAGTTCACTATCCCAGCAAGGCCATGATGCCACATCTTCCCATATAGCCCAAATTTGCTCAGCACTTGCTTCTGTACTAATCTCTTCACTATATATCCAATTAAACACGATAATCTCCCCTTTTTTACAAATTACTTATCTTTAGTGATAAAGAATAATATAAAAAAGTATCCTTAAAGCTGCACAACGATAAGATACTTAATACTCTCAGATTTACTTAATATGTAATGACTAACTCAACAAGCGATATTACTAAACTAAACACACAAATATTCAGGATAAATGAACAATATTTTCAATACTAAACAAAATATCTTTTTTAAGTTTAGACAATAGCAAAAATAGAAGTTACGCATCATATAAGATATCAATGCAGACTGCATAGCTTAAAGCTTTCAACTGCTGATGAAATGTGATGATTAAGGTATGGCAGAAAGAAATTAGATAAAAAAGATCATAACTATTATCGAGGAATATATATCCTATTGGAGAAAAAACATCCTTCTGTATTAAAGCTAATAAAAATTCATCAATTCCTTTAACATTAGAATCTTTTATTGATTTTCTGCTTAACCTTTTAAAAACCATATAAAATGAAGAAAACTGTGAAGAAGCATTTTTTCATCCTATCGGATAAAAACAAGAACTTTCTCAAGATGTAAGCGATCGTAATTTATAGAGACGTATTGCTGTCTCACCATAAAACCGCTCATCATCTAAATAAAAGACATCAGGTAAATGAATCATTGTATCTTTCTTTTCTTCAAGTATGAAGAGTGTATCAGCTTTTGCCCACCCCCCTCGCAAAGCTTCTACAAAAGCACGTTCACCTAAACAACGGCTATAGGGAGGATCAGCGCAGATAACATCAAATGGAAGCATTGTGCCAATATTGCCAAGTTTGGTCGCATCACGACGCAAAATCCGTCCTATCGACTGTAATTCAAAGGCTTCTATATTTTTTTGAAGCAACCCACGCCCCTCAACCGAGTTTTCAACAAAAACAGCCGCCTTTGCTCCACGCGAAAGTGCTTCGATGCCTAAAGCACCAGTACCAGCAAAAAGATCAAGAATGCGTTTATTGGTCCAAAATTCTTCTTCACGGCTAGAAAGAATATTAAAAAGGCTTTCACGTGTACGATCACTCGTTGGGCGAATCGACTGATTAACAGGCGAAAACAAAACACGCCCAGCAAATTTACCGCCTATGATCCGCACGTGGACCTCCAAATCGCTTCGAAGTTTTTGCACCGTCCCTATGTGGTTTAGATTTTTTCATAGCACCACCAAACGATTTTTTCTTTCTCTCAAAAGAATGTTCATCATGACCACCTTTTATCATGTTCTCTTTATCCTTTAAAAAGCGATCTTTCTTACCAAAGGGGTGCGTCTCATCATAAGATGTTTTGCCACGTTTTTGAACAAAACTTCCCCTCTTCTCTTTGTGTGACGGACTTTCTTTTAGTTTTTCCTTGCCTCGATGAAAGGATTTTTTACCATCCAAACCGCTCTTATGATCATGCGATTTCTCCTCACTATAGGAAGGCTTTCTACGTGCACTCTGGGGACGCGCACCAGGAGCCATCCAAACATTAGCACGGCGAGAACGCGGTAAAAAACGCTCTGCTTTTCCTTCTTCACTTTTCTCCTTCTTTATATTCTCATGAGACTTTGTACTTAATTGCGCGCGACTATGTTCAACAGAACCATCTCTTGGTCGGCGCCGTATCGCCCTTTCACTTGAGAAAACCCAACCATCATTTGCAACAGAAAGATCTTTCTGGCTTTGCTTTTCTGCAACAACTGCAGAATTTGAAAAGGGTTTCAGAATAGGAGCATCAAAATCTGCATTGGCTTGCATAATCAAACGCTCCCCCAACTGATCTCGTAACATCCGCCCTTTTAACTCTTGCACGGCTCCTTCTTCTAAATCAGAGAGATGAAATGGACCATAGGATACACGGATTAATCGATTAACTGATAATCCCAATGCCCCTAAAACATTCTTTATTTCACGATTTTTTCCTTCACGCAACGCAACAGAAAGCCATATATTCGACCCTTGTTCACGTTCAATTGATGCTTCAATCGAACCATAAAAAATACCATTAATCGCAATACCATTTTTAAGGTTATCCAGCGCACTCTGTTTTACTCTTCCATGAGCACGGACGCGATATTTGCGGACCCATCCTGTTACAGGAAGCTCTAATACACGCGCTAAGCCACCATCATTGGTTAAAAGCAAAAGCCCTTCCGTGTTAATGTCAAGCCTTCCAACAGAAAGAACACGCGGCATTCCTTTTGGTAAATTACTAAATACTGTAGGTCTGCCTTCAGGATCACGGTTCGTGGTGACAAGACCTGCTGGCTTATGGTAAAGCCATAAACGCGTTCGTTCTATAGGAGGTAAAGGTTTGCCATCAACTTTAATAACATCAGAGCGGCTAACATTAAAAGCAGGCGTTGTCACGACTTTACCATTCACAGAAATACGACCTGCAACAATCATCATTTCTGCATCTCGACGCGAAGCAATACCAGCACGCGCTAACCTTTTAGCAATTCGTTCACTCTCATTATTTTCATTCATTTGCGTTTCAAACCAATCTTTGCAAGTATGTTCAGAAAATTATTCACATGCACCATACCGCTTATCCTGAAAAATGAAGTAGCATAATCATTGATCATTTTCTATCCTTTAACGACAATAATGTATCTGCCGACTTGCAAGTTTGTTTTAAACTCTTAAAAAAAATAGAGGTATTCTTTTCATTATAAAAGCGTAATAAATTATTCATTCTATAGCATTCCTTATCGAGATAACCTTTAGATTTTCTATACCTTCAGTAGAAAGAATATTATGACTTTGACGCCCATGGAAATAGCCCTTTTAGAAGCACAAGAGGCTGCAAAAAAAGATGAAGTTCCCGTAGGTGCTGTCATTACACGTGGAAAAGCTATCATTGCACGCGCTGGTAACTTTATAAAATCTGCATATGACCCTACAGGACACGCAGAAATACGCGCAATCCGTATGGCTTGCGAAACATTGCAAAACGAAAGGCTTCCTGATTGCGATCTTTATGTAACACTTGAGCCTTGTGCTATGTGTGCTGCTGCCATTTCATTTGCACGCATACGTCGTCTCTATTACGCAACAAATGATCCCAAAGGGGGTGCTATAGAAAATGGTCCACGTTTTTATCAGCAACCAACCTGTCATCACAAACCTGAGATTTATTCTGGTTTTAAAGAAAAAGAAGCTGCTCAATTACTTAAAGATTTTTTTGTACAAAAGCGATACTAAAAACAATTCTTCTTCCATAACTTTCACTCTTAAAAAACTATCCTACTTCTCAAAAAGACTATTAATTCTTCTGACATATATAGTAAAAGCTATTTCAAAGCATTTTTCTCTCTTTTAATCCTGCATATTGCTTCTATTAGATGATACATTCATTCATAAGAATAATTCATTATTTTGTATAATAAAATATAAATTCCAACATATCGTAGATCTACTCTCTTTCAAATTACATTGAAGCAATAAAAATCACTTTTTTGCACATCATAAGCGGGATTATCGTCTGGATAAAGAACGTTGTAGAAAAGACTAAAAATGTCTCTTATGAAGGCTCTCAAATGCAAGAATTGTCGCAACTGGAGTCTGGAAAATAAAATGATGGTATCAGCTTTCTCCTTCCTAAGCATCAAGATAGTGGAGTACAATAGATTTTACGTTATACTATCCACATGAACGATGTTGCAAAATGAACTTGAGAAATATTTCTTGTTAGGAAACGCATGAAGTACTCTCTCGATGCTGTTGTCATATTGCTATTTCATGAGAATAACACCCCTCCTCCAACAGCATTATAACTGTGCATGAATGAGAGCTTAGTATCATAAGTAATTGGAAAAATACTTTACTTTAAATATTTTGTCTTTCCCTTATCGACCAATAGGTGCGGTTTTTGCCGGTTGGCGATAACTTAAAGGTGGTTCAGTGAGATAGCGACGGTATTTTGAACTTCCAACTTGTGCTCTCTGACGACGTAAATATTCCTGTCGTTGCTTCGCATTCAACTGTGAAGGGTTTTCTGAACCAGCGCCATTAACTGACGATCCTTTATGAGGAAAAGGAGTATTTCCTTGATGCTTCTTCGATGCTGCCATTTCATTGACAGATCTATCTTGTTGTGGTACCGGCAAAAATCTGCGTGAACTAGGGCTTGGTATTACAAGTTTTGGATGAGGTTTCATAACAATCTGGCTGCTATTATTTGTTGGTGTTAATGAAGTAATATTAGCAACATCTTCAAAAAACTGTATCGAAACCGGTTTATTGGTACCATAGGTAGGAGCGGATAAATTGCATCCCGTTAGAACAAAGCACATCCCTAAAATTCCTATTGGAAATATTTTTACTTCACGTTTTCTCACTGCCTATTCCATTTCCTAAGTATATGGCTGATTAATATTCCCGTTATTTATGAGAGAACGGTCCATACACAAATTTCCCCCCTGCAGAAAAAACAACGGAATTTACTTTGTACCACAAAAAACTATATTCATCAATATGAGAAATATACTTGTACTCCTTTCCCTTGATTTAAAATTTTAAATCTTACCAAGAATCTGTAGTTCCCGCAAAGCAGCTGCATCACGAGCAGATACATCCGGATAAGCTGGATCACTCCCAACATCTTGTGTATAACGCCATGATCGAGCACATTTTTTTCCTAATGCCTTCTCTGGATATACACCAACACCTTCAACATCATTCAAAGTAAAAGAATCGGAAGGTATCGTGTCCTGCCTAATTGTGAGTGCACTGGTAATACAGATCTCCGCCATATCCACATTTTCTAATGCCTCTCGTAAAACCAGATTGGAAATAAAAACAATAGGCGCAGCTTCCAAAGAGGATCCAATACGCTTATTAGCACGTTCAAGCTCTAAAGCACCTGTCACAACTTTACGGACCTGCCGAATTTTTTTCCAACGCTCAGCCAAAGATTGGTTTTGCCATTCTTCTGGTACAGAGCGAAATTGTTCCAAATGCACCGATTGGCTTTCTGGATAACGCTCTAACCAAGCTTCCTCCATAGTAAAAGGCAACATTGGAGAAAGCCATGTTACCATACGCTCAAAAATCTCACGGACAACCTGCAAGGAGGCCTTGCGTTTTTTTGATGAAGGCGCATCACAATAAAGAGAATCCTTGCGGATATCAAAATAAAATGCCGATAACTCAATGATTGAAAAATCCAATAATGCACGCATAATCTTTTTAAAATCAAATTCGTCGTAAGCGCGATTAATCAACTGATCAAGTTCAAAAAGCCTATGCAATATAAATTTTTCAAGATCCGGCAGTGCACCATAAGATATTTCTTCCCCATCATCATGTGCTAAAGTTCCTAGCATCCAACGAATTGCATTGCGTAGTTTACGATATGAATCCACATTTGTTTGAAGAATTTTTTTGCCTAAACGCTGATCTTCCCAATAATCGGTTGTCATAACCCAGAGACGAAAAATATCAGCTCCAGATGTTTTAATGATCTCTTGCGGAACAACCGTATTGCCTAAAGATTTAGACATTTTCTTACCATTCTCATCCAAAGTAAAACCGTGTGTGATCACGGCTTTATAGGGAGAACAAGCACGCGTACCACAGCTTTCCAAAAGAGAAGATTGGAACCATCCGCGATGTTGATCTGAACCTTCAAAATAAACATCAGCAGGCCATTTCAAATCAGCCCGATCTTCTAACACAAAGCTATGGCTTGCTCCAGAATCAAACCAAACATCCAAAATATCATAAACCTGTACCCAAGGCTCATGTGCACGCTCACCTAAAAAACGTTCACGTGCTCCTTCAGCAAACCATGCATCTGCCCCTTCTGCTTCAAAAGCCCGTAAAATACGCTCGTTCACACCTTCATCTTTTAGAATAACACCATCCTCATTCGCAAAAATACAAATAGGAACCCCCCAAGAACGCTGACGAGAAAGAACCCAATCAGGACGATCCTCTATCATAGAAGCTAGGCGGTTTTGTCCAGAAGATGGCACAAAACGCGTTTTTGAAACAGCTTCCAAAGCCCGACTACGTAAAGTTGAACCATCCCCAAAATCTTTATCCATTGAAATAAACCATTGTGGTGTATTGCGAAAAATAACGGGTTTTTTTGAACGCCAACTATGGGGATAGGAATGCTTTAAACGCCCCCGTGCAAACAATCGATCTGCTTTAATTAAAGCGTTAATGACCTCTTTATTGGCGTCACCCATTTTTCCATTATCATCAATAACACGTGCAGGTCCTCCTTCACGATCTGGTCCTAAACCTAGAACATCTTTCGTATAGAACCCTGCATCATCAACAGGAAACGGTATAGATGAATCAATCCCCGCTTGCTCCAGTAAGGACTTATAATCATTCCAAATTTCAAAGTCCTCACGCCCATGGCTTGGTGCTGTATGGACAAAACCTGTACCAGCACTCTCTGTTACGTGTGAACCATCAAGCAATGGAATTTTATAATTATACCCTCCAGCTAAACCTTTGAGTGGATGAGAAAGAACAAGAGCTTTCAATTCCTCAGCAGAAATAACACGTAAACGCTTCAAAACAAGTTTGGCTTTTTCTCCACAACTCATCGCTAAAGCGTCTGCAAAAAGAAGCTTTTCTCCCACTTGAGGACCAAAATCATTTTCAGCACTTTCAACTTCGTAAATACTATAAGAAATCTGCGAAGAATAACTCACTGCACGATTGCTTGGAATTGTCCACGGTGTTGTTGTCCAAATGATGACATGAGCACCATATAAATCATCAGAATTTGCTTCAAAAACAGGAAACTTAACCCAAAGCACCTCTGATTCATGATCATGATATTCAATCTCAGCCTCTGCCAAAGCCGTACGCTCCACAACAGACCACATCACTGGCTTGGAACCACGATAAATCTGATCTGACATAGCAAATTTTATCAATTCACTGGCAATGCGTGCTTCTGCATGAAAAGCCATTGTAGTATAAGGCGCGTTAAAATCTCCCACAACACCAAGGCGTTTAAATTCTTCACTTTGAACGGTTACCCAATGCTGTGCAAATTCACGGCATTCTTGACGAAACTCGTTAAGAGGTACCTCATCCTTATTTTTTCCTTGTGCTCGATATTTTTCTTCAATTTTCCATTCAATTGGAAGCCCATGGCAATCCCAACCAGGAACATAATTTGCATTAAAACCGCGCATTTGGAATGAACGGACAACCACATCCTTTAGAACTTTATTTAAAGCATGCCCGATATGAATATGACCATTTGCATAAGGTGGACCATCATGAAGAATATAAAATGGACGATCTTTTGCTTGTTGGCGCAATTGCGCATAAAGCCCCATATTTTCCCAACGCGCCATCAATTCAAGCTCTTTTTGCGGAAGCCCTGCACGCATAGGAAAATTTGTCTGTGGGAGATAAAGAGTTTTTGAATAATCTATTGTTTCATTTTTCACAGCCATTGTGAAATATCCCTGTCCACTTTTACGATTTCATTTTTGCATAACTTCCCTGAACCCTGCAACTCTGGTTTTTATCTATAGGGAAAGCCGAGCTTATCATTCGTATTAAGCAGCGATCAGGAAAATATATCATCACACTCTATGGGCTTTATCATGAAATTCACAAGAAAAGAAACCAAAAAGTGATCTTTTAAAAAATAAAGGCTCCACTGACAGTGGAGCCTCTTAGAAATTTACTCTTTAAAAAATTAGAATTTATAAGCTACACCAACACGGAAATCATTGGTTTTGTAGTTAACTTCAAGTTTTTCCTTTGCAAATTTCTTTTTACCAAAATCAGAGTAACGATATTCTGCACGTACAATCACATTATCCAGAAGCGAGAAATCAACGCCACCACCAAGTGTGTAACCAATCATGGTTTTTGTTTCATCAGCTAAATTCTTAGAAGAAACGACTCTTCCATCCTCATCCTTAACGGATATTGATACAGTGTCTTGGAATTGCCCATAAGCAATACCACCAGCAAGATAAGGCATAAAGCGATCAGCAGCAAAACCAATACGTACCCGTGTAGCACCACCCCAATTTTGTTTGAAAGTATGACTTAACGTTTCAACTTCATACTCTTGATCAAGACCAAGTTCAGAAGCCATCTTTTTTATTTGTTCTATACCATATACACTGGAATCATTCTTATCCACCGCTTGTGTACTTTGTGCACCGTGTCCAGCCATATTCTGTCCACCATGAGAACGAGAAGCATGTGGATTAGCACCATGCGCATGAGCACCAGAACCATGCCCACCTGCATGAGATGCACCATGTGGATGAGCATTTCCGCTACCATGGAAAGAGCTATGATGATTCCCGTGTTGGGCTCCGCTTGTTCCATTAGAAGCTTTTGCTGATTCAGAGGATGCCCCTGATCTCGCGAGTATAAGTGTCCCTCCGCTCGGTACTGTTCTTTCTACTGCTGATGATTGTGATGCAGGTTGTACCGATGCAGGTGCTTTTGCTGCTGGCTGACTTGCTTCTGTTCCCGTTGTTGAGGTAGAGGGCGCGGGTTTTACAGCAACGGATTTTGTTGGAGTAGATTGCACTTGTACAGCCCCTGTTGATACAGATGACGTTTCTGCAGATTTTGCAGACGCCGTTACTCCATTTGTTCCTCTTACTGATGGTTGATCTCCTGTGTCTGATCTTGCCAATAGGAGCGGTGACCGCTCTGGTGAGCTTGCTCCTGTGGTAGAGGATATTGATTTAGATTCAGGTAATTTTAATCCATTTACCGATGTCTGTCCTACATCTGTTCTCGTCACTTGTCTGACGAGGACTGGTTGTGTTGTTGACGATGCAGATGACGTTTTTGATGATAGCGTTGAAACTCCTGATGCTCTTTCCACCGTCACTGTTTTTTCTGCTGTTGTAGAATGAACATTGCCAGAATTGCCAATTGTTGTGGGTTGACTTGATTGTCTTGCTTCTGCATTTGGTTGTTGAGCTGGATTTGCTTGTCCAGTTTGTGCTGTAGCAGGTTTTCTTGACTTGGATTTTTCTGTTGGAGTTACCGTTTTAGCTCCTGCACCTGCGGATATTCCTGAGCCTGCAGGTGCTCCTGCACTTGCAGCTCTTCCTGCGCCTGTGGATGCTGTTGATGCGGCTTTTTGTGTTTGTGATCTACTTGATGTTGTTACTTGTAGTGGTTGAGGCGTTGGTAGGCTTGCGGATCTGCGGGATCTTACGACTGCATTTTCTACTGTAGTGTTATCAGCTGCACCTATAGTAATGGTCTTTGTGTGTTTTTTTCCAGATATCATTAAATCCGTATCGACGCCAAAAATAAAGTTGTCACCGAGATCAATATTAGAACCTGCATAAAAACCACCTGCAAAACCTGAAAGTTTAGGAGAGAACTCTTTATCCAGTGGTAAACTCTTTTCTTGACCAACAAGAGCCATATCAGCTTTGCTCGAAAAACCACCCGCTTGAACACCTAAATAAAGACCTGTCCATGAAAAAGTAGGCGCGATAATGGTAGAAGAAGTCGATGATGCTGGCTGATGAGGAATTATAACATCAGCAGCTAGTGCTGTAGACGCTGAAATTAAAGAAAAAATAGACGCTGTTATTAAACGTTTTGTATTCATAAAATCTCTCCAAATATCCAAAATGAAATATATATAGAGCATCTTTTTTGAAAGATCTGTAGCAAAAATGACACACTCACAAAAAAATAAAGAATTTTTGAAAATAAGGCTTCTTAAACTTTTAATTTTGCATTCAATGAGCATTTGTAAACTAAATCACACTAAAATTATGTGTATTAAAGTTGGATTCATTTTCATTAAAGTTTCGCATAACTGTTAATGATAATATTCTTTATAAATTTCTTTTTATCAAAATCTAAATAACAGTATTCTGCATACAATAAACTATTATCTGTTATTGCAAAATCAATGCCAGCGCAAACAGTGAAATCAAATATTGCCTTTTTTAAAACCAAGCGCCATCAAAGTCTCATCTATTTACCAGCATGATCTACTTTTAGTACTTTAGCAATAGTATTTTGTATCTAAAATTCAGAAAAACAAAGGACTTATTCAAACACTCGCAAAAAAAACTTTTAGATTCTTTGCATAAACATCTTCATCCTGCTACATCACATTGATTTATAAGGATAACTTATTGTTTTCATATTGAATGAAAAAACTAATACTGTAGGATTCTCTCATTTTAAATCTGTTTATCTTGAATCAATCAAAACCGCTTGCTTGCACATCACAAGCGGGGCTGGCGTATGGGTAAAAACTATAGAAGAAAGGACTAAAAATGGCTCTTATGAACCGTCTTAATGCAAGGACTGTCGCAACACCCACGAGCTGGTAAATATAATGATGGTGCCGGCTTGTTACTTCATAAGTGTAAAGATGGAGGTGCTCAATGGATTTACCGTTTTACCATTCATGGTCGGCGCCGTGAAATGGGCTTGGGAGCGTTGCAAGATGTTTTTTTAAAACAAGCTCGTGAATTGGCAACTGGGTGGCGTTCTGTTCTTCGTGAAGGTCGTGATCCTATTAAAGAACGTGAAAAACAAAAGCGTGAGGCAATAAGTAATCTCCATTATTTAAAAGATATCGCGTTGGATGCTTTTGAAAGTCGTAAAGCTAAATTAAAAAATGATGGTAAAGATGGGGATTGGTTTTTACCATTACGCCTTCATATTCTCCCTAAACTAGGCTGTCTTCCCGTTTCTGAGATTACTCAAACAGAGATACGCAATACACTTGCCCCTATTTGGCATTCAAAAGCTGGAACTGCTTATAGAGCTCTTATTCGTCTCAATCTTTGTCTCAAACATGCGGCTGCATTAGGATTGAATGTTGATTTACAAGCAACAGAAAAAGCACGCGCGCTCTTAGGTAAACAACGTCATAAAACGCAAAATTTACCAGCCATGGATTGAAAAGATGTGCCGGCTTTTTATAAAACACTCTGTGAAGCATCAACCATAACACAACTGGCTTTGCGTTTGCTTATTCT